>JBOHAD010000123.1:0-5360 GCA_050697555.1 Gaiellaceae bacterium | reverse complement strand
CGATTCTTGGGAAGCCAGCCGGCATCGGCCAGGTCGCGGCTCGCCCCGACGGCGGCGCCGAGGCGGCGAGCGTAGTCCTCGATCTCGGGAAGCGCCTCGGGGCCGCCGATCCCCTTGCCGGCGCAGAGGACGACGGAGGCGGAGTCGAGCTCGTAGCCGGCGGTGTCCGGGTCGTGTCGGCGTTCGAGCAGGCGGGTGCGCGGGGTCGGGAGGCCGTCGAGCGCGAAGTCGACACGCTCGGCTTCGGCCTCGTCACGGGGCTCGACGGCAGCGAACATCCCCGGGCGGACGGTGGCGAGCTGGGGCGTCGTCGAGCCCATGATCACCGAGACGATGTTTCCTCCGTACGCCGGCTTGTACTGGATCAGCCGCCCGGCCTTGTCGATCGCGAGGTCGACGCAGTCGCCGGTCATGCCGAGCTCGAGCTCGCCGGCGACGCGTGGGCCGTAGTCGCGGCCCATCATGGTCGAGGGGATGAGGAGCGCGTGGGGCTGCTCGCGCTCGACCACCTGGCGGAGCGCGGAAGCGTAGGTCTCGGGGTGGTACTCGGCGAGCCGCTCGTCCTCAACGACCACGACGCGCTCGGCGCCGTGGCGGGCGACCTCCCGCGCGGCCTGGCCCAGGCGGTGGCCCACGAGGAGCGCGACGCTCGTCCCGCCGAGCTTCCCCGCCAGCTCGCGGCCCTTGCCCAGGAGCTCCAGGGAGACGCGCCGCGGCCGCCCTTCGACGAGCTCGACGACAGTCCAGCAGTCGTACGCCTTGCCCGGCTTCTCGCCGAGGCGCTCGGGCTTCTCCCAGGCGGAGGCCGGCGGCCCGCCCGCCTCGGCGAGGAGCGCGAGGATCCGCGCCGCCGCCTCCTCGGGGGAAGCGGCGATCTCGCCGCGGCGCTCGGGCGTGACGTCCTTGACGGCGAGCACGCGCGTCGGCGAGCCGGTCTGTCCGAAGCGTGTCTCGTAGTCCGCGACCTCGTCGACGAGGTCGCCCGCCCGCCAGACTGTGATCCGCCCGTCCGTGGGCGCGGCCTGGACGTCGCGCCTGGCGGGCCAGATCCCCTCGTTGATCGCCTCGGTGACGGAGAGGACCGCCGGCAGCCCGAGCTCGTACGTGTCGTACCCCTCGTCCGTCTCGCGCCGGGCGCGCAGGCGCCCGTCGGCGAGCTCGAGCCGGTCGACGTTCGTGAGCTGGGGCCAGCCCAGCTGGGCGGCGACCTCCGGCGGCACCTGCCAGGTCTCGGAGTCGACCGTCTTCCGGCCGCAGAGGACGAGGTCGGCGCCTTCCTTTCGCAGTGCCATGGCGAGAGTTCGCGAGGTGCCGATCGTGTCGGCGACCGCGAACACGCGGTCGGAGAGGTGGATCGCGCGGTCGGCACCCATGGCGAGCGCAGTCGCCAGAGCTTCCTCCGCCTGCGGCGGCCCCATCGTCATCGTCACGACCTCACCGCCGTGGGCGTCACGCAGGCGGATCGCCTCGGTGACCGCGTAGACGTCGAACTCGTTCAGCTCGAGCGGGACGCCTTCGCGCACGAGCCGCCTCGTCTCCGGGTCGAGCTTCACGTGCGCCGGGTTCGGCACCTGCTTGACCAGGCAGACGATCTTCATCGCGGTGTGGAATCTACCCGCGCCGCCATGTCTCCCCAAGACACGACGGGGTCTGACCCCGGACAAGGCCCCGGGGACGAGACGCATCCGGGTGCCAAGATCACGCGACGCGCATGGAGCTGGCGTTCGTGCCCCAGAACATGTCTCGCGTGGACACGCCGGGGTCTGACCCCGAAATGGCTACTCGGGCTCGTCCGAGGGGTCGTAGTACGTTCGCCCCTGGAGCTCCTCCGGGAGGTATTCGACGTCGTAGCCGGCGGGGTCGCTCGGGGGGTAGACGTAGCCCTCGCCGTGGCCGAGCTTCTTCGCTCCGCGGTAGTGGTCGTCCCGGAGCGGCTTGGGCGGGCGGGCCGCGCCGTGCTCGCGGACGTCCCGCGCGGCGGCGCCGAGCGCAGTGATCACCGCGTTCGACTTCCGCGCGCGGGCGAGGTAGATGGTCGCGTGCGCCAGGTTGAGGCGCGCCTCGGGGAGGCCGACGTGCTCGACAGCGTGCGCCGCCGCGACCGCGATGAGGAGCGCGCGCGAGTCCGCCATCCCGACGTCCTCGGAGGCGTGCACGATCAGACGGCGGGCCACGTAGCGCGGGTCCTCGCCGCCTTCGAGCATCGCCGCCAGGTAGTAGAGGGCCGCGTCCGCGTCCGAGCCGCGGATGGACTTGATGAACGCCGACGTGAAGTCGTAGTGCGCGTCCCCGCGCTTGTCGTAGACGATCGGCCGGCGGCGCGCCGCGTCCTCGACGTGCCGCTCCTCGAGCGGAAGGTCCTCCGAGCGGGCGGTCTGCCAGGCCAGGTCGAGGATGTTCAGCGCCGCCCGCCCGTCGCCTCCGGCCCGTTGAGCGATCAGCCCGGCGAGGGCCTCCGGGACGTCGGCTCCGAGCTCGTCGGCCCCACGGCGAACGAGGACCGTGAGCTCCTCCTCCGCCAGCGGTTGCAGCTCGTAGATCTGCGTTCGCGAGAGGAGCGCCGAGTTGACCTCGAAGTACGGGTTCTCCGTCGTCGCGCCGATCAGAGTCACGAGCCCGGTCTCGACGGCGGGCAGCACGGTGTCCTGCTGGGCCTTGTTGAAGCGGTGGATCTCGTCGAGGAAGAGGATCGTCCGCTGCCCGTTCGCGCCGAGCCGCTCGCGGGCGCGCGCGATCACGCCGCGGACGTCCGCGACCGAGGCGGACACCGCCGAGAGCTCCTCGAAGGCCGCTCCCGTCGCTGCCGCGACGATGCGCGCGAGCGTCGTCTTCCCGCTTCCCGGCGGTCCGTAGAAAATCGCCGAGCCGACGCGGTCCTCCGCGATCGCCCGCGCGAGCGCCGAGCCGGGCCCCACGACCCCTGCCTGGCCGACGAAGTCCTCGAGCCGCGCCGGGCGTAGCCGCACCGCAAGCGGCGCCACCTGGTCGAGCCGCTCCTCGGCGGCGTCGGAGAAGAGATCGCTCATCGGCCAGTCTCTGGCCGATGAGCGAGTGGAGGGGGTGTGGGGGAACCGGGAGGTTCTTCCACGGCATCAAAGAAGGGGGTTCGTGGGGGAAACATGGTTTCCCCCACGGGAGCGAGCCAAAGGCGAGCGACGGTCACGCCGCGAAGTATGCTCGCCTCGACCAAGGAAGATGGACATGGGATTCGAAGAGCTGAAGCAGAAGCAGAGCGTCATGTGGGGCACCGGTCCGTACGAGCGGTTGCCGGAGCACTACACGCCCGCACTCGACCACCTGGCACGCGCGCTGGACGCCCGGCCCGGGGAGCGTGGGCTCGACGTCGCGACGGGAACGGGCGCCCTCGCGACGCGGCTCGCCCGGACGGGCGCGGAGGTGGTCGGCCTCGACCTCGCGCCTGCTCTCATCGAGACGGCGAGGCGGCTCGCCGGCGAGGACGGAGTCGACATTCGGTACGAGGTCGGCGACGCCGAGAACATGCCCTACGAGGATGCGAGCTTCGACGTCGTCGGTTCGAGCTTCGGCGTCATCTTCGCGCCCGATCACGCTGCCGTCGCCCAGGAGCTCGCCCGCGTGTGTCGCCCCGGCGGGCGCCTCGGCATGTCGTGCTGGAGCCACGAACGTGGTGTCGTCGAGATGTTCGCCGTCATGAAGCGCTTCCAGCCACCGCCCCCGCCCGGGGTCGGGAGCGCCTTCGCCTGGGGCGATACGGCGCATGCGGCCGAGCTTCTGGGAGAGGCCTTCGAGCTGCGCTACGAGAAAGGCGACGCGCCTCAGACCGGGGATTCCGGGGAGGAGGTCTGGGAGCTGTTCTCAACCGTGTACGGGCCCACTCGGACGCTGGCGGAAACGCTCGATCCCGAACGGCGAGAGGAGTTCCGCAGCGCCTTCGTGGAGCTCTACGAGGGCTTCCGGACGAACGGCGGCGTGCACCACTCGCGTCCGTACGTGCTCGTCCTCGGAACCAGGCGCTAGGCGCCAGTTGGCGGCGGTCACGCTCCGCGACGAGGCGACGGAGCTCCTCCAGGAGCTCCTCCGCCTCGACACCGTCAACCCACCCGGGAACGAGACGCAGGCGGCCGAGCTCCTCCGCGCCTACCTGGAGGAGGCGGGCGCCGCCTGCGAGCTCTATGCGCGCGTGCCCGAGCGGGCGAACCTCGTCGCCCGCATCCCGGGCCGCGGAGACGGCCCGAGCCTGCTCCTCCTCTCGCACACCGACACGGTGCTCGCCGACCCGGTCGAGTGGTCGCTCGATCCCTGGTCGGGCGAGCTCCTGGACGAGCACATCTGGGGCCGCGGGGCGCTCGACATGAAGGGCCAGGTCGCCGCGAGCGCCGTCGCCATGGCGACGCTGGCGCGGGAGGAGTTCCGGCCGGCGGGCGACCTCGTCTTCGCCGCCTGCGCCGACGAAGAGGTGGGCGCCGACTTCGGCCTCTCCTGGCTCTGCCGCGAGCATCCCGAGGCGGTGCGGACGGACTACTGCATCAACGAGGGCGGGGGCGACCGCGTCGTCGTCGAGGGCCGGCCCCTCTACCTGTGCGCGGGCGCCGAGAAGATGAGCTCGCCGTTCCTTCTCCGCGTCCGCGGACGGAGTGGCCACGCCTCCATGCCCGGGATCGCCGACAACGCGCTCGTCCGGGCGGCGCGGCTGGTGGAGCGTCTCGGGAGCCTCGAGCCTCAGCCACGCCTGCTGCCCGAGACGGAAGGGTTCTTCCGCGCCCTCGGGGGCGTCCCCGACGTCTCCGCCGTCAGAGAAGGGCTCGCGGCGGTCGAGCCGGTCGTGCGGGCGCTGGTCGAGCCGATGCTCGCGTTCACCGTGTCGCCGACCATGATCCAAGCCTCCCGCCAACGGAACGTCGTTCCGGGTGTGTGCGAGGTGGTGTGCGACTGCCGCCTGCTCCCGGGACAGACGCAGTCGGAGGTCGAGCGGGCCGTCAGAGAATGGCTCGGCGAGGACAACTACGAGCTCGAGTGGATCGAGGGCGTGGGCGGCACCCGCTCTCCCCTCGGAACACCGCTCTGGGAGGCGGTCGAGAGCTTCGTCCGCGCCGAGGAGCCGGACGCCGCGCTCGTCCCCATCGTCCTCCCCGGCTTCACCGACAGCCACTGGGTGCGGGAGGCCTTCGGCACCGTCGCCTACGGGTTCTTTCCCATGCGGACGATGGACGTCGAGCTGGCCGCGCGTCTCGTTCACTCAGCCGACGAGCGGATCCCGGTCGACGACCTGGAGCTGGGCACGCGCTTCCTCGTCCACGTGGCCCGTAGACTGGGAGAGTGAGCACGACCAAGGTCCGACTCGGCGGCATGGCGCTCGCCAACGGGGTTCTCGTGCACGGTCC
>JBOHAD010000122.1:0-5530 GCA_050697555.1 Gaiellaceae bacterium | reverse complement strand
GCGAGCGCGGCGAGGGCGCCCCAGGCGTGCGCGGCCCGTCGGCTCTCCGCCGTGCGGGCCCGCTCGATCGCCAGCAGCGCGAGCGGGAGCAGGACGGCGATCCAGCCGAGGAGGTGGACGCTGCTCTGTGCCAGCCGGTAGGGAGCGAGTGCGAACGCGAGCCCGCCGACGAAGGCACCGGCGGTGCCGATGTCGAGGGCGCGGAGCCACCAGTACGTGAGCAGACCGGCGGCGACGATCGTCCCGACCAGGACGAGGTTCCAGGCGACGACCGGGCCGGCGAGGACTTCGAGCGGCCAGAAGGGGAGTGCGAAGGGCCACGCGCCGAGCACGGTCTGCGGCTCGACGAGCGGTTGGAAGCTGTACGGGTCGACCCACGGCGCCTCTCCCCGCCCGAGCTGGTGCCCCGCGAGCCAGAAGCGGTAGACGGCTTGGAGATGGTCTCCCGCTGCGGCCTCACCGTGGCCGTCGGCGCCGTTGGCGATGAACGAGTCGGTGAACGAGCGGACGCCGGGCCAAGTCGCCGCGACTGCGACGAGGGCGTAGAGCCCTAGGACGAGAGGGAACGGGCTGCCGAGAGCAACTCGTCGAAGTCGGGCAGCTCGGAAGACTCGTACCGCCATGCCCCGCGGATGATGCCCTCTCCGTCCACGAGGAAGGCGCTCCGATCGGCGACGTCGGCGAAGCCGCGGTACTTCCTGGCCACGCCGAACGCGCGCACGGCGTCGCCCGTCCAGTCCGAGAGAAGGCCGATCTCGCCGAGGTCGAGCGCCTGGCTCCAGGCGATGTGCGACCAGGGGCTGTCACGTGAGATCGGGTAGGGCGCCACCCCCGCCTGCTCGAACTCGGCTCTCCTGTCACGCAGGAGCGTCAGCTCGTCCGTTCAGGTGCTCGACCAGTCGAAGAGGTAAAAGAAGAGCAGGTAGGGGCCTCGGGACGCGAGCTCGCGCAGGCCGAGGCGCTCCCGCGTGGAGCGCCACACCTCGACGTCGGGGACACGCTCACCGACCTCGATCACGCGCCGACGGGAAGGGCCGCCTCGGTTGCGTCCGCGATCTCCCGGACGACCTCGACGATGTCGCGGTTGGCGTTGAAGACGCGCAGCTGACGGTCGGCGCCGTTGCCGCGCCCGAGGATGTCCCGGACGCCCTCGAGCTCGCGCTCGGAGCCGAGCTCCCGCGCGTGCGGCTCGATCTCGCGCAGCGTTCGGCGGACGAGCTGCGCGATCGGCACGCGGTTCCGCCGTCCCGTGGCCAGATCCATGACGGGTGCCTCGAGGCCGTAGCGGGCGCCGAGCCACTTGTTCTCCGTGGTGAGGATGCGGTGGTAGCTCGGTAGCTCCGCCCCCACGTCGAAGCGCTCGGAGTAGTACTTGACGAGCGCCTGCACGTAGGCGGTGAGGGCGACGGTCTCCTCCACGCGCGTGATCGCGTCCATCACGCGGATCTCGATCGTGCCGAAGCGCGGGTGCGGGCGGATGTCCCACCAGATGTGGGTGTAGTCGGCGATGCAGCCTGTCTTCTCCAGCTGTCCGACGACCTCGGCGTAGTCGGCGTAGTCGCGGAAGCGCGGCGGCGGGCCTGAGCGCGGGAAGGCGGCGAAGACCATCTGCCGGCTGGAGGCGAGGCCGGTCGCCTCGCCGCGCCAGAAGGGCGAGTTGGCCGAGAGCGCCAGGAGCTCGCTCAGGTGGGTGAGGAGCGCGCTCATCACGTGGATCGCCTTGTCCGGCCCGTCCACGGCAACGTGGACGTGCAGACCGAAGATCAGCTCGCGCCGCGCGACGTACTGAAGCTGGTCGACGAGGTTCCGGTAGCGGTCGCGCGCGGTGATCCGCTGGCGCTCGAAGAGGCTGAACGGGTGCGTGCCGGCCGAGCCGACGCGCAGGTCCTGCGCGCGGGCGACGTCCGTGACGTAGCCCCGGAGACGGCGGAGCTCGCGGTCGATGTCGCCCGCAGTCTGGCAGATGGGTGTCGAGATCTCGACCGCGGACTGCATCAGCTCGGGGCCGATGCGCTCGACGAACCCGTCGTCCCGCACCGCCGTCAGCACCGTGTCGACGTGCTGGACGAGGTCGAAGCTCTCGGGGTCGAGGAGCATGTACTCCTCCTCCGCGCCGAGCGTGTACGGCGGCGTCGCGCCGTAGCGGTGGTCGAGCACGCTCCCGCCCGCCGCGAAGCCCTTGCCCGTGATCGAGGCGGGATAGATCTGCTTCATGGAGGGACGCCAACTCTACTCGCCGCCTGCCGAGGGAAGAAGGGACGTCGCCCGCCCGTCGAGTGGAAGCAAGAGCAGGGGTCGTGGGAGAGGAGGAGAGATGCGGAATCGGAGAAGGACTTGGTTCCTCAGGCGCCTGGTTCTCGGACTCGCGGTTGCGGCCATCGTCGTCCCGGCGGCGCAGGCAGGTCCCGACGAGGGCGGTGCCGGCGTCGAGCCCGGATACGTCCCGTTCCAGACGGACTTCCCGAGCTCCATCGTCGACCGGCCCGTGCAGGGCGCCGGCTACAACCAGTTCGCGTACCAGCGGGCGCTGCCGCAGGACTACGGCGTGCGGACGGTCCAGCTGGCGCAGCGCGACGGCTTCGACTGGAGCGACGCGGGCATCGGTGCAGGCTCGGCGCTCGTGCTCGTGCTGCTGGCAGGCGGCGCTACGCTCGCCACTCGGCACGTCAGCCGACCGGCGACGGCGTAAGCGGAGAAGGCGCAAGCGGGCTCACGGGCCCGCTTGCGCCTGCGACGATGGACGCATGCGCTTCGTCCTCGCCGCTCTCCTGAGCGCACTCGCCGCCGCCGCGTGTGGAGGCGGGGGCGACGAGAGCGGCCCCCGGGTGGTCATCGAGACGGAGGAGGGCGAGGTCGCCGTCGACGTGGAGGTGGCCGACTCCGCCGGAGAGCGCGCCGTCGGGCTCATGAACCGCGAGTCGCTCCCGGAGGACGCCGGGATGATCTTCGTCTTCCCCGAGGAGCACGCGGGAGGCTTCTGGATGAAGGACACGCTCGTCCCGCTCTCGATCGCGTTCGCCGACGCCGACGGCCGCATCCTGCGCATCCTCGACATGGAGCCGTGCGAGGCCGACCCGTGCGAGATCTACGACCCCGGCGTCTCCTACCGGAGCGCGCTCGAGGTCAATCGGGGAGCGTTCTCCGAATGGGGCGTCGAGGAGGGAGACCGACTCACGCTGGAGAGGTGAGGACCGCCTCGGCCTCGATCTCGAGGAGCCAGCGCGGGTCGACGAGAGCCGAGACGACCACCGTCGTGTTCGCGGGCCGGATCTGCGAGAAGGCCTCGCCGTGCGCGCGGCCGACAGCCTCGAAGTCCTCCAAGCGGACGAGGTAGACGCGCGTGCGGACGACGTCTTCGAGGGAGGAGCCGGCCTCCTCGAGCGCCGTGGCGATGATCTCGAGGCAGCGCCTGGCCTGGCCGTATGCGTCGGGGGGCGGCTCGCCGCCGTCCGGCATGATCGGCGCGCAGCCGGCCACGAACACGCGGTCGCCGACGCGCACGGCGCGGGAGTAGCCGACGACCGGCTCGTAGGGCGAGCCGGACGAGATCAGCCGCCGCACCATCGCCCGTAGTATCGCGGGCCGGGTGCAGGCGCTGAAGGAGATCCACGCGTGGCCGGTCGGCGCGGCGGCCGCCGCCGTGGTGGCTGCGGACGGGGTCGTCGCGCGGCTCGGCCCGGCGGATCGCGATTTCCGCTGGGCGTCCGTGACGAAGCTCTTCACGGCCACCGCCGTCTTGGTCTCGGCGGAGGAAGGGGTGCTCGACCTCGACGAGGCCGCCGGCCCGCCCGGCTCGACCGTGCGCCACCTCCTCGCGCACGCCTCCGGTCTCCCGTTCGAGGGGGATCAGCCGATCGCACGCGTGGGCGAGCGACGCATCTACTCGAACGCGGGCTTCGACACGCTCGGCGAGCTGCTCGCCGAGCGAGCGGAGATGCCGTTCGGCGAGTACCTGCGCGCCGCCGTTCTCGGCCCGCTCTCGCTCGCGAGCACACGCCTCGAAGGCAGACCGTCGGTGGGGCTCCGGGGTTCGCTCGCGGATCTGGCCGTCTTCGCCCGCGAGCTCCTGGGCCCACGGCTCGTCGCGGCCGAGACCCTCGCCGAGGCGACGTCGGTCGCCTTTCCGGGGCTCGCGGGCGTCCTCCCCGGCATCGGCCGGCAGGAGCCACTCGACTGGGGCCTCGGCTTCGAGCTCAAGGACGGGAAGACTCCGCACTGGACCGGCTCGCGCAACTCGCCCCGCACATTCGGGCACTTCGGCGGCGCGGGCACGTTCCTCTGGGTGGATCCAGAGGCCGGGGCCGCGCTTGCGTGCCTCACCGACCGCGAGTTCGGCGACTGGGCGCTCGAGGCCTGGCCGGCGCTCTCCGACGCCGTCCTCGCGGAGCTCGGCGGCTAGCGCGAGCTACACTCGCTGCGTGCTCTGGGACTGGGTCGTGATCATCGCCGGGTTCGGCTCCGCGGCCCTCTTCCTGCGGCTCCTCGGCGGCTTCGCGAGCGCCGGCGACGCGATCGCAGGCTGGGGTCGCCGCTCGAGCCTGCGGCGAATCCGTCACCTGCGGGCGCTGCCGCCCTCGTTCCGCGGCTACCGCCGGACGAGCTCGTCGTAGTCGGCTCGCGAGCAGCTCACGACCGTGGCCGGCGTCGCCGCGCTCACGGCTCCCTCGAACGTGTCGCCCGGCCGCAGGAGCCCGCTCGAGCCGCTGAGCATCCCGGCCAGCACGACGCCGCGTCGCTCGGCCGCGTCGAGCCGCTCTCCGGGTGCGAGCTCCTGCCGCTCCATGCGCTCGGCGAGGCGGGTCAGCGTCTCGCCCGGAAGCCCGCTGAGCTCCGCGACGCGGGCGAGTTCGGCGACGGTCGCGCCCTGGTGTCTCACTCCTCGGGCTCGCGGGCCCGCTCGGCGTTCTCGTGCCCGGGGCCGCGCTGGGCGTCCTCCTCCTCCCGGCGCTCGGGCGGAGCCTCCTGCTCGGCAGGGGTGGGGTCGGGCTGCTCGGGAGTGGACACCTGTAGATGTTTGGCCGGTGATTGGCGTGCTCGTCGGGGACGGGTGCGACCAAGCCGGGCGTCGTGATCGTCCGCAGCCCGTACGGTTCAGTACGGGCAAGGGCGAGCGCGGCGATCCGGCGCCGTGTCGCAGCCGCCAGCCGCGAGTGCGGTCATTGCCGGTCAAACATCTTAAGCTCGATCGTATGCCAACCGCCGAGGAGCTGGCCGGCTGGAGGGCCTGTCCGCGCTGCGGCATCGTGCTCGAGCACGAGGAAGCTTCCGTCTCGTGTCCCGGCTGCGGGCTCTCGGTGTACGCGAATCCCGCGCCGACCGCGAGCGCACTCGTCGTCGACGGCGACGGGCGGGTGCTCCTGACGCTGCGCGCGGGCGAGCCCGGCGAGGGCCTCTGGGACCTTCCGGGCGGCTTCGTCGACGAGGGCGAGGACGCACTCGAGACACTCCGCAGGGAGCTCCGCGAGGAGCTCGGCGTCGAGATCGAGCCGGGCCGGCTCGTCGGCTCGCCGCCCGACCGCTACGGCGAGGA
>JBOHAD010000121.1:0-5555 GCA_050697555.1 Gaiellaceae bacterium | reverse complement strand
CCCGCCCAGAAGACGACCGGCAGCCAGAGGTTGAGCCGCGCCGCGACCATGGCCCTGCAGGCTAGCCAAGCAGTATTGTTCCCTCACAGAAGGCGAGCGGAAAGGGAAGCCGGTGCGAGTCCGGCACGGTCCCGCCGCTGTGAGGGGAGACGCTCCTCCGCCGAGACGCCACTGGCCGCGAGCCGGGAAGGCGGCGGAGGGGGGAGCCCCGAGTCAGAAGACCTGCCGCCCGCCTCCAGATCCGTTCCCCTCGCGGAAGGAGGAAACGTGTTGCACCGTTCTCTCTGGGCCTTCGTGGCGCTCGTACTCGCGTTGACGCTCGCGGCCTGCGGCGGCGACTCCGGCAACGGCGGCGAGGCCGCCGCGCCGGAGGAGCAGGCGGCCGTGCTCGTCACCCGCGACTGCGGCGAGGAGGTCGTCGTCGAGCTCACCGACGTGTCGGCGGGCCAGACGGCGATGCAGGCCCTCGACAGCGTCGCCGACATCGAGACGGACGCCGGGGGCAGGTTCGTGACCGCAGTCGAAGGCGTCGAGCAGGACGAGGAGCAGCAGCTCGCGTGGCTCTTCTACCTGAACGGCAAGATGGCGGAGACTGGTGCCGCCGAGGTCACGCTCGAGGCCGGCGACGTCGAGTGGTGGGACCTCCACGACTGGGAGGAGACCTGTCGCGTGCCGGCCGAGGCGCAGTGACGGGATGAGGCTCGCGGCTGCTCCGGCCGCCGCCCTCCTCGCGGCGACGGCGGCGACTGCGCTCCTCGCCGAGCGTCTCGTCGCCGTCGCCGTCCTCGCTGCGCTCCTCCTCGCTCTGTGCCTGCGGGCTCCGGTGCAGCGGCGGGCGCCCTACCTCGTCGGCGCGCTCGGCTCGGGCCTCGGCGTCCTCGTCCTCTCGCCGTTCCTGGCGACCGTCGGCTACCGCGTCCTCTGGTCGGGCCCGACCGTTCCGGTGCTCGGGAAGCTCGACGTCACCCAGGAGGAGCTCCGGATCGCGGCGCTGAACAGCCTCCGCCTGACCGCGGTCGCGCTCGCCTTCACGGCGTACGCGCTTCTCGTCGACCACGATCGGCTGGTCGTGGCGGCCGGCTTCGCCCGGCGCTCCGCGCTCGCCGTCGCCCTCGCCACCCGGCTCGTGCCGTCCCTCGAGCGCGACGGCGCCGGGCTCGCCGAGGCCGTTCGCGGTCGTGGCGTGGCCGTCAGCGGCGTTCGCGGGCACGCGCGCCTCGTGCCTCCTCTGGTGGCCGGCTCGCTCGAGCGCGCCGGGAGCCTCGCGGAGGCGATGGAGGCGCGAGGTTTCGGTCGCGGGGGCCACACCCGGGCGCCGGCAGCTCCGTTGACGGGCTGGGACCGTCTCGCCCTCGCCTCGGGCATCGTCCTCGTCGTCGCGGGGGCGTTGTGGCTCTAGCGCGGGTCGAGGGGCTCACCTTCACGTATCCCGGCGCGGCGCTTCCCGCGGTCGTGGACGTCTCCCTGAAGCTCGAGGCGGGCGAGGTCGTGGCTCTCCTCGGCCCCTCAGGCTCGGGCAAGTCGACTCTGCTCCGAGCGCTGGCCGGGCTTGTGCCCCACTTCCACGGCGGCCGCTTCGAGGGCCGCGTCGACGTCGCCGGCCTCGATACCCGCCGCTCCCGGCCCGCCAATCTCGCCGGCACGGTGGCGACGGTGTTCCAGGATCCCGAGGACCAGATCGTGATGGGGCGCGCCGAGAACGAGGTCGCGTTCGGGCTCGAGAATCTCGGCACGCCGCCGGCCGACATCTGGCCGCGGGCGCACGCCGCCCTCGCGGCGGTCGGCGCCGAGCGGCTTGCCGCCCGGCGCACCGCCGAGCTCTCCGGGGGCGAGCTCCAGCGCGTCTGCCTCGCCTCGGCGCTCGCGCTCGAGCCCGAGCTCCTCCTCCTGGACGAGCCCACGTCGCAGCTCGACCCCGACGCGGCCGAGGACTTTCTCGCCCGTGTCGACAGGTCCGGCGCGGCTGTGCTCCTCGCCGAGCAGCGGACCGGGCGGGCGCTCGCCCTCGCCGATCGCGTGCTCTTCCTCGAGGGCGGGCGGCTGCTGCTCGATGCGCCCAGCGCGGACGCGCTCGCCTGGCTGGCCGAGCACCGCCCCGCCTACCTTCCGCCGGCGGCGTCCGGGAACGGGCACCGGCGTGCGGCCGGCGAGATCGTGTGTCGGGTCGAGGAGGTCGAGTTCTCCTACCGGCGCGGGACACCGGTTCTCGCCGGTGTCGATCTCGACGTGCGGCGCGGCGAGGTCGTCGTCCTCGAGGGCCCGAACGGCTCCGGCAAGACGACTCTCGCCAAGCTCGCAGCGGGGCTCCTGTGCCCGGATGCGGGGCACGTCGAGCGGCGCGCCTCCGCCGGCTACCTGTCGCAGGATCCGGGACGCTACCTCGTGCGCGAGCGCGCGCTCGACGAGGTCGCCCTTTCCGTAGGAGACCGGATGCGGGCGCGGGCCGCTCTCGAGCTCGTCGGGCTCGGCCCGCTCGCCGACCGCCATCCCCGCGACCTCTCGAGCGGCGAGCGGGAGCGCCTCGGGCTCGCGTGCGTCGCCGTCGCCGAGCCCGGCCTGCTTGTCCTGGACGAGCCGACGCGCGGGATCGACCCGGAGCGCAAGAGAGCGATCGCGACGTGGCTCTTCGCATACGCGGCCGGAGGCCGGGCCGCCCTCGTCGCCACGCACGACCGCTCCTTCCCCGCCGACAGGCGCGTGACGCTCTCGTGTTGACGAGCCGGACAGCACAGTTCTGCGTGCTGGCGGGAACGGCCATGCTCGGCGCTTCTGCGTGGGCGGCGCTCGATCCCGAGCGCGGAGGGATCGCTGTCCTGCTGGCCGCGCTGGCCGCGCTCGCCGTGGGCTTCGCCTGGCTCGAGAGCGGCACCGCGTCGGCGAAGGACCTCGCCCTCGTGGCGACGCTCGCCGGCGTCGCGGCCGCGGGGCGAGTCCTGTTCGCGCCGGTGCCGGGCGTGCAGCCCGTCACGGTCATCGTCGCCGCAGCGGGAGTCGCCCTCGGACCGCGGCGCGGCTTCGCTGTGGGAGCGCTCGCCGCGCTCGCCTCCAACTTCTTCCTCGGGCAGGGCGTCTGGACGCCCTGGCAGATGCTGGCCTGGGGCGGGTGCGGGCTCCTCGGAGGCGTGGCCGCGCCGCTCCTTCGCGGCCGCCTTCCCTTCGCGGCGGCCTGCTTCCTCCTCGGGCTCGGCTTCAGCGCCCTCATGGACGTCTGGGAGTGGTACAGCTTCTTCCCCCACACGTGGCAGGCGTTCACGGTGCAGATGAGCCGTGGCCTGCCGTTCGATCTCGCGCACGCGATCGGCAACGTCGCGCTCGCGCTGGCCGGAGGACCGGAGCTCCGACGCGTCCTCGAGCGGTACGAGCGGCGTGCGCGCACGGAGATCGTCTGGGCCTGAGCGGCGAAGACGGCGACCTATACTGGCCGCTGTGACGACCGCCGTCGTTCTCACGGTCGGCAACGAGATCGTCTGCGGCGACGTCGAGAACACGAACGCGTCCTGGCTCGCGCGCCGCCTGGGGGAGCTGGGGATGGAGGTGACGCTCCTCGCGGCCGTGCGCGACGACGTGGGCGAGATCGCGGCCTTCCTTGCCGTCGAGAGGGAGCGCGCCGGCGCGGTGATCGTGACGGGTGGGCTCGGGGGCACTCCGGACGACCTGACGCGTGAGGCCGTCGCGAAGGCTTTCGGCGTCCCCTGCGAGGAGATCACCGCGGTCGCCGACGATCTGCGCCGCCGCTTCGCGGCCAAGGGGCTTGGCGACTACGCGGCGCTCTGGGCGTGCCTCCCGCGCGGGGCACTCCCGGTGGCGAACCCGTTGCGCGGCGCGCCGGGCTTCGTGCTCGGGAACGTCCACGTCCTGCCCGGCCTGCCGAGCGAGATGAAGGCGATGTTCGAGACGCTCGCGGAGCGCTTCCGCGGGCAGCCGATCGGCAGCTGGCGGCGGCGCTACCGGACCGGGGAGGGCCAGATCGTCGCCGTCCTCGAGGAGGCGACTCGGCGCCACCCGGCCGTGAGCGTCGGGAGCTACCCGCGCTTCCTCGCCGACGGGCCGGAGGTCGAGGTCGTCCTCAGGTCGAGCGACGAGGACGCTCTGCTCGAAGCCTCGGGCTGGGTCGAGTCGGCGTTGTCCAGCGAGATCGGGGCCTGAGCGTGCGGGTCATCGTCATCAGCGACATGGAGGGCGTCGCCGGGATCACGAAGGGGGAGCAGTGCGACGGCGGCGAGCCGCTCTACGAGGAGGGGCGCAAGCTCTACACGGAGGAGATCAACGCGGCCGTGCGGGGAGCGAAGGCGGCAGGCGCGGACGAGGTCCTCGTGATGGACTGCCACGGGGCGGGCAAAGGTTGGACGTTCAACTCGCTCGTCCCCGACCTGCTCGACCCGGACTGCGAATGGGTCGTCCAGGACGAGTGGACGGAGTACACCGAGTTCCTCGAGCAGGGCTGCGACGCCGCCCTCTTCGTCGCCATGCACGCCAAGGCGGGAACGCCCGACGGCGTTCTCAGCCACACGGTCTCGGGCAAGGAGTACCGCGGGCTCTGGTTCAACGGCACGTCCGTCGGCGAGACGGGGATCAACGCCGCGCTCTGCGGGACGTGGGGCTGTCCGGTCGTCCTCGTCACCGGCGACGGGGCGGCCTGCCGGGAGGCAGGCGAGCTGCTCGGCCCCGAGCTCGAGACCGTGGCCGTCAAGCAGGGGCTCGGCCGCTTCAGCGCCCGCCACGTTCCGCCCGTACGCGCCCGCGCCATGATCGAGGAGGGCGCGAAGCGCGCGCTCGGGAAGCGCGACCGAATCCCGCCGTACGACCCCGCCAAGCCGTGCGAGATCGAGGTCGAGTTCTCCACGCCCGATCTCGTTGAGCGCTATCGGCACCGCGGCGGCATCGAGGTCACCAGTCCGCTCCGGATCGTCTCGCGGGCGGACGACTGGTGGACCGCCTGGCGCCAGTTCTTCTTCTGACAACTCGTCCGCGGTAGCCCTGTCCCGGGGTCAGACCCTGGTCGTGTCCCGGTAAGACACGGCCGCTCAAGCGAGCGGCGACCGGCCCGGGGAGGCCGATACCATCGAGACCGATGGCCGTCGTCTCGCCGGAGCGCTACCTGGCCGACCTGAACCCCGCCCAGCGCGAGGCCGTCCTCGCCACCGAGGGGCCCGTCCTCGTGGTCGCCGGCGCCGGCTCCGGCAAGACGCGCGTCCTCACCCACCGCATCGCGCACCTCGTCTCCGCCTGCGGCGTCCAACCGCACGAGATCCTCGCCATCACCTTCACGAACAAGGCCGCGGAGGAGATGAAGCGACGTCTCGAGGACGTCCTCGGCGACACCGCCCGCCGCATGTGGGTGATGACGTTCCACGCAGCCTGCGGGCGCATCCTCCGCCGCGAGGCGCCGCGCCTCGCCTACCGCTCCAACTTCACCATCTACGACCAGGCCGACCAGGTGCGCGTCGTGAAGGCGTGCCTGGAGGAGCTCGATCGCGACCCCAAGCGCTTCGTCCCGCGCGGCATCCACGCGCAGATCTCGCACGCGAAGAACCAGCTCGTCACCGCCCAGGAGT
>JBOHAD010000120.1:0-5560 GCA_050697555.1 Gaiellaceae bacterium | reverse complement strand
GTCTGGCGCTCGTTGAACCCGAACTTCGTCCCGTCCACGCGCCCGCCGAAGGCGAGCCGTCCGCCGCCGCGGCCGAAGGCGACCCTCCCGTCCCGGGTCGTCCGGTAGTAGTGCACCATCAGGCGGCAGTTGGAGACCGCCTCGCCTCCCGTCCAGCCGGCCTCCGCCAGGCGCTCCGGAATCGGCTCGGTGGCGACCATGTCGCTCGAGAGCGGCACGACGGCGCGCCGGATCTCCCGCAGACCCGCGAGCCAGGAGCCGCCGGCGAGGACGACGGCCTCCGCCCGAACGGATCCTCGGATCGTCCTCACCACGCCCTTGTCGCGGTCGAGCTCGATCATCGGCGAGTGCTCGCAGACCCGTACGCCGCGGTCGAGCGCCGCCTGCCGGAGCCCTCTGACGAGGAAACCCGGATGCACCGTAGCCGCGTCTGCCTCGAAGGCGGCGCCGAGGTGCACAGGCGAGCCCGCCCGCGCCTGGACCTCCTCGGCGGAGAGAAGCCGAAACGGCTCGGCCCCGACCTCCGCCGCCGCCTCGACGGCGCCGATCCACGAGTCCACCTGGGCGGGCGAGGTCGCCGTCCACAGCCACCCGCCGCGGTGGAAGTGCGCCTCGATTCCCTCGCGCTCGCAGAAGGCGCCGAGCTCGGCGACCGCGCGCTCGGATTCGCGCGCGAGCCGCAGAGCCTCCTCGCGACCAACACGCTCTTCGAGCGTCTCGAGCTTCGGCCACCAGGAGAGCGCGAAGCCGCCGTTTCTCCCGGAAGGCCCGTGCCCGCAGAACACCGACTCGACGAGGGCGACGGAGGCGTCCGGCTCGAGCTCCTTGATCCTGATCGCCGTCCAGAGGCCCGTGTAGCCGCCTCCCACGATGCACACGTCGGCGGTGATCTTCTCGCGGAGCTCGCGAGGGTGCGCCTCCTCGTCCTGCTTGCCGCGGAAGGCGTCCTGGATCCAGAGCGGGCGCCGCGCGATCACGAGCTGACACTACCTCCCGCCGAAATGGTGCGCGTCGGGCATGGCGGCGCGCACCTCGGCGTCGTTCGCCACCCGGCGGGCGAGCGGCGCGAGCGTCGTGAGCTCCTCGACGACGACGTTCCGGTTGCGCTCGAACCGCTCGAAGCGGCCGCGCGCGAGCAGGAGCGGCTCTCCGCGGACGAGGGCCCGCTGGCGGTCGTAGACGGGAGGCGGGACGACGAGGTTCATCTGCCCGTGCTCGTCCTCGAGAAGCATGAAGACGACGCCATTCGCCGTCGCCGGGCGCTGGCGCGCGACGACGAGCCCTGCGACGGCCACCGGCGAGCGGTTCGGCACCGTCTCCAGGTCGACGCTCGAGGCGATCTCCGCCGGCAGGTGCGGGCGCAGGAGCTCGAGCGGGTGGACGCCGACCGAGAGGCTCGTCAGGCGGTAGTCGGCGAGCATCCGCTCCCAGGGAGTCTGCTCGGCGAGCTCGGGGATCTCGCTCGTGGGCGCGAGCGGGAGGGCGAGCTGCCTCTCGGCGCCGCCGGCGCCGGCGCTCACGGAGCGAGGCGCGAGGCCGAGGCGCCAGAGGAGCTGCCTGCGCGGCCAGCCGAACGAGTCGCAGGCGCCGGAGATGACGAGCGCTTCCAGCGCGGGCCGCTCGAGCGGGGCGCGCCGGGCTAGGTCGGAGACGTTGCGAAACGCCCCTTCTCCGGCGCGCTCGGCCACGAGCGCCTTGGCGGGCTCCTCGCCGAGCCCCTTGACGTAGCCGAGCCCGACCCGGACGGCGGCCTCCTGGATCCGGCAGCGGTCGGCGCTCACGTTCACGTCGGGCGGGAGCACCTCGACCCCCCGGCGCTGGGCGTCCCGCACGAGGCTGGCCGGCGGGTAGAAGCCCATCGGCTGCGCGTTCAGGAGGGCGCAGAGGAACTCGGCCGGGTAGTGGTGGCGCAGCCAGGCCGACTGGTAGGCGAGGAGCGCGAAGGCGGCCGCGTGCGACTTGGGGAAGCCGAAGGAGGCGAAGCCGTTGATCTTTCCGAAGACGAGCTCGGCCGTCTCGCGGGGGACGCCGTTGGCCGCCGCGCCCTCGAGGAAGCGCTGCCGGTAGGCCTCGATGGCGTCGCGGCTCCGCTTGCGGCTCATGGCGCGACGCAGGCCCTCCGCCTCCCCCACGCCGAAGCCCGCGAGCGCCATGGCCACGTCGAGCACCTGCTCCTGGAAGATGATCGCGCCGAGCGTGTCCTTGAGCGGCTCCGCCAGCGACGGGTGGTCGTAGGGCGGCTCGTACGCGGGGTCCTCGCGCTTGCGCTGCCGGCGCTCGACGTAGGGGTGCACGGCCTTCCCCTGGATCGGGCCCGGGCGGACGAGCGCCACCTGCACGGTGAGGTCGTCGAGGTTCTCCGGGCGCGTGCGCAGGAGGCTCTGCATCTGCGCGCGGCTCTCGATCTGGAAGAGGCCGACGGTGTCCGCCCCCTGGATCTCCCGGTAGACGGCCGGGTCGTCGAGCGGGATGCGCGAGAGATCGATCGTCTGCTTGCGCAGGGAGACGATCTGCTCGACGCATTCCTCGACGGCCGAGAGCATCCCGAGCCCGAGCAGGTCGATCTTGAGGAAGCCGGCGTCGGCGCAGGAGTCCTTGTCCCACTGGCAGTTCTGGCGGCCTTCCATCGCCGCCGGCTCGACGGGGACGAGCTCGACGAGCGGGCGGCTCGAGATGACCATGCCGCCCGGGTGCTGGGAGAGGTGGCGCGGGAGGCCGGCGAGCTCGGCGCAGAGCTCCCGGAAGGCCTGCCAGCGCGGGGAGCGGAGGCGGGCGGCGGCCCCGGGGACGAGCTCCATCTCCTCCCCCACCTTGCGCGCGCTCCAGCCGTCGGAGACGCGGGCGAGCCGCTCCAGCTCGGCCTGCGGGAGGCCGAGCGCCTTGCCGACGTCCCGGATCGCCCCGCGCGAGCGGTAGGTGGCGAAGCTGGCGACGAGCGCGGAGTGCTCGCGCCCGTAGCGGTCGCAGACGGCGACGATGAGCTTCTCGCGGATGTCGCGCGGGAAGTCGAGGTCGATGTCGGGGACGGACGAGAGCTCGCGGTTCAGAAAGCGGCCGATGGCGAGGTCGGAGGCGACGGGGTCGACGTGCGAGAGGCCGGTCAGGTAGCAGACGATGGAGCCAACCGAGCTGCCGCGGCCGCGCCCCGGGGGCAGGAGCTGGCGCGGCGAGCCCGGGCCTCTCACCTCGGCGGCCACCTCGCGCGCGAGCTCGAGCACCTCCCAGTGGAGGAGGAAGAACCCGGAGAGGCCGAGCTCGGCGATGAGGGCGAGCTCCTCGCGCAAGCGCTCGTCCGCGTGGCGGCGGAGGAAGGGCGAGGCCTGCCGGTAGCGCTCCTCGAAGACGCGGCGGCAGACGCGGGCGAGCTGGACGTCGGCGGGGTCGGCACGGTCGGAGAAGTCCGGGTAGCGGTAGCCGAGCTCCTCCGTGAGGTCGAACTCGAGCCGCTCGGCGAGCTCGCGGGTGGCCTCGAGTGCGTCGGGGTCGTCGGGGAAGCGGGCGGCCGCTTCGTGGGGCGCGAGGAGGACGCTCTCCTCGTTCCCGCGCCGCTCGGCCTCGCAGCCCTCGAGCGAGGTCTTGTGCCGGACGGCGACGAGGACGTCCTGGAGGCGGACGCGTCGGAGGTGGTGCGCGTGCACGTCGCCGGTGGCGACGGTGCGGACGCCGAGCGTCTCCGCAAGCGCGCGCAGAGCGGCGTTGCGGCGCGTATCCCCGCGGGCGAAGGGGCGCTGGAGCTCGACGTAGAAGCGCTCGCGGCCGAAGGCGCGGGCGAGACGGGCGGCCGCGTTCGGGTTCTGGACGGCGAGGCCGTGGCGCGCGCAACCGGAGAGGCAGACGAGGCCCTCGCTCCGCTCCTCGAGGAGGGCGAGGTCGAGGCGCGGGTTGAGGCGCTCGTGCGCGTGGGCGGCGGTCAGGAGGCGGCAGAGGTTCGCGTAGCCGCGTCCCGTCTCGACGAGGAGCGTGACGTGCGAGCCGTCCGCGAGCGTCACCTCCGCGCCGGTGAGCGGGCGGAGGCCGAACGCTTTGGCGGCGTAGGCGAACTCGAGCGAGCCGTAGAGGCCGTCGTGGTCGGTGAGCGCAAGGGTGTCGTAGCCGAGCTCGACGGCCCGGGCGGCGAGCTCCTCGGGCAGCGAGGCGCCGTCGAGGAAGCTGTAGGCGGAGTGGGCATGCAGCTCGACGTAAGGCGGCACGCTCACGTGCGCCTTTCGGCACGGTTCGCGTACCACTCGCGCGGATTGGAGCGGTACGCTCGAAAGCGGGTGGTGGGCCGGGGTGCCCCAAGAAGAGAGCACCTCGCTAAGAGAGAGTGCCTCGCTAAGCTCCGCTGGTGCCCGAATACCACCTTGGCCGGCTCCTCGACCACGTGCACCTGCGAGTCGCCGACCTGGAATCGAGCAAGCGCTTCTACCGTGCCGTGCTCGGGGCCCTCGGCGGCGAGCTCACCATGGAGGGCGAGGGCTACTTCGCCGCCGACGAGCTCTTCGTGAGCGACGACGGGGAGCCGACCGCTCGCTTTCACTTCGCCTTCCAGACGAGCGACCGGGAGGCCGTCCACCGCTTCCACGAAGCGGCCCTCGCAGCCGGCGGTCGCGACAACGGCGCCCCCGGCGAGCGGCACTACCACCCCGGCTACTACGCCGCCTACGCGCTCGATCCCGACGAGAACAACGTCGAGGCCGTCTTCCACGGGCCGACACGTCGCTCGGCGCCCTCCGTCGTCGTCGAGCCCGCCGGGAGCTGACCCCTGGACGCGATCGTCAGCGGCCCCGGCGAGGGCGAGCTCGACCGCCTCCGGCGGCACTCGAAGGGCCGGCCGGACATCTAGGCGCTCTGCGTGAACCATCCTCCCCGCTCCCCGTCCTCGAAGACGACCGCGTTGCGACCGGTCTCGAGAAGCACCTCGAAGTAGCGCCGCCGCACCGGCGCTTCCGTCCACCAGCGGTCGACGACCCGCCATTCCTCGCAGACGCCCGCGACCGCGACGCCGGCCACCCGCGCCGGCGCGCCGTTCTCGGCCGCGACGACGAGCGCGGGACGCGGCTCGTTCAGTCGTCGCGCGGAACGAGTATCGCTCTGCTCTCGGGGATGCGCGACCACGGCGCCACCTCGACGACCGTGCAGACGGCGTCGATCCCCGCCGCCGACCGCACCTGGCGAAGCCCTTCGCGCAGCCGCTCCCGCAGGCGGCTTCCGCGCGGCCGGACGAGCTCCGTCTGCGTCCCGACCGACTCGGTCAGCTCGCCCAGCTCGAGGCGGAGCTCCGCCGTCGGGGCCGGCAGCTCGGCGAGCCTGGGCGCGAGCGCGAGCCGAAGGCGGTCGGGCTCGGCAGTCGGCTCGCGCAGCGTGAGCGAGCTGCGCCAGGAGCCGCCGCCGACGAGCTTGGCCGAGAGGGCGAGCTGCCGCGGCGCCCGGCCGGCCCGTTCCGGGAGCGCGAGCAGGCGCTCGATCAACGCCGCGAGCGCGCGCCCGAGCGTGAGCTCGTTCGCGATCGGCTCGGGGAAACAGAGTGACTCCGCGAGCTCGGAGGGAGGCCGCCGGGGCTCGACGCTGCCGCCGTCGT
>JBOHAD010000119.1:0-5593 GCA_050697555.1 Gaiellaceae bacterium | reverse complement strand
AGCTCCTCGGCCACGTGCACCTCGGGCTGCGCCTGATCGAGGAGCGAGCGGGCGGGCGGCTCGACTCCGCGGTGCTCGCGGAGGTCCTGCACGTCGTCGCCGTCCATCACGAGGCCCGCTCGGCCCGCACGGCGGAAGCGGCGGTGCTCGCGCACGCGAACGCGCTCGACGCCGTGGCCGCGACGCGCTCTGTGACGTCGGGGGGCTGAGCTCGAGGAGAAGCAGGCTCCGTCCGGCCGAAGCGCGACCATGCGCGCGTGCAAGATCGCTGGCAGCGCTGGGGGCCGCTTTCGGGGATCGCCTACGTCGTCCTCTTCCTCGTCGGCATCTTCGCCGGCGGCGAGGGCGCCGGCGACTCTCCTGAGGAGCACGTCGCCTACTACGCCGACTCGGGAAACCGCGCCAAGGAGTTTCTCCTCTTCTTCATCCTCGTCGCGGCGGGACTCCTCCTTCTCTGGTTCCTCGCCGGCCTTCGCAACGTCCTCGTTCGCGCCGAGGGAGGGGGAGCTCGCTGGACCGCCCTCGCCTTCGGAGCCGGAGTCGGGAGCGTGTCGCTCTTCCTCGCCGCCGCCTCGCTCTTCGTCGCGCCGGCGGGGTCGGCGGGCGAGGAGAACTTCCGGGAGGTGAACCCGAGCGCCGTGAACGTCGTCGGGAACGCCGGGTATGCCATGCTCGTGTGCTCGATCATCCTGGCCGGGATGCTCGTCCTCGCCACCTCGATCGTCGCCCTGCGAACTCTCGTCCTGCCCCGCTGGCTCAGCCTCGCCGGCTTCGTGGTGGCTCCCCTTCTCCTCTTCGCGGTCTTCTTCATCCCGATCTTCGTCTGGCTCGCCTGGGTCCTCGCGGTGAGCGTGGTGCTCATCCTGCGGACGGCGCGCGTCGAGGACTGGCGTACTCCCCCTACGAGCGCGGCGGGCTGAAGCGCACGTGGAGGACGTCACCGTCCGCGACCGGGTAGCCCTTTCCCTCGAGCCGCATGAGCCCCCTGCGGGCGGCCTCGACGTGTGAGCCGCAGGCGACGAGGTCGTCCCAGCGGATGACCTCGCAACGGATGAAGCCCCGCGCCATGTCCGAGTGGACGCTCGCCGCCGCCTCGAGCGCCGTCTGCCCCCGGCGAAGCGTCCAGGCGCGCGCCTCGTTCTCCGCCGCCGTGAAGAAGCTGACGAGATCGAGCACCTCGAAGAGGCGGCGCACCACCTCGCCGAGCGCCGAAGGCCCCTCGCGGAAGGCTACCGCCTCCTCCTCTGGCAGCTCGGCGAGCTCAGCTTCGAGCTTCGCGTCGATGCCCGCGGGGCCGTTCACGATCTCGAGCACGGGCTTCGTCGTCAGCGGCTCGAGCTCCGGACGCAGCTCGCCCTCGTAGTCCGAGAGCGGACGCTCGGCGTCGAGGTGGGCCAGGAGCCGCTCGAGCTCGCCCGCCTCCTCCCTCAGTCTCGGGTCTCCGGACTTCGCCTCCTTGCGCACGCGCTCGAGCCGCCGCCCGACGTGCTCCCGGTCGGCGAGGAGCAGCTCGAGCTCGAGCGTCGCGAGATCGTCCCCGGCCTCGCGCGTCCCCGACCAGGCGTCGGCGACGGCGAGGAGCGCATCGACCCGGCGCAGGTTGCCGAGAAGCTGGGCGCCGGTGCCTGGGACGTCCACGACCCGGATTGCAGCGGGGGTCACCTTGCGCGCGCCGGCGACGGCCGCGACCTGCGCCAGCCGCTCGTCCGGGATCGGCGCCATGCCGACGTGCTCCTTGCCCGACACCGTTGCCCCGGCGCGCGTGAGCGCGTTGAAGAGAGTCGTCTTCCCCGCGTTGGGAAGGCCGACTATCCCGACTTCCAGCGCCATGGCGGCCCGACGATGAACGAGGGAGTCCACGGGGGAACCATTGGTTCCCCCGTGCTCAAGAGAGTCGTCTTCCCCGCGTTGGGGAGGCCGACGATGCCGACCTCGAGCGGCATTCAGGAGGGCGCGAGCTGCCGGTGGAGCGAGGCGAGCGCCCGGTGCTGAAGCGACTTCACCGCTCCCTCGCTCTTGCCGAGGATCGTCGCCGCCTCCGCGTTGGCAAAGCCGAACACGAACTTGAGCGTCAGCACCTGCTGCTGGTCGCGTGAGAGCTCCTCGATCATCTCCAGCATGCTCCTGCGCCCGATCGAGTGGAGCGCGGCCTCCTCGGCGGAGCGCTCGGCCGATCCTCGGGGCTCGGGCGGTTCCTCCTCCGGCTGCCACCGCCTGCCCGCGCGGAAGTGGTCCATGGCGAGGTTGTGCGCGATGCGGAAGAGCCACGCCGAGATGGGGACCGTCCGCCACTCGAAGCGCTCGATCGACTCGATCATCTTGACGAACGTCTGATTCGTCAGGTCTTCCGCGTCGTGGCGGTTGCCGACGGAGAGGCGCAGGTAGCTGTAGATGCGGTCGAAATGAACGAGGTAGAGCTCCTCCAGCGCGGCGCGGTCTCCCCTCCGCGCACGCTCCACGAGCCGCCTCAGGTCGGCCGTTGCAGCCCGCTTGCCGTCGTCCTCGGGCACGCGAAGGCGAAGGCGCCCTACGCGCTCATGCCGAAGCCGATGTGCGTCTCGCGCGACGACCGCTTGACGTAGACGACCTTGCCGAGCGCGAGCAGGTAGGTCCCGTCCTCCGTCTCGAGGTCGAAGACCGCCTCCTCCTTGCCGAGCGCGGCCGCGAGGCCTTCCGCCGCGGTGGGCGCGACGAGCGCCGCCACGATCTGTCCGCCCTCGAACGCGATCTGCACGCGGACGCGGTCGTTCTCCTTGGCCTCAGGCACCGACCACCTCCGCCAGGACCCCGTGGAGCGAGTCCGGGTGGACGAACGAGACCTCGTGGCCGCCGAGCCCCCGGCGCGGCTTGGAGTCGATGACATCCACGCCCTTCGCCTCGAGCTCGCCGACCGCGGTGCCCAGATCCTCGACTGCGTAGCCGACGTGGTGCATGCCCGGCCCTCGCCTGGCGAGGAAGCGGCCCACGGGGGTGTCCTCGCCGAGCGCCGAGACGAGCTCCACGCGCCCGCTCCCGAGCCGGAGATACACGGCTTCGACGCCTTGATCCTCCAGGCGATCACGGAGCTCGACCTCGGCGCCGAAGAGGGAGCGGTACGTCTCCACCGCCTCGTCGAGATCCTCGACCGCGAAGGCGACGTGGTGAACCGCGCGGACGTGCACGCGGCCGATCCTAGCGGCTGCGACGGCCTACTCGGGGCCGGTCGTCGCCCAGACGGCCTGCGGCGTGCCGACGCGCTCGGAGGCGTTCGACTCCGAGGGGACGTTCTCGAGGAGCTCCTCCAGCTCGCTGCGCAGGAGCGTCTCCTTGTCCAGGAGAGCGGCGGCGACCAGGTCGAGCGAGCGGCGGTGCTTGGAGAGGAGGCGGAGCGCCTCGTCGAAGGCGTGATCGCAGAGGCGTGCCTGCTCCCCGTCGCGGAGCTGCTTCGTCTGCTCGGAGAGCGCGTAGTTGTCGGCCCGCATCGTGCGCGAGGAGACCTCCTCGCCCATCCCGAACTCGAACACCATCGAGCGGGCGAGCTCGGTGACCCGCTCGAGGTCGTTGGCGGCCCCGTTGGTGACCGCGCCGAAGACGATCTGCTCTGCAGCACGGCCGGCGAGGAGGACCTTCAGGAGGTCGAGGAGCTCCTCCTTCGTGTGGAGATAGCGATCCTCCTGCGGCGTGTTCAGCGTGTAGCCCAGCGCGCGGCCGCGCGAGACGATCGTCACCTTCTGCACCGGCTGAGGACTTGCGACCAGGTGCGACATGAGCGCGTGCCCGCCCTCGTGGTAGGCAAGGATCCGCTTCTCCTTCTCGGTGACGACGCGGCGCTGCTGGAGGCCGGCGACGACGCGCTCGAGGGCGGCGTCGAAGTCGGCCTGGGTGATCTCGCTCTGCTCCGCGCGCCCCGCGAAGATTGCAGCCTCGTTGCAGATGTTGGCGAGGTCGGCGCCTGTGAGGCCGGCCGTCTGGCGGGCGACCCCGTTGAGGTCGACGTCGGCCGCAAGCGGCTTCCCGCGGGTGTGGACCCCGAGGATCGCCTCCCGGCCCGCGAGGTCGGGTGGGGAGACGAGGATCTGACGGTCGAAGCGGCCGGGGCGCAGGAGCGCCGGATCGAGGTCCTCCAGCCGGTTCGAGGCGGCGATGATGACGATCTGCTCCCGCTGCCCGAAGCCGTCGAGCTCGACGAGGAGCTGGTTCAGGGTCTGGTCGTGCTCGCGGTTGAAGCCCGAGCCCGTGCGCCGCGTCCCGACGGCGTCCAGCTCGTCGATGAAGACGATCGCGGGAGCGTTCTTCCGCGCCTTCGCGAAGAGCTTGCGGATGCGGGCGGCCCCGAGGCCGGCGAACATCTCCACGAAGGCGGAGGCGCTCTGCGAGTAGAACGTGGAGCCCGAGGCGTGCGCGACGGCCTTGGCGAGGAGCGTCTTGCCCGTCCCCGGGGGCCCGTAGAGGAGGATCCCCTTCGGCACGCGGGCGCCGAGCTTCGAGAAGCGGCGCGGGCTCGTGAGGAAGTCGACGACCTCCTGGAGCTCGGCGGCCGCCTCGTCGACGCCGGCGACGTCCTCCCAGCTGACCGAGGACTTGGACGAGGGCTCCACCTCGGTCGGCTTCACCCGCGGCATGATCGAGAGCGTGCGCCAGATCAGGTAGACGATCAGGCCGAGGAAGACGAGCGGCAGCCACGTAAGCGCCATCTGCGGCAGGTTGCCGAGGAAGTCGAGGAACGCGTCCACCCCGACGCTTCATCGGCGGGCGGCGGGCGGACCTAAAGGACCAGCTCGAGCCGCTCGTTCGGCCGGTACTTGCGGCCGACCTTGGCCGACGGAAGTCCGTCCGTGAGGACGACATCGGCGGTGAAGTCGTTGGCGCCCCGGATGAGCGAGGAGCCCACTCCGTAGGCGTCCACGGGAACCTCACGTTCCTCGAAGGCGCGGATCTTCTCGACCGTGAAACCGCCCGACGCCACGATCTTCACCCGCTCGAAGCCGTTCTCGTCGAGCACGTTCCGCACGCGGTGGACGAGCCGCTCGTTGACGCCCGTCGGGTTGAAGTCGCCCATCTCGCTCCAGAGGGAGCGGTCCACGAGCGACTCGGACGTGTCCAACCTGACGCCCCAAAGGCGGTCGCCGAGCGCCCGGGCCACCTCGAGCGCGGTCTTCACGGAGTCGTTCTCGAAGTCGACGAGCACGACGATGTTCACGTCCGGGTCGGCGTGCTCGGCGAACTTCGTCGCCGCGAGCACGGTGTTGCCTCCGTAGGCGGCGATGAGAGCGTGGGGAACCGTTCCGACCCCGCGGCCGCCCCACCAGGAGGCCTGCGCGTCGGTGGAGACGCCGATCGCCCCGGCCACGTGCGCCGCATAGCCGTCCCCGGTCTGGACGCGATGGTGGTCGTGGCGAGCGGGGAAGAACAGGATCGGCTTCTCGTGCGCCGCCTCCACGACCCGGCGGACGTTCGTGGAGACGAGGGTGCGGCGGGCGAGCACGCCGAGATAGACGGTCTCCAGGTGGGCGAAGAGCGTGAAGTCGCCCTCGATCGTCATCACCGTCTCCCAGGGCGAGATCTCGTCCCCGTCGTAGAGCGCGTGCACGGTGAGGGCCTCCCAGTCGTGGGA
>JBOHAD010000118.1:0-5633 GCA_050697555.1 Gaiellaceae bacterium | reverse complement strand
CACGCCGGCCGCCTCGTCTTCAGGAACTGGATCGACATCGCGCGCATGGACCCGGACGGACCCGGCAGCCGCACGCTCGCGGAGCTGATTGCGTGGCAGGCGTTCTCGAGGTCGTTTCTCGAAGCCGCCGACGCGTCTGCCGCCATCGACAACACGCAGCGGATCCTGCGCGAGTCGAACGACCTCGAGGTCTTCTCGGCGGCCTGTCAGGCCATGTGCGACATGGACGTGACCGGCTGGCTGCCGAAGATCGGGGCTCCCGCGCTCGTTCTCGGGGGCGACGAGGACGTGATGACGCCCTGGGACCAGGGCCCGGAGGGAGCCGGCCAGGAGGCGATCTACGAGGGCATTCCCGACGCGGAGAAGCACGTCATCCGGGGTTCGGGCCACTCGACGATCTTCGACAACTCCGAGGAGCACAACCGGGTCGTGATCGACTTCTTCCGGCGGCACAGCCTGGCTGCGGCCTAGGGGCCAGGGTGGCGGAAGCCGCTAACCAGTACGGACGGCCGTCGTCTCTAGCAGCACGATGGTCGCTGCGGCAGGTCGTCCGCGAACGGGCGCTTTGCGATGTCCGACTTTGGGTCCTTCCCTATTGACTCGGAGGGCGCGAGATCGTATACAAGCATCTTCACATGTCGGTAGCGGCACGCATGGGCTCGTCTCGTACACCGGCGTCGCGGGCCGTCCCTCAACCCCCAACTCGCACGTGGTCGGCGAGGAGAAAGGAGGGTTCCCGTGAGTGAACGGGACTGGTTGGAAAGGATGCAGAGGGAGCGCATCACCCGGCGCGGGTTCGTCAAGGGGGGTCTCGCCGGCGCCGGGGCGCTCAGCTTCGGGGGTCTGCTGGCCGCCTGCGGCGGCGACGACGGCGGCGGGGGTGAAGCGCAACAGGCAGGGACCGAGGAGGCCGAGAAGTTCACGGGCACGCTCCGCGTGACCGGGCTCGGCGTCGACCTCATCGACCCGATCAGGGAGGCGGCAGAGGCGGCGCTCGGCTTTACGCTCGCGTTCGACGTCACCGACACCGTGACGGGACGGAACAAGGTCGTCACGCAGCCGGAGTCGCTCGACATCTTCTCCGGCTACTTCAACGACATCGACCAGATCTGGCCGAGCGGCAACATGGTGCCGATCCCGATCGACCAGATCGAACGCTGGGACCAGCTCACCGCGCTCTACAAGGTCGGCACAGCCGAGGCGAACGAGGGCAACGCCGACTGCTCGGTCGGCGACGGCGACGCTCCCTTCCGGAAGATGTACGTGACCGAGGACGGGGAGCTGACCACCTGGGGCGACCCGGAGACCGGCGAGGTCTCGGGCGACGAGCCGCAGTTCGTGAACATGGTCGGCGGCAACTTCAACATGGACTCGATGGGCTACAACGGCGAGGTCATCCAGAAGGAGCCCAACGAGGTCAATTGGGACGAGCTGCTGAACCCTGAGTGGCGCGGGCGCGTCGCCGTGCTGAACGATCCGTCGATCGGGATGCAGGACGTCGCGAACGCGGCCGTCCAGGCGGGCATGATGGAGTTCGCCGACCTCGGCAACATGACCCAGGAGGAGATCGACGGGCTGATTCAGATCCTCCTCGACCTGAAGGGCCAGGGCCACTTCCGCGCGTTCTGGACGACCTTCGACGAGTCGGTCACCCTCATGCAGTCGGGCGAGGTCGTGATCGAGTCGATGTGGTCGCCGGCCGTCGCGTTGCTCCAGTCGAGTGGCCATCCCACTCGCTACGCAGCTCCGCCCGGCGGCTTCCGGGGCTGGGCCGGGGGCATGGGGATCATGAGCCACGTGACCGACGATCCGTCGAAGTACCAGGCCTGTCTCGACTACATCAACTGGTGGCACCAGGGCGATGCGGGCGCGATCATGATGCGGCAGGGCTACTACAACGTCGTCCAGGAGACGAGCCGTGAGTTCGTCGAGCCCTTCGAGTGGGACTACTGGATCGAGGGACAGCCGGCCTCCGAGCCGATTCCCAACCCGTTCGGGCAGGAGACGGCAGGCATCCCGGTCGGCTCCGTGCGCGACGGCGGCGCGTTCGTCGAGCGCGCTTGTGTCTACAGCTCCTGGAACTCGCTCATGGACGAGCAACAGCACCAGGTGCAGCGCTGGAACGAGTTCCTGGCCGCCTAGCTAGGATCCCGAGGCGTGGCTCGCGAGCAGACGCTGACGCAAGACGAGGGGGCCGCCACGGCGGCCCCCTCGAAGCCTTCCGCCTCGAGCGGGCTCGAGCTCAGGAGCCTGACGAAGCGGTTCGGCGAGGACGTCGCCGCCGTCGACGACATCGACTTGCACATCGAGCACGGGGAGTATGTCGTCCTCCTCGGCCCCTCCGGTTGCGGCAAGACGACGACGCTCAGGATGATCGGCGGGCACGAGGAGCCGACGAGCGGCGACATCCTGTTGGACGGCCAGAGCCTCCTCGGCCTTCCGCCCGACAAGCGTCCGACGACGACGGTCTTCCAGCACTTCGCGCTCTTTCCGCACCGCACGGTGCGGGAGAACGTCGAGTTCGGGCTGAAGATGCACGGCGTCGCCAAGGACGCCCGTCGCGAGAAGGCGCGGGAGGCACTCGACATGGTCGGGCTCCGGGAGATGGCCGAGCGCAAGCCGAGCGCGCTCTCGGGTGGGCAGCAGCAGCGCGTGGCGCTCGCCCGTGTGCTCGTCATGGAGCCAAAGGCTCTTCTGCTGGACGAGCCGCTTGGCGACCTCGACCGCCTCCTTCGTCTGAGGATGCGCGTCGAGCTGCGCAGCCTGCAGCATCAAACCGGCCTGATGTTCATCCACGTCACCCACGACCAGGAAGAGTCGCTCTCCGTCGGGGACAGGATCGTCGTCATGCACGAGGGGCGCATCGAGCAGGTGGCCGACCCCTACACGATCTCTACGAGGCCCGAGAACGTGCAGGTCGCTGCGTTCATGGGGGACAACAACATCTTCCACGGCACGGTCACCTCACGTGACGGCGAGCACCTGCTGCTCGAGGGGGAGGACGTCGCGATCCGCGCGGTCGCGCCGCCGGACGGTCTCGACGTCGGTGCCGCCGCGGCCGTCTCCGTGCGCGCGGCGGCGATGCACGTCGACGAGCAGGGCGCGGGCGTGGGAGGGCCCAACCAGATCGCATGTGCGATCGACGTCATCGAGTACCTCGGCGACCTGGTTAAGCTCCACGTCTCGGCCGGTGGGAAGAGGCTGCTGGCCAAGGTGGCCGGCGACCGCTACCCCGACTTCCGGGGCCGCGAGGGAAGCACAGTGCGGCTTTCCTGGAAGGAGGAGGATGTCCAGCCCCTCCGATCGTGAGGGAGGGCTGAACGTGGGCGGCCTCCGCACGGAGGAGATCGAGCAGGTCGGGCAGATCCTCGACGAGCGGGCGCAGGAGACGGCTGCGCTCGGCGAGCGCGCACCCGCCGGGGCACGGGGACGGCGGGCGCTCGTGACGGCCGCTTGGACGGCCCCGGGAGCGCTCTGGCTCGTCTTCTTCCTCCTCGCGCCCGTCCTGATGATCGTCCTCGTGAGCTTCTGGACGCGGACGGTGAGCGGCTTCGAGTCTGTCTGGACGCTCGAGAACTACGAGTTCCTGTTCCAGTCGAACGTGTACTGGAACCAGCTGTGGGACAGCTTCTGGCACTCGCTCGTGATCGTGGCCGCCGCCCTCCTCCTCGGCTTCCCGGTCGCCTACTTCCTAGCCATCAGCGTCACGAGCCTGCGCATGCAGATCGCCCTCTTCATCGTCGCGCTCGCCCCCTTCTGGACGAGCTACCTCATCCGCGCGGTCGCCTGGATCCCCATGATGGGCCGCCAGGGAGCGCTCAACACCGCGCTCGAGGATCTCGGCCTGATCAGCCAGCCCCTCGACATCCTGCTCTTCTCGGACTTCGCGGTCACGGTGGCGATGCTCCAGCTCTACATCCTCTTCATGGTCGCACCCCTCTTCTTCATGCTCGCCCAGATCGACCGCAGCTCGCTCGAGGCGGCCCGCGATCTCGGCGCAAACTCGTTCAAGACCTTCCGCGAGGTGATCCTCCCCCAGGCCATGCCGGGCGTCGTGATCGGCTCGATCTTCGTCTTCATCCTCACCATGGGCGAGTTCGCCACGGTACGCATCATCGGCGGCGGGCAGGTCGCCTCGGTGGGGACGATCGTCCAGACGCAGGTCGCCTCCGTGCAGTTCCCCCAGGCCGCCGCCTCGGCCGTCTTCCTCGTCGTGGCGATGTTCCTCGGCGTCTTCGTCCTCCTTCGGTTCTCGAATCTCAGGGAGGAGCTCTGATGAGGCGCGGTCGCTGGACGAAGCGCATCCTTGCCGTCTACTTCCTCCTCTTCCTGCTCTTCCTGTACGGGCCGATGATCGTCATGGCCGCTCTTTCCTTTCAGGGGCCGCAGGGGGCCGTAACGTTCCCGATGCGGGGGCTGGGCTTCCACTGGTGGGACCAGCTCGTGAATGGCCCGCGGTCCGACAGTATCCGCGAGACCGCGACCCGATCGCTCGAGCTGGCGGCGGTCGCCGGCATCCTCGTCGCGATTCTCGCCCTCACGCTGTCGATGGGCTACCGCAGGCGGTTCCGCGCGGACGGCGCGCTCTTCTACCTGATCATGCTCGCGCTCATGACGCCGGGCATCCTCCTGAGCCTGGGCACCGCGTTCTTCTGGAGGTTCATGGACGAGAGAACCGGCCTCTGGGAGACCGCGCTCGGCACCAACGTAGTCTGGGGCCTGCCCTTCGGCTTCCTCATCATGGTCGCGGTCTGGAACCGCTACGACGACACGGTCGAGGAAGCGTCGCGCGACCTCGGGGCCGGCAGCCTGCGTACGTTCCGGGAGGTGACGCTCCCGCTCGTCTGGACCGGCCTTCTCGGCGCCTTCCTCTTCGGCTTCACGCTCTCCTGGAACGAGTACGACCGAACCGCTCTTCTCGCCGCCGGCGCGAACACGCTACCTCTCGAGATCTTCGCCCTCACCGTCGGCGCGGTTATCCGCCCCGACCTCTACGCGCTCGGCACGGCGACGACAGCCGTCTCCCTGCTCGCCGTCGGGGTCTTCCTCGTGGTCGCCGCGATCGTCCTTCGTCGCCGGGCGAGGCTGCTGCGCGCGCGCCAGGAGCTCGGAGAAGCGGTCACGGAGGTTCCACATCCCGAGCTCGAGGGCGCAGGCGTCCGCTAGGGGCCCGTCAGGCCGCGGCGCGATGCCGGTCGTCGTCGTCTCCACCGGCGGCACGATCGCCATGCGCCCGGATCCGGCCACGGGCAAGCTCGTCCCGGCGGTCAGCGGCGAGGAGCTCGTCGACATGCTCCGGTGGCCCGACGCCCCACCCCTCGAGCTCGACGAGTTCGCGAGCGTTCCGAGCTTTGACATGCACGGCGACCTCGTGGTCGAGCTCGCGGACCGGGTGCGCGAGCACTGCCGCGGGGAGGACGTCGCGGGCGTCGTCGTCACGCACGGAACCGACACGATGGAGGAGACCGTCTACGTCGTCGACCGCCTGCTCGACTCCGACACGGCGGTCGTCTTCACGGGGGCGCAGCGGGCAGCAGACGAGCCCGACACGGACGGCCCGCGGAACCTCCGCAACGCGATTCGCGTGGCGCTCGCGCCGGAGGCGCGCGGCCGCGGGGCGCTGGTCGCCTTCG
>JBOHAD010000117.1:0-5662 GCA_050697555.1 Gaiellaceae bacterium | reverse complement strand
CGTCTGGGCCGCCGACCGGCCGGGCGCCCTCGCCCGCGCGCGGCGGGCGCTGTCAGAATTCATCCTCGAAGGGGTGCCGACCACGCACGCCCTGGCCGTCGACATCGCGGAGAGCGAGGAGTTCACGCGCGGGAGGTACACGACCGGCTTCCTCTCAGAGGCTGCCTCGAGGCTTCCGACCCTGCGGGGCGACGCGGCGTGACGAGCCGTCGCGAGGCACGCCGCCAGGCGCTCGAGCTGCTCTACCAGTGGGACCTCACCCGCCAGCCGCTCGCGAGCCTGCACGAGGGCGCCGCCGACTCCTTCGCCCAGGAGCTGGCGGAGGGCGTCATCGCGCGCGCGCAGGAGCTCGACGCCCGCATCGACGAGGCCGCGATCGACTGGCGCGCCGACCGGCTCGGCGTCGTCGAGCGCACGATCCTCCGCATCGGCCTCTTCGAGCTGGATCGCGGCGACGTCCCGGTGGAGGTCGCCGTGGACGAGGCCGTTTCGCTGGCAAAGCGGTACGCGAGCGAGGACGCGGGCCGGCTCGTCAACGGCATCCTCGGCCGCGTCGTCCGGGAGGCGAAGACCTGACCGTCCCTCGCCTTCGGCTCGCTCCCGTGGGGGAAACCATGTTTCCCCCACGAGCCCCCAATAGGCCAGAGGCTGGCGCATGAGCGGTCCCGAGCCCGTTCGCCGCCTGGAGGAGCTCCTGGAGAGGCTCGAGTCCGCGCGCGTGGAGCTGGAGCAGACCGACGACGCCGATCGCGCCGTCGCCATCCTCCAGGAGCTCGCGGAGCTGGCCAAGAAGGTACAGACGGAGGTCGAGCGGGCCCGCCGGGAGCCGGATGCGCAAGGTTGACGACCTCCGCGCCCTGGCTGAGGACTACCTCGCCGCGCTCCCCTTCGCGCGCGAGCTGGGCAAGCTCGAGGAGGCGCTTCGCTACTCCCTCCTCGGTGGCGGCAAGCGCATCCGGCCGGTCCTTTGCCTCGCCACCGGCGAAGCGCTCGGCCGCGATCCGGAGGAGCTCTTGCCGGCCGCCTGCTCGCTCGAGCTCGTGCACACCTTCAGCCTCGTCCACGACGACCTGCCCGCCCTCGACGACGACGACCTCCGCCGGGGCCAGCCCAGCGCCCATGTCCGCTTCGGAGAGGACGTCGCCGTCCTCGCCGGCGACGCCCTCCTCGCCGAGGCGTTTCGCCTTGCCCTCCGGTATCCGTCGCCCGACGTCGCCCGCGAGCTCGCCGAGGCGACGCTCGGGATGATCGGCGGACAGTACCTCGACGTGACGACCGACGGCGGACTCGACGGCGACGGCCTCGCCCGCCTGCACTCGCTCAAGACCGGGCGCCTGATCCTCGCCTGCGTCAACTGTGCGACGGCAGTCGCTGGAGTTTCGGGCCGCGATCGGGAGGACTGGGCCGCGTTCGGCCGCGACGTGGGCCTGCTCTTCCAGATCGTGGACGACATCCTCGACGCCACGGGCACCGCAGAGGAGCTCGGCAAGACGCCCGGGAAGGACGAGGCGGCCGGCAAGGTCACGTACGTCTCGCTGCACGGCCTCGAGCGGGCGCGCGAGCTCGCGGACCAGACGCGCGCACGTGTGCACGAGCGCCTGGACGCGCTCGCGGGGGACACGTCCGTCCTCGCCGCGCTCGTGGAAGCCATCAGGGAACGGCGGACCTGAGCTCGGATCCGCCGGAGAACCGGCGCGAAGCGGTTGCGCCCGCGGCACCGCCGTCCGCCCGACCAGGCGGTAGGCTCAGCGCTATGAAGAAGCGGCTGGACGTGCTGCTCGTCGAGCGCGGCCTCGCCGAGAGCCGCTCGCAGGCGCAGGCGCTCGTGCTCGCCGGGCTCGTCAGAGGGCACACGAAAGCCGGCGAGCAGGTCGACGACGCGGCCGAGCTCGCGGTCGACCGCGGGCCCCGCTACGTCTCCCGCGGCGGCGAGAAGCTCGCGCGCGCGCTCGCAGAGCTCGAGATCGACGTCGCCGGCGAGGACTGCCTCGACGTCGGTGCTTCGACCGGCGGGTTCACCGACGCCCTGCTCCAGGCCGGCGCCGCCCGCGTCTGCGCCCTCGACGTGGGCTACGGCCAGTTCCACCCGCGCCTGCGCGAGGACTCGCGCGTCACGGTCCTCGAGCGGACGAACGTGCGCGGGCTCCGCTGCGAGGAGCTGCCGTTCGCGCCCACGTTCGTCACGTGCGACGTCTCCTTCATCGGTCTCGCCAAGGCGCTCCCGCCCGCGCTCGCCTGCGCGGCGCCCGGCTGGCGCGCGCTGGTGCTCGTGAAGCCGCAGTTCGAGGCTGGTCCCGCCGACGTCGGGAAGGGAGGCGTCGTCCGCGATCCCGAGGTGCGCCGGCGCGTCCTCGACGAGGTGACCGCGCAGGTTCCCGCCTGGGGCGGGCGCGTCCTCGGCGTGGTCGAGTCCGCGCTCCCCGGCCCGAAAGGAAACCGTGAGCTCTTCGTCCATCTCGCCGCAGCCGGCTGAGGTGCCCGCGCGCATCCGGCGCGCGGCCCTCATGCGTACTCACTCCCGGCGCGAGCCGGTCGAGCGCGCCGAGCGGCGCCTGGAGGAGGCGGCCCGCGCCGCCGGCGTCGAGCTCGTCACGGTCGAGGGGCACGAGCCCGACGTGGTGGTCGTCCTCGGCGGCGACGGGACGATGCTCAGAGCCCTGCGGGCGACTCTTGGCACGAGGACGCCCGTCTTCGGGATCAACTTCGGCCGGGTCGGCTTCCTCACGAGCGCCCCCGGAAGCGACCTCGACCGAGCGCTCGAGCGGGCCTTCGCCGGCGACTTCCGCGTCGTCGAGCTCTCGACGGTGCGCGCCCGGCTGGGCGAAGACGAGCACGCCGCGATCAACGACGTCGTCGTCACGAGCGCTCGCCCGGGGCGCATGGTGGAGCTCGAGTGGGAGCTCGGGGGCGAGCGGCTCGGCGGCCAGCCCTGTGACGGGATGATCTGCTGCACGCCGTCCGGCTCCACCGGCTACAACCTCTCGAACGGCGGCCCGGTGATGATGTGGGGCCTGGAGGCGATGGCGATGACGTTCGTGGCGCCCCACTCGCTGCACACGCGCCCGCTCGTCGTGCCGCGCGGCCTCGACCTGCGGGTCACGAACCGCGCCCCGGAGCTGCCCGTGACCGTGCTCGTCGACGGCCACGAGGTCGGGGGGCTCGGGCCCGAGAGCTCGCTCGCCGTCGGCGTCGGGGACGAGACGTGCCGCCTCGCGCTCCTCCCGGAGGTGACGTTCTTCTCGCGCTACCACGACGTCTTCCCGTGACGTAGGTGCTCCGCCGACTTCGCATCGAGAACTTCGTGCTCATCCGCGAGGCCGACCTCGCCTTCGCGCCGGGCCTGAACGCGGTCACGGGCGAGACCGGGGCCGGCAAGACGATCCTCGCGCAGGCGATCGGCCTCCTGCTCGGAGCGGCCGGCGATCCCGGCTACCTCGGCCCGGGGGCGCAGGAGGCGTACGTCGAGGCGGAGCTCGACCTTCCCGACGGCGCGCTCGACGACGTCGAGTCGCTCGCCGAGCTCAGGCCCGACGGCGAGGAAGGGCTCGTCGCGGCCCGCCGGGTCTTTGCCGACGGGCGCACACGCGCCTACGCGTGGGGCCGCGCCGTGCCCCGCGAGGAGCTCGCGGCGCTCGTCGAGCGCCTCCTCGCCATGTCGGGCCAGTTCGAGCAACGCCGGCTCGCGCGTGCCTCGCACCAGCTCGACGTGCTCGACGCCTTCGTGGGCGAGGAGCAGCTGCGGCGCCGGGCCGAGCTCGTCCGCGCCTGGCGTGAGCTGGTCGCCGCGCGCCGCCGTCGCGACGAGCTCGAGCGCGCCGCCGCGAGTCGTGCCGAGCGACTGGCGGAGCTTCGCGAGCTCGTGGCTCGGACGGACGGCCTCGAGTCGCAGGGAGAAGAGAGCCTGCTCGCGGAGCGCGAGCGTCTCCGCCACGTCACGGAGCTCGCGGAAGCGGCGACCGCCGCCGCCGAGGCGCTGGCGCCGGAGCAGGGCGAGACTGCGGGAGCCTCCGAGAGGGTCGCCGAGGCGACGCGCTCGCTGGAGGCGGCGGCGGGGCTCGCTCCCGAGCTCGGCGAGGTCCTGGCCGAGCTGGGCGAGGCCGAGATCCGGGTGAAGGAGGCGGTCTCGACTCTGCGGGGCTTCCTCGCCTCGCTCGAGGCGGAGCCGGGCCGTCTGGAGGCGGTCGAGGCGGAGCTCGAGCGCATCGCCGACGCTCGCCGACGCTTCGGCGCGGCCGACTACGAGGAGCTCCTCGCGCGCGCGGGCGAGGCGCGCAGCGAGCTGGATGCGCTCGACGCGGGTGCCGACCCTCTTGCCGCTGCCGCGCAGGCACTCGGCGCCGTGGAAGCCACGGTCGACGCTCTCGCCCGGGAGCTCGCCGCGGCGCGCGCCGGGGCGGCGCCCGAGTTCGCCGACGCCGTCGCCGCCGAGCTGGGCGGGCTCGGCCTGGGCGAGGGGGAGTTCCGCGCCGAGCTCTCGCCGCGGGAGCTCGGCCCTGCGGGAACCGACGACGTCGCCTTCCTCGTCCGTCCGAACTCCGGCCTTCCCTTCGCACGGGTGGCCGAGACCGCTTCCGGGGGCGAGCTCTCTCGCATCGCCCTCGCGCTCCGCGCCGTCGCGCACGCGGGCGGGGGCGAGCCCACGATCGTCTTCGACGAGATCGACGCCGGCATCGGCGGGCGCACGGCGCACGCGGTCGCCGACGCGCTCGCGCGTCTGGCAGGCCGGGCGCAGATCCTCACGATCACCCACCTGCCCCAGATCGCAAGCCCGGCGGAGGCCCATTTCCGCGTCGAGAAGGTGCCGGGGGACCCGACTCACACGCGCATCGAGCGTCTTTCGGAAGGGGAGAGGCGGGAAGAGTTGGAGCGCATGCTGGGCGGAGCCGAGTTCCTGACAGACGTGCAGCAGGCGCGATGAGCTTCGTCGAGTTCAGCGGGGTCGCACGACTGGACCGGCGGACGAAGCACCTCGTCAAGCGCCTCGGCTCGAACGACATCGCGATCATCGACCACGCGGACCTCGATCGCATCTCCGCCGAGGAGCTGCTCGAGAGCGGCGTCAGGGTCGTCGTCAACGTAGCTCCCTCGACGACGGGCAGCTACCCGAACGCCGGGCCGCTCGCGCTCGTGCGCGGAGGCGTCCGCCTGATCGACGCCCCCGGGGTGGATCTCTTCGAGGAGGTCAAGGAGGGCGAGCAGCTGATCGTTCGCGGCGCGAGCCTCTTTCGGAACGGGACGCGCCTCGCGTCAGGCCACGCGCTCAGCGCGGAGGATCTCGAGCGCACGCTTCGAGAGCAGCGCGGGCGCGTGAGCCAGGCGCTCGAGAGCTTCGCGGAGAACACGCTCCAACACATTCGGGAGGAGACGACCGTCCTCTCCGAGGGCGTCCAGCTTCCGCAGCTCCGCACCGTCTTCCGAGACAGGCACGCGCTCGTCGTCGCCCGCAGCCAGGAGACGAGGCGCGACCTCTCCATCGTCGGCCCCTACATCGCCGACTTCAAGCCCGTGCTCGTGGGCGTGGACGGCGGCGCCGATGCGCTCCTCGACGCGGGCTACAAGCCAGACCTGATCGTGGGAGACATGGACTCCGTCACCGACAAGGCCCTTCACTGTGGCGGCGAGCTCGTCGTCCACGCCTATCCCGGCGGCGCGGCCCCCGGGC
>JBOHAD010000116.1:0-5715 GCA_050697555.1 Gaiellaceae bacterium | reverse complement strand
CGTGCCTCGAAGCGGAGCCACCGGTCGAGCCGGGCGCCGTCGACCTCCTCGCGCACCTCCTGTATGAGCGCGGGGACGATGTCCAGGGACGGGACCTCGTAGCAGAGGTAGATCGAGGCTTCGCCGCCGCCAGGCTCGCCGGCCATGAAGAGGTCGTCGTCGAAGGAGGAGACAAGGCGCGCACCCGCCTCCTCCCAGCGGGCGAGCCAGGCTGCGAAGCGAGGAAGCGCCAGCTCCGCGCGCTCGGTAGGAGGAGCGTCGTACCAGCCGCGCGTGGCGGCCACCAGGACGAGAACCCGGTACGGAGGACCGAACTCCGGAGGGACGTACTTCACGCCGCTCCGCGTCCCTCGAGAAATCCCTTGATGAGAAAGATCTCCGTCTCGTGGGTCGCGCGCGTGAGTCGCCATGAGTCGTCGCTCTGGCCGGCCGGCCGCCACGCGAGGAGAGTGACCACGCAGGCCCCTTCCGGCTGCTCGAGGTCTCCTCCCGGAACGACACGCAGCCAGATGCGCGGGATGAGGCGTTCCGGCGCCGGGCCCACCGAGCACGCGACGAGGAGGTGCTCGGGCTCGGGGACGATGCGCACGTACGCCTCGCTCCCGTCGAAGATCGAGGTGCCGACGAAGAGGCCGTTACCGACCTCGCGCCGGTCGGAGGCGCCCAGCGTCCACTCGCCCTGCCGCAGGCCGTCGGCGAGGTAGTCGAAGGCGGCCTGCGCGGGCGCAGCGACCGCGATCGAGGCAGTGTGGCAATAGCGATCCTCGGACACCATGCGAGGGAGGCGCGATTCTAAGGCTCTCGTGCCGGCGCCTACGACGACACGTGCGGCGCGGCTAGATGGCCCGGTCCGGCCGGAAGGGAGCGAGCAGGTCGGCGGGCGCGTCGCCCGCCACGAGCCGGGCGAGCGCCTCTCCAGTCGCCGGCGCGAGCGTGAAGCCCATCGTCCCGTGCCCCGCCGCGACGTAGAGCTGCTCCCAGCGAGGAAGGCGGCCGATGAACGGCAAGCCGTCGGGCGTGAGGGGCCGGAACCCTGCCCAGGCATGAAGGCGCCGCTCGGGACGCCAGTCGCGGAAGTAGGGCACGGCGCCTCGGACGATCTCGTCCACCCGCGCCGCGGGCACGCTTGCGCCGACTGCTCCGAGCTCGAGAAAGCCCGTCAGGCGGGCGCTCTCGCCGAACGGCGTGTAGGGAACCTTTGCCTCCATGAGGCCGACGGCCCGTCGAGGCGCCGACCCTCGTCCCATCACGACGACGCTGTAGCCCTTGCCCGCCTCCAGCGGAAGGCGGATGCCAAGGGGGGCGAGGAGCCCCCGCGAGGCCACTCCGGCCGCGACGACGACCGAATCCGCCGTGAGTGCGCCGTTCGCTGTCTCGGCCGACCACGATCCCGACGCACGGCGAAGTCGTCGAACGTCGGTGTCCTCGTGGATCTCGACGCCGTCCGCCCGCAGCCAGTCGGCAAGCGCAGCCGTGACGAGCTCGGGCCTGATGCAGCGGTCGGCCGGGACGAAGAGCCCGGCCTCGACTCGTTCGGAGAGCGCAGGCTCGAGGTCCCGAGCCCCGTCGCCGTCGAGGACCTCGACGGGATCGTCGTACCCGGCTGCCCTCAGGTGCGAGAGCTCCTCCAGGTGGTGCTCGAACTCACCGCGGGTGAGGTATGCGAAGAGGATCCCCGTCGTCGGCGCCGGAAACGCGACGCCGTCCGCGCGCAGCCCGTCGTAGAGCTCGAACGTGCGTCGGTTCAGAGTGAGGAGCGCGCGCAGCCGCGCCGGATAGCTGCCGTTCCGGGAAACCCTCAGGAAGCGCCAGAGCCATCCGGCCAGAGCGGGGTCGGGACGCGGTCGGATGCGGAGTGGGCCGTTCCCCCGCAGCGTCCAGCGGAGAGCCTGGCCCACGACCCCGGGAGCGGGCAGCGGACCGTGGAACCTCGTGATCCACCCGGCGTTCCCGAGAGACGTCCCGTGCCCGCACCGGCCGCGGTCGACGACCACGACCTCGAGCCCGGCGCGGCGGAGGTAGTACGCCGCGCAGAGCCCGACGACGCCTCCGCCGACGACGAGCACCCTCATCCAGCACTCCAAGCCGTCTCGCCCGCTCCCCTCGCCAGCGTTACTTCCTCGCCGGCGCCTGCCGAGGCCTCCACCGGCGCACCGTACCACCCCCACGAATTGGCGCACAACCGGCCAGAGGCTGTGGCTGGCCGCGCGGCCGAAGCGGGCATGCTAGGGCTCGTGGAGCCCACCACACCCGGCCTGAAGCTCGACAACGCCGCCGTCGCCGACCGGCTGGAGGCGTTCGCGGCGCTGCTCGACCTCGCGGACTCGAACCCCTACACGGCGCGTGCGTACCGGCGGGCGGCCGAGCTCGTGCGGGAGACCAAGGCGCCCGTGGCCGAGCTCGTGGCCGCAGGGCGGGCGCGCGAGCTGCGCGGGATCGGCCCCGGGATCGAACGGCGCCTGCGCGAGCTCGTCGAGACCGGCGACATCGCCGAGCTCCGGGAGCTGGAGCGCGAGGTCGCCCCCGAGATCGTCGGGCTCGGACGCTTCCTCGGCCTCGGCCCGAAGCGAGCGGTCGAGATCGCGCGGGCGCTCGGGGTGGAGACCGCTGAGGAGTTTCGCGCGGCCATCCGGGCGGAGCGGCTCCAAACCGTGCCCGGTGTAGGGCCGAAGACGGAGGCGAAGCTGCGGGAGACGCTCGAGCGCGAGGGCCGGCCGCGCCCGCGTCGAGGGCTCCTGCTCAACCGCAGCCGGCCGCTCCTCGCAGCGCTCGCGGAGGCGGTCGGCGGAGAGCTCGCGGGCGATCCGCGGCGCTGGCGGGAGACGTCCGAGCACTTTGCCATCGTGACTCGGGATACGAATGCGCTGGATCGCTTCGCAGAGCTTCCTCAAATCGTCGCCGTGGTCGAGCGGGACGAGCGCCGTGCCCTCGGCGTCACCGTCGAGGGCGTTCCCGTCGAGCTCGTCGTCGCCCCCGCGGAGCGCTTCGGCACCGAGCTTCTCCGCGCCACCGGGTCGCCGGAGTACGTCGCGGCCCTCGAGCCGCTCCCCTCCGGCGCGAGCGAGACGGAGGTCTTCGCGCGGCTCGGCCTCGGTTGGTGCCCGCCCGAGCTACGCGAGGAGCCGTTTCGCGGCGAGCCGCCGGATCTCCTCGAGCTAGAGGAGATCCGGGGCGACCTCCACTGCCACACAACCTATTCCGACGGCAAGGCGAGCGTGCGCGAGATGGCGGAGGCCGCTCGTGACCTGGAGTACGAGTACCTCGCCATCTGCGACCACACGCCGAGCGTCGGCGCCGTCCCGGGCGTGACCGCGGACGATCTTCGCCGCCAGGCGGAGGAGATCGCGGCCGCGAACGAGGAGCTCGCGCCCTTCCGCGTCCTGCGCGGGATCGAGTGCGACATCCTCAGGGACGGGACGCTCGACCTTCCGGACGACGTCCTCGCCGAGCTCGAGTGGGTGCAGGCGAGCGTGCACGGCGGCCAGCGGATGCCTCGCCGGGAGCTGACGAAGCGGACGACCGACGCGATGCGAAACTCGCACGTGTCGGCGCTCAGCCACCCGAAGGGGCGGATCCTCAACCACCGGCCGGAGAACGCGCTCGACCTCGACGAGGTGTTCGCGGTCGCGCTCGAGACGGGCGTCGCGCTCGAGGTGAACGGGCTCCCCGACCGGCTCGACCTCTCGGGCGCGCACGTCCGCGAGGCGCTGGCCGCCGGCGTGCGGCTCGTCTGCTCGACCGACGCCCACTCGGTGCGAGGGCTCGGGAACATGCAGCTCTCGGTGGCGACCGCCCGCCGCGGTCGGGCCGCGGCCGCGGACGTCGTCAACACGCGCCCGCTAGACGAGCTGCTCTGCGGTCGCTGAGAACGGCTCGCCGAAGGCGTCGTGCTGCGCGGCCGCGATCTCGCTCGCCGTCGCCACGACGAAGCGGGCGCGTCGCTCGACCGCCTCCCGGACGGCCTCCATGGCGGCCTCGTCCGTGGGATCGGCGATCGCCACGAGCAGCACCTTGGCGGCGAAGCCGTAGGCGACCGCGCCGCTCTCGCGCGCCACCGTCTCTGGGAGACAGTCGACGGCGCGGTCGTCGAGGTCGATCATCCCGAGATCGACGAAGTCGAGCCCCTCCTGCTGGGCGAGGAGCCGCGCGAGGTCGCGCTCGCGGATCCAGCCGCGGGCGAGGAGCACCTCGCCGAGGCGGCGATCCGTGTCCTGGGCCTCGACGAGAGCGTCGCGCACGTCGGCAGCGCGGACGATGCCGTCGCGCACGATCAGGCTTCCGAGGGGCAGGTCGCGCAGGTTCATGGAGGAGCCTTCCAGGCTGAGCGTAGGGCCGGCGTCCGGCGCGAGCCATCACTCGGACGAGTCATTGCCTCCGGTCAGCGGCGCGTCCGTCGGCCTTGCCGACGTTCAGAGGGCACCCGTCCGGGCCAACGGGATGGCGTCGGCGCTCGATTCGCAATTGACACAATGCCGACCGTGGCCCACGAGCTCCGTGACGTGGCGCCGGGTCTCTGGCTCTGGCGCGTCGAGCATCCCGACTGGGCGCCGGAGCTCGAGTGGGAGCGGATCGTGACCTCCACCTGCGTCGAATCCGATGGGGAGGTCGCGGTCCTCGACCCGCTCGCGCCTCCCGACGACGCGGCCGAGGTCTGGGAGCGACTCGACGCGCACCCGCCGACGCTCGCCGTCGTCCTCAAGCCCGACCACGTCCGCGACGTCGACCTCTTCGCCCGCCGCTACGACGTCCGCGCTTTCGGCCCCAGCCTGTTCTGGCCCGGGGACGTCCCGGAGACCGACCTCGAGGGGATCGAGCCGGGGAGCGAGCTTCCGGGCGGCCTAGTCGCGCTCTACGACGGCCGGGGCCGCAACGAGACGCCGCTGTGGCTGCCGGAGCAGCGCGCGCTCGTCTTCGCGGACGGGCTGACGGCGCCCGGCGGCGAGCTCCGCGTCTGGTCGACGCCCTGGCACGAGGAGCGGGCGCTCCCCGCGCTGCGGGCGCTGCTCGAGCTCCCGTTCGAGCGCGTGATCGTGTCGCACGGCGAGCCGGTGCACGACCGCGCCGCGTACGAGCGAGCGCTCGAGCTCCCGCCCTGGAGCGGCTAGAGAACGATCCGGCGCGCCGTCTCGAGCGGGCAGCCGCGCGCGAGCAGGGCGCGGATCGTGCCGAGCTCCGCCGGCGACTCGGCCAGCAGGCGGGCGTCTCGGAGCGAGTAGCCCAGGGCGAGGAGCTGGAGCCGGCGCCAGCGGCGAACTTCCCGGTCGCCTGCCAGCGGATGCCGGTCGCGTGCGTCCCGCGGCCCCGCCCTCTGCCCCTTCATGGATCAATGATGTGCCTCGCCGGTCGCGGCGACCAGGGCCGGAAGGGCGGATCTCCCTCCCCGCCGACCCTACTTTCGGGGAGTTGTCGAGACCGCCGTGGAGGGGCACACTCCGAGACGGAGAAACCCTCAAGGAGGCTCTGCGGCTATGAAGGTTTACGTCTCCGACCCTGCGTTCCTGTACGACCTCTTGACCTCGCTCCAGCGGGCCAACTACGCGGCCGCGCAGACCGACTCGGACACCGTCGAGGTGAGCATCCCGACGACCGCGACACCGGAGCAGGCGAAGCTTCATCTCGGCTTCTACCTCGCCAACTGGCGGGCGCGCCACCCGGGCATCGTGGCGGACCTCGTTCGATGAAGGTCGAGATCAGCGACCCGTCGCTCGCGGACGA
>JBOHAD010000115.1:0-5754 GCA_050697555.1 Gaiellaceae bacterium | reverse complement strand
TGAAGAACCGCTCCACGGAGGAGCAGCGGCTGCGCCTGCTCGAGCGGCCCGAGGTCATCCGCGCGGTCGGCGAGGACACGGCCGCGATGGCGGCCGAGCGCGTCCGCGAGACCTAGAGCTGGACCCCGAGGCCGCGCTCGCGCGCCCGCTCGTAGACGAGCGCGCCGACCGCCAAGTCCTCCGCCGCAATCCCGACGCTCTTGAAGAGGACGACGTCGTCCTCGCTCCCGCGGCCGGCCACTTCTCCGCCGACGACCTCGGCGAGCTCGTGCACCTCGAGCCAGTCGAGGACGCCCTGCTCGACGGGCTCCGCGAGGTCGCCCGCCTCGATGCGCACCTGCTCCTTCGAGTCGCAGCAGACGAAGGCGGCGCGCTCGAGGACGGCGTTGTCGAGCTCGCGCGCCTCAATCCGGTTCGCGCCCACCGCGCAGACGAGCGCGCCCGGGCGGAGCCACTCGCCGCGCAGGACCGGGTCCCTCGAGGTCGTCACGGTCACGACGATTTCCTGCTCGGCGGCCTCGCGGTTGTACTCCGCCGCCTCAGCGCCGAAACGGCGGCAGAAGTCGGCCAGGCGCTCCTCGTTGCGCGAGTAGACGACGACGCGCTCGATTCCGGGAAGGGCGGCGCGAATGCAGGCGACCTGGCTCTCCGCCTGCCAGCCCGAGCCGATCACGCCCAGCGTCCGAACGCCCTCCCGCGCCAGGTGCGTGGCCGCGACAGCGCTCGCCCCGCCTGTGCGAAGCCGGCCGAGGCGGTCGGCCTCGACAAGCGCGAGCAGCTCCGGCCGGTCGACTGCGAACAACGCGACCACGAAGCGGGCGCCCTCTCGAAAGCCGACGTACGTCTTCAGGCCGGCGACGCCGAGCTCGAGGTCGGCGGCCGCCATGACGTGCAGCAGACCGTCCTCGAGCCCGAGCCGGATGCGTGGGCGGTTCTCGACCACGCCGCGCGCGAGCCGCCCGAAGCACGCGTCCACAGCCGCGACTGCGTCCGCGGGCGTGAGGAGCTCTTCGACGTCGGCCTCGCGCAGATAGAGGGGCACGCGGCCGACTAGTCTAGGTCGGGTGGACAGGGCGGCAGTCGTCACCGGCGCCTCGAGCGGGATCGGCCTGGCGATCGCCCGCGCGCTCGCGGAGGACGGCTACGGCGTCGCGCTTGCCGCCCGCCGAGGCGACCTCCTCCGGGAGATCGCGGCCGAGCTGGGCGAGCGCGCCCTCCCCGTCGCGACGGACGTGACGCACCGCGAAGCCGTCGATGCCCTCGTCCACGCGGCCGCCGAGCGCTTCGGGCGGATCGACCTGGTCGTCACCTCGGCGGGAGTCGGCCACTGGGGTCCGCTCGAACGGATCGAGGAAGAGGCGTGGGACGCGGTGCTCGACGTCAACCTCAAGGGCACGTATCTGGTCGCGCGGGCCGCCTTGCCCCATCTCCGCGAGAGCAAGGGCTACCTGATCACGATGTCATCGGTCTCGGGCACGATCGGACAGGCGGGCGGCACCGCGTACAACGCCTCCAAGTGGGGCGTGCGCGGCTTCACGCACTCGTTCCTCCGCGAGACGCGCGACGACGGCGTCCGCGCAACCGCGATCTGCCCCGGCCTGGTGGCGACCCCGATGGTCGGACGCGACGAAGACGAGGAGATCATCGCCGTGGAGGACGTCGTCGCCACCGTGCGCTGGCTGCTCGCGCTGCGCCCGATCGTCCAGGTGCGAGATGTCGTCCTCGAGCGCACGCTGGCATAGGGTCGAGCTCGAGGGCGACCGCGCCCTCGTCGAGATCGACGGCGAGACGATCGCCGTGTTTCGCAGCGCGGGCCGCGTCCATGCCGTCGCCAACGCGTGCCCGCACGAGGGCAATCCGCTCGTCGAGGGGGAGGTCCTCGGAGACAGCCTCACCTGCGCCTATCACGGCTGGCGCTTCGACCTCGACACCGGTGCGTGCCTCTTCGGGGACGAGCCCGTCCGCCGCTATCCCGTCGAGCTCCGCGGCGACGAGGTCTGGGTCGCGCTCGTCCAGGATTGACGCGCACGCCGCGTAGGCAGCTAGAGCCGGATCCGGCTCCAGGGAACTCCCGGATCCGGGTAAGCGTCCGGGTGGAGCAGGTGGGCCAGCACCTCCGCCCCGTCGACGACGCGCGGGCCGGGACGCGAGAGCGTCGCGTTCGCGTCCACCGCGAAGACGCGGCTTTCCTGGCGCGCCGGCGTCCCGAGCAGGTGGGCCGAGAGGTCGAGGGGAACGACCTCGGAGAGGGTGCGGTCGAGGTCGAAGCCGCAAGGCGCCAGTACGACCACGTCCGGCTCCAGCGCCGCCACGTCGATCCACCGCATGCGGTGCGAGGGCTCACCCGACATGCCGGCGACGTCGGTCCCTCCCGCGACCGCAACCACGTCCGGCACCCAGTGCCCTGCGGAGTAAGGCGGCTCGAGCCACTCCGTGACGAAAACCCTCGGCGAGGCCTCAACACCGCCCAGGGCGGCGCGAACGCGCTCGAGCCGCGCCCGCATTCCCGAGATGACTTCGTCCGCCGCGCCCTCGGCTCCGAGGCGGACGCCGAGGCCGGTGATCGCGTCGAGGATCCCGTCGAGGGTGGAGGGCGAGTAATCGACAACCTCGATGTCCAGGGGTCGTGCGCGGACGGACTCCGCGATCTGCCCGGCCGGAAGAGCGCAGACGTCGCAGAGTTCCTGCGCGACGACGACGTCGGCTTCGATGTCGGCCCAGGCGTCCTCCTCGATCGCGTAGAGCGGACGGGCATTCCCGGCCGCCTCGGCGACGGCGCGGTCGATCTCGGCGCTCCCAAGGTCACCGGTCTGGACGAGGCTTGCCGTCGCTCGCGGCCTTTCAGCCACCTCCGGCGGCCAGTCGCACTCGTGCGTCACGCCGACGACGCGATCGCCGAGCCCGAGCGCGAAGAGCACCTCGGTCGCGGCCGGTACGAGCGAGCAGATCCGCACGGGCGCAGCGTACCGGCCCTACTTGGGGATGAAGCTGATCTGCCCGTTCGACTCGAGCACGGCCCACCGGACGTCGTCCAGCTTGGCGATCTGCTGGAGCCGCGCCTCGGCGGCGACCTCCTCGGCCGTCATTCTCTCGCGGCGGAGGTTCTTCGCCACAAGCTTCCCGTCCTGGACGAGGATGAGAGGTTCCCCCTCGAACACGGGCCGGAGGCGCTGGAAACGGAACACGAGATACGACGCCCCTACGGTGAGGAGCGCGAACGTCCCCGTCGCCAGGACGAGACCTGTGAACGAGTAGTCGCTCTGGGTCACTCCCTGCTGGATGAGATCGCCCATCACGATGAGGAGGATGAGGTCGAAGGGCTGGAGCGAGCTGAGCTCCCGGCGGCCGATCAGCCGCGTGACGAGGAAGATGAAGAGGAAGGCGAAAGAGGCGCGAACGACGATGTCCATGGCCTACGGGAAGACGGTCACCGGGCGGCGAGGCGGGTCGCGCCGTCGTAGAGCTCGACGTCCTGCGAGCGCCGACCGACGTTCGTGGGGTTCACCTGGAACTGCATGTAGACCACGACGCTGTCGCCGGCCGGGATCTCCCCGAAGCCGAGGGCGAGCCTGCCGTCGCGGCTCGACTCCTGCGCGGGCGCGGGCTCGATCGTGTTGACGTGCATGGACTCGAGCCACCCTTCGTCGAGGACGAGCGTGGCGTCCCCAATCCCACGCCGGCTCTCGATCGTGAAACGGCCCTGGTAGAAGAGCCCGCGGAGACGCTCCGGTGCGCTCACCTCGAGGCCGGCGACAGCACCGCTCGCGCTCGACTCGCGCCGGACTGGCCGAAGACGCCCAGAAGCGCAGCGAGCACGACCGCAGTGAGGAGGACGAAGAGGACACGACGCGCGGTCAGCTCGAATGCGTTGGACGGATCCCGGTTGCGGACGAGCGTGAGGTACTCGGGCGTGTCCGGCACGCCACTCTGGTTCGGGAGGCCGGCCGCCGTTCCTCTCGCCGCAAGGGGCAGGCCGAGATGCGCCCGGCACGATTCGAACGTGCGACCTCTGCCTCCGCAGGGCAGCGCTCTATCCCCTGAGCTACGGGCGCCTGGGAGGGGTCAGTGTAGCGGCCGCGCGGTCGCGTCACCGAGCGCCAGCTCGGCGTCCGGCGGCACCTTGGTGCGTACATAGGCGAGCGCGACGATCGCCCCGTCCGAGCGCGCGGCGCTGGTCACGCGGCCGACGGTCTTGCCCTCGTAGAGAAGCTCAGCGTCCGGCTCCGGCAGCGCCTCGCCCTCGATGCGAAGCACCCGCAGGCCCCGGTTCGCGTGTCCGCGGTAGTGGAGCCGCGCGATCGGCTCCTGGCCCGGGTAGCAGCCCTTCGTCAGGCTGACCGCGCGCTCGACGAGGCCGGCCTCGGCCGGCAGCACGCGCTCGTCGACCTCCCTGCCCCACGCGGGCGTGCCGGCCTCGATGCGCATCACCTCGAGCGCGCCATCGTCGAGCGTCAGCTCGAGGTGTGCGTCGAGAACCTCGACCGCGGACTCACCGTAATCCCGGTTGGGAATCCCGTCGACATCGCCGCCGAAGACGAGCGTCGAGGTGTGCTCTTCGAGCTCGACCTCCGCCTTCGCGGCAAAGCGCGTCCGAACGAGGTGATCGCGCACGACCTCACCGAGCCCCGCCTCCGTCAGGAGGAGAAAGTCATCGTCACTCCGGCGCAGCACGCGGAGCGGCGCGATCACCCGCGCCTTCGGGGTCAGCAGGAGCGCGTCACAGGCGCCGCCAGGCTCGAGCGCCTCGACATCGTTCGAGACCATCCGCTGGAGGTAATCGGCAGCGTCGGGCCCGCCAACGCGAACGAACTCGCGTGGGCGGTGGGCAACCCTGGTAGCCGTACCGAGTTCCACGACGACATCAAAGCAAAAGGGGCCGGCTTGGCCGGCCCCTTTTGCGTGCATCCTTCTTAAGAAGGGGGCGCACGGGGGAAACCTGGTTTCCCCCGTGCTCTTTCCCCCGTGTCCTTTACATCATGTCGGGCATACCGCCCGGCATCCCGGCGCCGGCCGGGTGCTTCTCCGGCGCCTCCGCCACGACCGCCTCGGTCGTGAGGATGTTCTTGGCGATCGACGCGGCGTTCTGAAGCGCCGAGCGCGTCACCATCGTCGGGTCGATGATCCCCGCCTTGACGAGGTCCTCGTAGCCGCCGGTCTCGACGTTGAGGCCGTGGCCCTTGGTGCCCGTGCGGATCTTGTCGACGACGATCGAGCCCTCGAGGCCCGCGTTGTTGGCAAGCTGCCGGATGGGCTCCTCGAGCGCGCGGGCGATGATGTGAGCGCCGGTGCGCTCGTCGCCTTCGAGGGTGTCGAGCTTGATCGCCTTGCCGGCGTTCAGGAGCGCGACGCCGCCGCCCGGGACGATGCCCTCCTCGAGGGCGGCCCGGGTGGCCTGGAGTGCGTCCTCGACCCGGTGCTTCTTCTCCTTCATCTCCGTCTCGGTGGCCGCGCCGACCTTGATGACGGCGACGCCGCCGGCCAGCTTGGCGAGACGCTCCTGCAGCTTCTCGCGGTCGAAGTCCGAGTCCGTGGTCTCGATCTCCGACTTGAGCTGCTTGATGCGGCCCTTGATGCCGTCGGAGTCGCCGGCCCCGTCGATGATCGTCGTCGTGTCCTTGTCGACGACAACCTTGCGGGCGCGACCGAGCTGCGAGAGCTTCGTGTTCTCGAGCTTGAGGCCCATCTCCTCGGTGATGACCTCGCCGCCCGAGAGGATGGCGATGTCCTCGAGCATGCGCTTGCGGCGGTCACCGA
>JBOHAD010000114.1:0-5771 GCA_050697555.1 Gaiellaceae bacterium | reverse complement strand
TCTCGGTCCGGCCGTCCCCGAGGTCGGTGAAGGTGACGACGCTCACCGCGCCCTCGTGCCACGCGTCTTCCGTGGGCTCGGCGAGCACCAAGCGCTCCGGCTCGACCACCTCCCGGTACACCCCTTCTGTGGGCATCTCGGCGCCGTCCTCGTCGGACACCCCGACGACCCGGAAGGTGCCGCCGGGCCTGACGTCCATCGTGATCGTCTCGAGCGGCGTGCTCCAGCCGCGCGGCCCCCACCACTTCGCGAGCTGTTCGGGCTCCGTCCACGCCTTCCACACCAGCACGCGAGGTGCGTCGATGACGCGCGTGATCGTGATCTCTTGTGCGCTGACTGCCTCAGTCATCCCTGGGTCCCTTCTGGATCTCGCGCAGGTGCTCGTCGAGGCGGTCGAAGCTCTCCTCCCAGAAGCGCCGGTAGCCCGCCAGCCAGCCGGCGGCCTCCTTGAGCGCCTCGCCCTGCAGCCGCGACGGCCGCAGCTGGGCCGTGCGGCCGCGCGCGATGAGCCCGGCCCGCTCCAGCACCTTCAGGTGCTTGGAGACCGCCTGCAGGGTGATGGGAAACGGCTCCGCCAGCTGGTTCACCGTGGCCTCGCCCTCCGCGAGCCGCGCCAGGATCGCGCGGCGCGTGGGATCGGCGAGCGCCGCGAACGTCGTGCTGAGCTGGTCGACGGCCACGCTCTGAGATCACCTGCTTGGTTGATAAACGGAGTGGTTGAGCATACAGTCGACCGCGCCGCTGTCAAGGTCGCCGCCCAGAACCGGGGTCCTGACAGCTCGACTGTTGCGACCGCGACGTCGAGGCTGCCAGTATCACCTGCGTGACGATGCTCGCAGTGGACACCCCGCACGGTCCGGCGAACGCCCACCTGCATTCCGCCGAGGAGCCAAGAGCCGCGTTGGTTCTCGGTCACGGAGCCGCCGGAGGGGTGGCTTCGCGAGACCTCGTTGCGGTGACGGGCGTCGCGCGCTCGGAAGGGGTCAGTGTCGCGCTCGTCGAGCAGCCCTACCGCGTCGCCGGGCGACGCTCTCCCGCTCCGGCGCGCCAGCTCGACGCCGCCTGGACGGCGGTGCTCGACCACCTGCTCGCGGGCGAGCTGCGCGGGTTGCCGCTCGTCGTCGGCGGTCGCTCCCTGGGCGCGCGGGTGGCGTGCCGTACCGCGGAGGCGACCGGCGCCGTCGGGGTGCTTTGCCTCGCGTTCCCGCTGCAGCCGCCGCGCCGTTCTGCGGCGGCCGCGAGCCAGAGCCGTCTACCCGAGCTCGACGAGGTGGCCGTCCCGATGCTGGTCGTGCAAGGTGCGCGAGACCCGTTCGGGATTCCGCCCGCCACCTCGCGCCGCGTGGTCGTGCAGGTGCCGGGCGACCACAGCCTGCGGACGGATCCCGACGCGGTGGCCGCCGCCGTACGTGCCTGGCTTCCCGGCGTCGTGGGTCAGGCGGCGCGGACCGCGAAGCCCGGGTAGCGTCCAGGGCGCCTGGGCAGGGTCGCGGCTTCTAAGCCGGAAGCTCCTCCGGGAGACCGAAGCGCTCGAAGAAGTCGACGGCCCGCCGGGGGTCGGCCGGCTGCTCCGGCCAGCGCGCGTAGACGTGGCGTTCGGGAAGCTCCGTGGACCGGATTACGAACGCGGTGACCTCGCTGATGCGCTCCCCGTGAAGGGTCAGCACGTTGAGCGCGAACGGAAGGTAGCTCTCCGCTTCCGCATCCCAGGTGTAGAAGGCGAGCGCCTCCTGGCCGTTTGCGCGAGCCCGAACGTGACGCCAGCGCCAGATGCCCGAGAGCGGCCAGCCGGCCAGGAAGACGCGGATCGAGTCGCGTCCGCCGAACCAGGTTCGAAGCGGCGGCATCGCGAACGTGGCGTCGTCGGCGAGCATGGAGACGACCGCCTCGACGTCGCCGCGGTCCCACGCGTCCACGTAGTTCTCCACGATCTCGCGCACCCGCTCGTCGCCGAGCGAGCGCAGGGTCGCCTGCTGGCTTTGCTCGGGGAGCCGCTCGTCGACGGCCGCGCGCGCGCGCTGAAGGGCGCTGTTCACCGAGGCGGTAGTCGTCTCGAGCGTCTCCGCGACCTCGCGGGCCGAGAAGCCGAGCACCTCGCGTAGAACCAGCACGGCGCGCTGCCGCGCCGGGAGGTGCTGGAGCGCCGCGATGAAGGCCAGCTCCACGCTCTCGCGCCGCTCGTAGCGGGCCTCGGGGGCCGCAAACCCGTCCTCCACGCCGAGCTTCTCGTCCGGGTAGGGCTCGACCCAGACCGACTCCACGAGCGGCTCGCCTGGTCCGCCGTGGGGGTCGGCGGCCGGGCCGTAGTCGATCGGAAGCACCCGCTTCGGCCGCCGCCCGATGGCACTCAGGCAGGTGTTGGTCGAGATCGCGTAGAGCCAGGAGCGAAGCGAGCTCCGCCCCTCGAACCGGGGTAGCCCGCGCCAGGCGCGCAGCAGCGCGTCCTGGAGGGCGTCCTCGGCGTCGTGGAGCGATCCGAGCATCCGGTAGCAGTGGGCGTGGAGCTCCCCCTGGTAGGGCTCGACGAGGCGGCGGAAGGCGTCCTCGCCGCCCTCTCGAGCAGCCTGGAGCAGCTCTCTCTCCCGCGCCGTTGTGCTTACGGAGGCGGTACGCACCGTCCGCCAGCCTACCCAGACCGGCGGACCGGGGGCAAAGCCGATCGCCCACCGATTAGTCCGAAGACCGGCGTCGGTCTAAGAGAGCAGGACGTGCTGCAAGCATCCTCGAAACCCGTCGTCCACCTGGAGCTGCACACAGGCGATCTGCCCGAGGCCCAAACGCTGTACGCGCAGCTTTGCGGCTGGCGCGCGGAGCGGATCGACGCCGCGGGCCGCTCCTATCTCGCGCTCGACCTGGGCGGCGGGTTCGGCGGCGGCATCGTCGAGTGCGAGACGCCGCACCCGCTGTGGCTGCCGTACGTCGAAGTGGCCCGGATCGGCGAGGCCACGGAGCGAGCGCGGGCGCTGGGGGCGACCGTGCTGCTGGAGCCCCGCGAAGGCCCGGCGGGGTGGCGCAGCGTCGTCACCACGCCCGCCGGCGGAGAGATCGCTTTCTGGGAGGCGAAGGAACCTCGTCGCTGAGCGCCGGGACCTCCGCCGGCTTCAGTGAAGACCCGGAAGGAGAGCTCGGGATGAGCCTGGTTACCGCAGGGCGCCGGCGAGCGCGTCGACGACGCGCCGCGCATGCGCCCCGTCCTCGTCCAGGTCCGGGTTGAAGTCGGCGACGCTGGCACCCACGAGCGCAGCGGAGGCCAGCAGCGGTCGCGCGAGCGCCACGAACGTATCCCAGTCGAGCCCGCGGGGCTGCGGGTAGCTGACCGCCGGCAGCGCCGCCTCGTCGAGAGCATCGAGGTCGAGGTGGAGCCAAGCCGGCCCGCGGTCGGCCAGCGCACGCGCCCAGCGATTTCCCACCTCTCCCGCGCCCGCCGCCGCAACCTCCTCGGCCGCCATGCGAGCGATGGGCGCCGGGACGCGCCCGAGCTCGAGGGCCACATCTCCATGCAGGGAGGCGGGTCGGTGCCCCAGGATCACGACGTCGTCGGGCTCCACGAGCGGGACCTGCCCGCCCAGGTCCACCAGTCCCGGCGGTCCGTGCCCGGTGAGCATCGCCAGCTCCATGTCGGCCGCCTCACCTGTGGGCGATGAGCTTCCGTCGAGGTAGTCCGCGTGACCGTCCACGAACCACAGGCCCACGCGCCCCACGGCGTCGCGGACACCCGCCATCGTCCCCAGGAGCAGGGTGCAGTCCCCGCCGAGCACGAGCGGGCGCTCGCCCCGTCTCAGCGTGGCGGCCACTGCCTCGCGCAAAGCCTGCGAGGACACCCGTAGGTCGGCGAACGCGATGACCCCCGTCTCCGGGTCGCGCACCGGGTCGCGCAGCCGCGGCGCCACGTCGCCGGCGTCGGCAGCCCCGAACACAGCCGGCAGGCCCGCGGCGCGCAACGCGTCGGGCGCGCGCTCCTCCCCACGGCCGCTGCCGGAGGAGTCGAAAGGGGCGCCGAGCACGACCCACACGTGCCGGACACTACGCCGACCGCGGCAACGCCGAGGTGGGCGCTCAGGAGCCTATGGCGGGGCCGAGTCGCTCTGCCGCCCGCTCGACCGGGGAAGCTAGAGTCAGGCCGTGGTCAAGATCTCGGCGCAAGAGCTCGCCGACCTCGCCCCGTGCGCGCTCGAGCACGTACGCCGGCTGGAGGAGCTCGGCATCCTCACGCCGCACGATGAGGACGGGCTGTTTCCTTCGTCCGACGTTCACCTCGTTCGCCTCATGGCCGCGTTCGAAGAGGCAGGGATCTCGCTCGAGGACGTCGCCCGAGGCGTGGCAGGAGGAGAGCTCTCGTTTCCGCTGGGGCTCTTCCTACCCGAGCCCGTGAAGATGTCGGCAACCTACGAGGGACTCGCGGCCAGGCTTGGGCGCTCGCCCGAGCTCCTGCGGCGTCTCAGCGGCGAGCTCGGCTTGCCGCCGCCTGCCGATGACCGCGTCCGTGCGGCGGACGCGGAGATGCTGTCGCTCATTCTGACCCGTCTCGATCTGGCGGACGAAGAGGAGCTCTCGCGCTTCGCCCGGCTCTACGGCGGCACTCTGCAGCGACTGGTCAGCTCCGGGCTCCAGTTCTTCGACCGAACGGTTCGCCAACGCGTCGCGAACTTCGAGCTCTCGAACGAGGAGAAGGACAGCCTCGTCTACGAGAAGGCCGCGGGATTCACCGAGCTCGTCAACGGCCTCGTCCCGTGGCTCCAGCGCCGGCATCGGGAGCACGCCGTCCTCGACTACATCGTCGCCGTCACGGAAGGCTTCATGGAGGAGAGAGGCATCACCCCTCGGCAATCGAGGCAGCCGCCCGCGATCGCCTTCCTCGATCTCACGGGCTACACCACTCTCGCGGAAGAGCGAGGTGATCAAGCCGCGGCCGAGCTCGCCGCGAGCCTCGCGAGCATCGTGCAAGAGGCTTCGCGGACGCGGGGCTGCCGCCCCGTCAAGTGGCTTGGTGACGGCGTCATGTTTCACTTCAGCGACTCTGCCAGGGCCATCCAGAGCGGCCTCGAGCTCGTCGAGCAAACGGAGAGGGCCATCTCCGTGCCGGCTCGGATCGGCATCGACGCCGGGGCGGTCATCGTCCAGGAAGGCGACTACTTCGGAAAGACGGTGAACATCGCCGCCAGGATCGCCGACTACGCCCGGCCTCATGAGGTGCTGGTGAGCGAAGAGGCAAAGCGACGCGCGAGCGTCGCCGAAGTCGAGTTCGAGCTCATCGGCGACGTCCCGCTCAAGGGAGTCTCGAAGTCCGTGCGGCTCCACAAGGCAACGCGTGCAGAGAGCTGAGCCCTCCGACAGTCTCATCGGATCGTATTGAAGGGATCCTGGCCGGCCGAAACCGGCGCCCGGCCGAATCACACCGGTCACCGATGAGTTTCGCTGTGCCCCGTGGTCTTATGTGTGAGGACCGACAGAATGAGCGTCCAAGCTGCAGCTGAGGAGCCCAGATTGACACCACACTCCACGCTCGCCATCGAGGCTTCGGGCCTCCGCAAGGCCTTCGGCGACACGCAGGCCGTCGACGGCGTCGACCTCGCCGTGCGCGCCGGGAGCGTCTACGGCATCCTCGGCCCGAACGGCGCCGGCAAGACCACGACGGTCCGGATGCTCGCTACCCTGCTGCGCCCGGACGAGGGCGAAGCGCGCGTCCTCGGCCACGACATCGTGCACGAGGCCGACGCGGTGCGAAGCGTCGTCAGCCTGACCGGCCAGCTCGCCTCGGTCGACGAGGATCT
>JBOHAD010000113.1:0-5806 GCA_050697555.1 Gaiellaceae bacterium | reverse complement strand
CCCGAACTTCTCCAGCGCCTGGTACGTGCCCTCGGGGTCCTGGCTCGTGACCCGCTGCGAGCCGCGCACCTGCTTGATGCGGGCGAGAAGCTCGTCCCGCGGGACGACGTCGAGAGCGAGGAGGAGATGCTCGACCGAGACATACTCGTCGTCGAGCGCGCGCGCCTCCTCGAAGGCGCGGTGGAGCGCGTCGGAAAACGCGGTCGAGACGCGCGGTTGCTGTGCGGCGCCGGCGACGGCAGGCTTCGCCGCGAGCCGCGCTTCCGCTTCGGCGCGGAGGGTCTGCGCAGAGGGGACGAGCTGCCTCGGCAGCTCCTGGTCGAGGAGCGCGAGGAGCAGGTGCTCCGGATAGATCTCGGGATTGCCGGAGCGGCGCGCCAGCTCCTGCGCGGCGCCGACGGCTTCCTGCGACTTGATCGTCAGCCTGTTGAAGTCCATCTCTTCCTCCTGGTCGGACGCGTCTCGCCGGCGTCGCGGTAGAGGACGATCTCGCGCTTGTACTGCCTGTGAACGTCGCGAATCTGCTCGCGGGTCTCGCGCTCGAGCCGGTCGAGGCGGGCGCGCAGGCGCCTGAGCTCGTCCTCGAGCCGCATCACGGTCTCGACGCCGGCCAGGTTGAGCCCGAGCTCGGTCGTCAGCCGCTGAATGAGGCGGAGGCGCTCGAGGTCGACCTCGGAGTAGAGGCGCGTGTTCCCGGGAGTGCGCTTCGGCCGCACCAGTCCCTTGGCCTCGTAGATCCGCAGCGTCTGCGGGTGCATGCCGACGAGCTCGGCGGCGACGGAGATCATGTAGCGCGGCCGGTCGTCCACCTCACGTCCTCCGGCCATCACGTCCGCAGCCTCTCGCGGACGTCGCGGGTCGACGCCTTCTGCAGGGCCTCGAGCGCCTCGCGCTCGGCCTTCGTCGGCTTCGTGGGCACGGCGATGCGGAGGCGCGCGAGGAGATCGCCCTTGCCGCCGCCGTTCAGCTTCGGCGCGCCCTGCCCGCGCACGCGCAGGAGCTTCCCGTCCTGCGAGCCCGGAGGCACCTTGAGCGAGATGCGGCCGTCCGGAGTCGGCACCTCCACCTCGGCGCCCAGGGCGGCCTCCGCGTACGTGACGGGCACCTCGATGACGAGGTCTGCGCCCTTCCGCTCGAACAACGGCGAGCGGGCGACGCGCGTCGTCACGATGAGATCGCCCGGCGGGCCACCCGCGAAGCCGGCCTCGCCCTTGCCCTTGAGACGGATCTGGGTCCCGTCGCGGACTCCGGCCGGGATCTTGACCGTGTAGCGCTTGGTGCGGCGCTGCCGGCCGGAGCCGCCACACTGCCGGCAGGGCTTCTCGACGACGGTCCCGTTGCCTCCACAGCACGGGCAGGGGCGCGAGAAGGCGAAGAAGCCCTCGTCCTCGGCGGTGACGCCGCGCCCGCGGCACTCGGGGCAGATGGTCGGCGTCGTCCCCGGCTCGGCGCCCGAGCCGTTGCACGCCGAGCAGGCCGTCTCGAGCTCGACGGGGATCTTGGTCGTCAGACCCTTGAGCGAGTCCTCGAAGGAGAGGTTGATCGCAACCCCGACGTCGGAGCCACGCTGCCCTCTCGAGCGAGCGCGCGACGCCGTGTCTCGGCCGCCGGTGCGGCCGAAGAGGCCGCCGAGCAGGTCGGAGATGTCGCCCAGGTCGCCGACGTTCCCCGACCACTGGAAGTTGCCGCCGCCCGGCGCGCCGGCCCCCGAGAAGACGCGCGGCCCGACCTGGTCGTACTGCTTGCGCTTCTCCGGGTCGGCGAGGACGTCGTAGGCGGCCTGGACCTCCTTGAAGCGCTCCTCGGCCTCCGTGTCACCCGGGTTCTTGTCCGGGTGGTACTTGCGGGCGAGCTTGCGGTAGGCCTTCTTGATCTCGTCGGCGGAGGCCGTCTTGGTGACGCCCAGAACCTCGTAGAGGTCTCTCATCGCTCGGCTCCCTGCGAGATCACCACCCGCGCCGGCCGCAGCACGCGGTCGCCGAGGCGGTAGCCCCTCTGGATCACCTCGATGATGGAGCCCTCATCCTGCTCGGACGGCTGCGTGAGGAGCGCCTCGTGGACGTGCGGGTCGAAGCTCCCGTTCGTCTCGATCTCGACGAGCCCCTCCTTGGCGAGGGCGTCGCGGAGCTCGCGGTGGACGAGGCGAACGCCTTCTTCGAGCTTCGCCTCCTCGTGCTCCGCGGCCGCCTCGAGCGCGCGCTCGAGGTCGTCGAGCACGGGCAGGAGCTCCTTCACCAGCCGCTCGTGAGCGCGCGCGACCAGGTTCTCCTGGTCGCGCGAAGCCCGCTTGCGGTAGTTCTCGAACTCAGCGGCGACGCGCTTCAGGTCGGCGAGGTACTCATCGCGCTCGGCCTCGACCTGCTCGAGCCGCTCGGCGAGCTCGGCCTTCGTGGACGACTTCTCGGTCATCGCTTACGAGCGCTTCGCCTCTTCCTCGTCGATGACCTCGTAGTCGGCCTCCTCGACGACCTCCTCGTCGCTCGCCGCGCCGCCGTCCGCCGCGGTCGCGCCCGCGGTCGCCTGCTGCTCGGACTGCACCTTTCCGTAGACCGCCTCGGCGAGCTTGTGCGAGGCCTGCATGAGCTCCTCGCTCTTCGTCCGGATCGCGGAGGCGTCGTCGCCGTCGAGCACACCCTTCAGCTCCTCGACACGGGTCTCGATCTCCGAGACGGTCTCGGCGTCGAGCGACTCGCGGTGCTCGCCGAGGCTCTTCTCGGTCGAGTAGATGAGCGTCTCGGCCTGGTTCTTCGCCTCGGCCAGCTCCTTCAGGCGGCGCGCCTCGTCGGCGTGCGCTTCGGCTTCGCGCACCATGCGCTCCACCTCGTCCTCCTGGAGCCCAGAGCCGCCCTCGATCCGGATCTGCTGCTGATTCCCGGTCCCGAGGTCCTTCGCGGAGACGTTGAGGATGCCGTTCGCGTCGATGTCGAACGTGACCTCGATCTGGGGCATGCCGCGCGGCGCCGGCGGAATCCCGACGAGCTGGAACTTCCCGAGCGTCTTGTTGAAGGTCGCCATCTCCGACTCGCCCTGGAGAACGTGGATCTCGACCGACGGCTGGTTGTCCTCGGCGGTCGTGAACGTCTCCGACTTCTTCGTCGGGATGGTCGTGTTCCGCTCGATCAGCTTCGTGAAGACGCCGCCCTTGGTCTCGATGCCGAGCGAGAGCGGGGTGACGTCGAGGAGGAGGACGTCCTTGACCTCGCCCTTGAGCACGCCGGCCTGGATGGCCGCCCCGACGGCGACGACTTCGTCCGGGTTGACGCCCTTGTGCGGATCCTTGCCCGTGAGCTCCTTGACCTTCTCCTGGACGGCCGGCATGCGGGTCATGCCGCCGACGAGGATCACGTGCTCGATCTTCGCCGCGTCGAGCCCCGCGTCGGCGAGCGCCTGCTTCGTCGGGCCGACCACCCGCTCGAGCAGATCGTGCGTGAGCTCGTTCAGCTTCGCCCGGGTGAGCTGGAGGTCGAGGTGCTTGGGGCCCTCCGGCGTCGCGGTGATGAAGGGCAGGTTGATCTGTGTCGACGTGGTCGAGGAGAGCTCGATTTTCGCCTTCTCGGCCGCCTCGTAGAGACGCTGGAGCGCCATCTTGTCCTGCGCGAGGTCGATGCCCTGCTCGCGCTTGAACTCGGCCACCATCCAGTCGACGATCGCCTTGTCGAAGTTGTCGCCGCCCAGGTGGTTGTCGCCGTTCGTCGCCTTGACCTCGAAGACGCCCTCGCCGAGCTCGAGGATGGACACGTCGAACGTGCCGCCGCCGAGGTCGAAGACGAGGATCGTCTGGTCGGACTCCTTGTCGAGCCCGTAAGCGAGCGCGGCGGCGGTCGGCTCGTTGATGATGCGGAGGACGTTCAAGCCGGCGATCTTGCCGGCGTCCTTCGTCGCCTCCCGCTGCGCGTTGTTGAAGTAGGCGGGGACGGTGACGACTGCGTCGGTGACCGTCTCGCCGAGATACGCCTCGGCGTCCGCCTTCAGCTTCTGGAGGATCATCGCGGCGATCTCCGGCGGCGCAACCGCCTTGTCCTCCGCCTTCACCCGCGCGTCGCCGTTCGGGCCCGCGACGACCTCGTAGGGGACGATCTTCATCTCCTCGGACACCTCCGAGTACTTGCGCCCCATGAAGCGCTTGATCGAGAAGATGGTGTTCTGCGGGTTCGTGACCGACTGGCGCTTCGCGGGCGCCCCGACGAGCCGCTGGCCGTCCTTCGTGAAGGCGACGACGGACGGCGTCGTGCGGCCGCCTTCGGCGTTCGGGATGACGGTCGGCTCCCCGCCCTCGAGCACGGCCACGCAGGAGTTCGTCGTGCCCAGGTCGATGCCGATGGTCTTTGCCATTTTCCGGGTTCCTCCGTTGGTCGCTGAGAAAATCTAAGCCGCTTTATAGCAAATTTCAGCGGACGACGACGCGGAGCGAGGCGAGCGTGGAGTCGGCGCAGTAGGCGAGGCGGGTGCCGTGGGCGGCTGCGTCGCGGAGGGATGCCAGAAGCTCGCTCGTGACGACCTCGCCGGGCGCGATCGCCGGGATCCCCGGCGGGTACGGGGCAACCATCTCGGCCGCGATGCGGCCGGCGGCACGCTCCGCCGGCACGGTCTCGCGGGCGGCGAAGAAGGCATCGCGCGGGCTCATCCCCACCTCGGGCTCGACGCCCCAGACGGCGCTCGCCCCGCCGGGCGTGCGCGGCTCGCCCCGGCGACGCTCCAGGGAGCGGAGGAGGGCGCCGACGAGCCTTTCGACGCTCTCCTCGGTGTCGCCGATCGTGAGGAGCGGGACGAGGAGGTCACGGTTGGCGAGCTCGAGGCGGATGCCCTCGGCGAAGAGGTCGGCCTCGACCTCGAGCCCGTCTGCGCCGGTGCCGGCCAGGGCGAGCGGGAGCTTCGTCGGGTCGTCCGAGTCGACGACGACGAGGCCTTCGACGGCGGCGAGCGCCCCGCGGGCCCGGGCCGCGAGGCCGACGGCGCGCGCGAGGAGCTCCTCCCCACGGGTGGCCAGGAGGTGGCGGGTGCGATCGAGGCTGGCGAGAATGGCGGCCGAGGGGCTCGTCGTGTGCAGGGTCTCGAACGCCTCCTCGAGGCGGGCGAGGTCGACCCGCTCCGCGCGCGCGAAGAGGTAGCCGCCCTGCGTGAACGCCGTCAGCGTCTTGTGCGCCGACGTGACCATGGCGTCCGCGCCGAGCGCGAGCGTGTGGCCCGGCAGGTCCGCATGGAAGCCGAGGTGCGCGCCCCAGGCCTGATCCACGACGAGCGGCACTCCTGCCTCGCGGCACGTCTTCGCGATCGCGGCGACGTCCGAGAGAACGCCCACGCAGCTGGGCTCGACGAGGAAGACGCCGCTTGCCCCTGGGAGCGCCTTCGCGACGACCTCCGGCGGGATCCGAAGAGCGAGCCCGGTCGCAGGGTCGATGTCGGGCCGAACCCAGACGGGATCGAGCCCGGCGAGGATGAGGCCCGCGAAGACGGACTTGTGCAGGTTGCGCGAGACGACGACGCGGTCGCCGGGCCGGCCCAGGGCGAGCGCGAGCGCCTGGTTGCCCTGCGTCGACCCGTTGAGGCAGAAGCGGCAGAGGTCGGCCCCCCAGAGCTCGGCCGCGAGCGCCTCGGCGCGGGCCAGCACGCCCGAGCGAAGGTGGAGGTCGTCGGCGCCCGACGAGAGCGGCAGGTCGAGCCGGAGCTCGTCGGCGATGTGCGGGGCACGCTTGTGGCCCGGCGTCGTGAAGGGCGTGATCCGCTCGTCCGCGAGGAAGGCGGCCGCGGCGTCGGCGAGCGGCGTCTCCGTCTGGTCCACGGAGCGTTTCTACCGCATCGCCCCGGC
>JBOHAD010000112.1:0-5842 GCA_050697555.1 Gaiellaceae bacterium | reverse complement strand
CTCCGAAAGGCCGCCCAGCCGGAGGACGTCGCGCGTCAGGTCGTCATCCTGGCCTCGGACGAGCTCTCCGGCCACGTCACCGGCCAGGTCGCCGTCGTCGCAGGCGGGATGGAAGGGAGAGTCCTCCACGAGTAGCGCGCGCGTCGCCACGCTCGGCGCGGCGCTCGTCGGCCTGGCGGTTGGCTGGAACATCACGAACGTCGGCGCCGTGGCGGGGCCGCTCGCGGACGCGTACGGGATCGGCCTCGGCGTCGTCGGGCTCTTCACCACGTCGCTCTTCCTCGTCCACGCCCTCGTGCAGATCCCGGGTGGGCGGCGCGCGGACCGGCTCGGCGCGCATCCGGTGGCGCTCGCCTCCCTGCTCGTCGCGGCCGTGGGCAACGCGCTTCTCCTCGCAGCGCCGGACCCTGCTCTCGGAATCGCCCTTCGCGCGCTGGTCGGGCTCGGCACGGGCGTCGCCTTCGTCGCCGGGAGCGATTACGTCCGCGCCGCGGCCGGGGGCCCCGTGGGGCAGGGTGTCTTCGGCGGGAGCGCGATGGCGGGCGGGGGCCTCGCCCTCGCCGTCGTGCCGGTGGTCCATGGCTCGCTCGGGTGGCGCGCGCCCTTCGCCACCGCGCTCGCCGTCGCCGTTGCGGCACTGATCGTTCTCGCTCTCTCGCCGCGCCCGCCCCGGCTGCGGGAGGAGCGCGACGCTGCGAGCCTCGGCGCGCTCGTTCGCGACCGGCGCCTGGACCGGCTTGCGGTGGCCCTATGGCTTCCCTCGGGCTGAACGCCGTCGTGGCGAACTGGGCGGTGACGCTTCTCACTCGCGCCGGGGGGTACTCCCTGGCGCTGGCCGGGCTCGCGAGCGCGCTCACCCTCGCGGCCGGGATCGTCGGGAGGCCGCTGGGCGGCTGGCTCGCACGCCGCGAGCCGGGGCGCGCGCAGGCGCTCGTGGCGACGAGCCTCGCCGCCGGGGCTGCGGGAACGGCACTCCTCCTCCCGGCCGGGCCGCTTGCGCTCGTCATCGTCGCCTGTACCCTCGTGGGGCTCGGGGCGGGGCTCGCTTTTGCGCCCGTGTTCGCCTCCGCCGCGGCCCTCCGTCCCGAAGGGCCGGGGGCCGCCGGGGGCCTCGTGAACATGGCCGGCAACTTCGTGATCGTGGCCGGCACGCCGCTCCTCGGGCTCGCCTTCGCCCTGCCAGGCGAGGGGCGCGTGGGCTTCGCCGTCGTAGCCGGGCTCTGGGCGGCGGCGCTCCTGGCCCTCCCGCGCGCCTCCGAGCTCGCGGCGGGCGAGGTTACCGAAACTTCTTCGGCGGGAACGTCGTTAAGCCGTCAAACGAGATAATCAACGAGGGAGGCAGAGGGATGTACATCGGTGGCGGTCTTCTCGCGATCATCCTGATCATCATCATCCTCATCCTGATCTTCTAGGAGAGGAACGCTGCGCGCCCGGGCCATCCGGGCGCGCGGCTTTGCACCTCACGTCTGTCTCAGCACCGCGCGGCAGAAGTCCGCGCGGCTCAGCATCCCCACGAATCTCTTCCCCTCCACGACGGCGAGCGCGCCGAAGTCGTAGTGGAGAAACCGCTCGGCCACATGCGTGGCGCTCGCCTCGACACCCACGGTGACGGGCTTACGCATGTGCTTTTCCACGGGCTGAGCGGACACCGCCCGGGCCCGCTCGGCCAGAAGGCCCGGGTCGTCCGAGGCGAAAGCCGTATGGCGAAGCTCGGCGAGGTAGCCGGGAAAGAGGCCCCGTAGGAGGTCCTCCACGTCGAACAGGCCCACCACGCGCTCCGCGTCGTCGAGGACGGCGATTGTAGGGACAGAGTGCGTCGTGAGCGCCTCGGCGGCCTCGAGGAACGTCGCCGAGCGGCGTACCGAAGCCGCCACGAGCTCGATGTCGGGAAGCGTGCGCACGGGCTCGTCAGAGCTGGAAGATGAGCATGTAGACGGTAGCGATCACGAGCGAGAGCAGCGTCACAGGAAGGCCGATCACGAGGAAACGGACGAAGGAGATGGGATGCCCGCTCCGCTCCGCTACCCCGGCAGCGGCCACGTTGGCGGCAGCGGCGATGAGCGTGGCGTTCCCCCCGAAGCAGGCGCCGAGCGCGAGCGCCCACCAGTTCGCATCCTGGAAGGTCTCGTCGCCGGCGGTGAGCTCGTCGACGACGGGGATCATCGCGGCCGTGAACGGGATGTTGTCGACGAGCGCCGAGCCCGCCGCTGCACCCCACAGGATCGCCATGCCTTCGCCCACGCTCGAGCCGCCGGTCACGTCCGCGACGAGATCCGCCACCTCGCCGATCACGCCCTGCTCCTCGAGGGCTCCGACCATGACGAAGAGGCCGACGAAGAAGAAGATCGTCGACCACTGGACACGCTCGAGTGCCTCCTCGACGTCGTCCGCCGCGACCAGGAGGAGGACGGTGGCCCCGACGAGAGCCACCACGGCGGGCTCGATGTGGAGCGGCGCGTGGAGGAAGAACCCGATGATCGTGCCGAGGAGGATCGCGAGCGAGCGCTTCACGTACGGGCTCTCGCGCATGTCGCGGGCCGCATCGAGGCGCTGGATCTCGGCCGCCCTATCCGGCGTGACGACGAGCTGGCGGCGGAAGACGACGTAGAGCAATGTCGTCATCACGAGAAGCGTCACCAGCGAGACGGGCGCGAGGTTGACGATGAAGTCGAGGAACGAGAGCTCCTCGCGGTGCGTCCCGATCATGATGTTCGGCGGGTCGCCGATCAGTGTCGCCGTGCCGCCAATGTTCGAGGCAAGCACCTCCACGAGCACGAGGGGGATGGGTGTGATGCGCAGGACGTCCGCGAGCAGGAAGGTGATCGGGACGACGAGGAGGATCGCCGTCAGGTTGTCGAGAAACGCCGAGAGCACTCCGGTGACTCCGGCGAGGAGGAAGACGAGGCGGAGCGGGCGGCCCTGCGAGAGCTGCGCCACCCTGAGCGCGAGGTAGGTGAAGACCCCGGTCCTCTCGGTGAGGCCGACGAGGATCATCATTCCCGCGAGGAGCCCCAGCGTCGCCCAGTCGACGGCCTCGATGGCGCCCGCCTCGTCGATCGCGCCGATGAGCACGACGAGACCCGCTCCGACGAGAGCCGCCTTCGTGCGGTGCACCCACTCGAAGGCGATCACGGCGAGCGCGGCGACGAAGATGAGTCCGGCGGCGAGCTCCAGGGCGTCTCCAGAGGGAATCTGTAGCCGAGTCGGCGCGTTCGGGCGGCAGTAGAAGGAGAGGGCGGCTCGGGGCCGCCCTCTCCTCGCGCCGAGTCTCCGCTTCTACTAGTAGGGCGGAGGCCGGTTGTAGGGGTCGTCGCGGACGTACGTCTCGCGGCGCCAGCCGCCGGTGCCGCCCCAGGTCGACCAGAAGATGATCGAGAGCAGCATGCCGAGCGCGCCGACGATCATGAGGATCCAGCCGACGGTCGAGATGTCGAGGCCGCTCACCTCTGCCGTCACCGCGAAGGCGAGGATCGCGCCGACCGCTATGAGGAAGATGCTTACGCCGATTCCCATGTGAAAGTTGCTTCCTCCTTGGGGTTCTGGTTCGAGAACGTTCGAGCCCGTTCCGTGGATACGGTTGCGCTAGGGTTCTCGCGGGCCGCATACCCCCTTCGTACGTGCGGAAACGCTCGATCATTCAGATGACGCTGGTGGGGTTGGCCGTCGGCGCTGCGCTGGCGGTCGTCGCGCTCTTCGTTCCGTGGTTGCCCGACCAGGGCGCGGAGCAGGCCCGCATCATCGACAACGTCTACTGGTTCGTGACGATCATCTGCGTCGCCGTCTTCGCGGTCGTCGCGGGCGTCTCCGTCTATGCGGTGTGGAAGTTCCGTGCGCCTCCCGGGGACATGGACGACGGCAGCCCGATCCACGGGCACACGGGCCTCGAGATCGTCTGGACCGTGATCCCGGTCATCCTCGTGACGGCGATTGCGGTCTACTCGGGAGTCGCGCTCGCCCAGGCCGAGGACATTCCAGACGACCACATGGTCGTCGAGGTCTCGGCGCGGCAGTTCGCCTGGACGTTCACGTACCCCGACGTGCAGCTCGAGGGCCGGCCCCTGGCGAGCGGCGAGCTCGTCGTCCCGGTGGACGAGCCGATCGAGTTTCGCATCACCTCGCAGGACGTGATCCACTCGTTCTGGGTGCCCCAGTGGCGCATGAAGCAGGACGCCGTGCGAGGCATTACGACGAGGATGGTCGTGACGCCGACGAAGCTCGGCACGTTCCCGGTCATCTGCGCGGAGCTCTGCGGTCTCGGGCACGCGACCATGCGCTCGCAGGCACGCGTCCTCGACGAAGCCGGCTACCGCCGGTGGATCGAGGAGCAGAGACGCCTCGCCGCCGAGGGCGCCTCCGTCCAGGGCGAGCAGCTCTTCGTCGCGAACTGCGGGAGCTGCCACACGCTCGCCGAGGCCGCCACCGAAGGGCAGACCGGCCCCGACCTCGATACGGTTCTCCCGGACCAAAACGCGGACTCCGTGCTGGAGTCGATCGTCGAGCCGAACGCGGAGATCAGCGAGGGGTTCCAGCCGGACGTGATGCCGCAGAACTACGGGGAGATCTTCAGCGAGCAGCAGCTCGAGGGGCTCGTCGAGTACCTGCTCGAGGCAGCGGGAGGGGGTGAACGCTAGTGGCGGTCGAGACCCGCGAGCACGAGCAGCACGCAGCGCCCCCGCCGCTCCCGCCGCGCAGGGGCCTGCGCTACCTGACGGGCGCGGGCTGGCTGCGTGTGGCCTGGCTCGTGCCGCTCGCGTTCGGGCTCGCCACGCTTCTCGTCGTCGGAGCCCGCGCCGCTCTGGGCTACGACCCGCTCTGGGAGCTCCCGGTGCTGATCGCGGCCTGGACCGTGCTCGTGCCGGTCGCGTTCCTCGCCGGGATCGGCGGCTTCGACTACTGGGCCTACTGGATCTCCGGGCGGCCGAGCCGGCCCGAGGACCACTCCGGCCACGGAGCGCGCACCTGGAAGGACTACTTCCGGGTCAACACCGACCACAAGGTCATCGGCGTGCAGTACCTCGTCACGACGATCTTCTTCTTCGTCGCGGCGGGCCTCATGGCGATGTTCATGCGGGCGGAGCTGGCGCGGCCCGGGATGCAGTTCGTGGACACGAACACGTTCAACGGCCTCTTCTCCGTGCACGCCTCGCTGATGATCTTCCTCTTCGTCATCCCGGCGTTCGCCGGCCTCGGGAACTACGTCATCCCGCTCATGATCGGCGCGCCGGACATGGCCTTCCCGCGGCTGAACGCGCTCTCCTTCTGGCTCCTCCCGATCGCCGGCTTCATGATGCTCTCGAGCTACCTCGTCCCCGACGGGGGCGCCTTCTCGGCGGGCTGGACCAACTACGCGCCGCTCTCGATCGTCCAGCCGGACGGGAACCTCTTCTTCCAGATGGGCGTTCAGTGGGCGGGCGCGTCCTCGATCATGACCGCGCTCAACTTCCTGGTCACGATCATCACGATGCGAGCGCCGGGCATGTCCTTCTGGCGCATGCCGCTCCTCGTCTGGGCCAACTTCGCCACGTCGACCCTGGTCGTGGTAGCGACGCCGTTCATCGCCGGCTCGCAGTTCTTCATCCTCTTCGACCGGGTCCTGCACACGAACTTCTTCGACCCTTCGCAGGGCGGCGACGTCATCGCCTACCAGCACATCTTCTGGTTCTACTCCCACCCCGCCGTCTACATCATGATGCTGCCCGGCTTCGGGATCGCCTCGGAGGTCATCTCCGTCTTCGCGCGCAAGCCGATCTTCGGCTACCGCCTGATGGCGCTCTCGCTCATGGCCATCCTCATCCTCGGCTTCTCCGTGTGGGCGCACCACATGTTCGTCTCCGGGATGGCT
>JBOHAD010000111.1:4067-5849 GCA_050697555.1 Gaiellaceae bacterium | reverse complement strand
CGCCCGACGCGGCCTCGTCCTTCTCCTCCGGGATCCCGAAGAGGAGGACGGCAGGGACGCCGAGCTCGTGCGCGGCCTCGGCCTCGTCGCAGAGGCGATCCACCGAGCGCTGCCCGATGCCCGCGAGCCCCTCGAGCGGGCGCTCGACGCCCTCGCCCGGGCAGACGAACAGCGGGAGAACGAAGTCGTCGAGCGAGAGGCGCGTCTCGCGGGCGAGCGAGCGAAGCGCGGCGGTGCGCCGGAAGCGGCGCAGGCGCGTGACGGGAAACGTCGAAGCCATTCTTACGCCAGGTCGCTCACCTTCGGCTCGCTCCCGCGGGGGAACCATGTTCCCCCACGGACCCCCTCTTCTCCAGTTACTGCGCGCTCCGCGCGCAGAGACCCGCGGGAAACCTCCCGGTTTCCCGACACCCTTCCCCTGGCATGAGCGCAAATGCTCATGCCAGCAATCTTCGCACGCCCATCCGGGCCAGCGCCGCGAACGCCGCTGCGATGCCGACGAGCCACGCCGCCTCTCGCGCGAGTGCGCCCCAGGGCTCGAGATCGAAGAGCGCCGCCTCGAAGAAGCGCTGCGCGTGCCCGAAGGGAAACGCCTGGGAGATCCAGCCGGCCGCCTCGACCGACCCCTCGGGGACGAGTCCGATGAGGACGACGGGCAGAGCCACGAGGAACGCCACGAGCACCGCGGTCCGGGACTCGCGGGCGAGCACGCCCAGCAGAACGCCGAAAGCGCCGAAGGCCGCCCCCGCGAGCGCGAGCCCGACGGCCAGGAGCGGCAGCCGCTCCCAGGGCTCTCCGCCCTCGATCCCCACCACTTCCGCCGCGACCCCGAAGACCAGCGCGAGCGCGAGCCCGACGCCGAGCGCGACGAGCGCGGCAACGACCACCTTGGCGGCGACGAGCTGGATCAGCGGCACGAGGCCCCGCGCCAGCCGCCCTACCACGTTCTCGTCCCGCTCGGCCGCGATCGCCCCGGCGGCGAGCAGGATCGAGACGAAGGCGAGCGTGAGCGCGAGGGCGTACGACTGGAGCTGCGCCGACAGGAGCCAGGTGCGACCGGACTCGCGGTCGGTCTCGAGCTCGATCGGGTTCGCGGTCGCGCGCAGCGTGTCGCCGGACTGGCCCAGGGCCAGGAGCGCCTCGTCCACGAAGGTCGAGAGCTCGCGCACGCGCGCGAGCGCTTCCGGGTCGTCGGTCTGCGCCTCGAGCTCGTCCAACATCTCCGCGGCCTCCTCGAGCCCGACGACGTCGAACTCGTTGCCGAGGAACTCCGACTCGCCGCCCTCGACGAGCAGCTGGACGTACTCGAGGTTGGCTGAGATGTACGCCTCCTGGAGGAGCAGGTTGAGCCGGTAGACGAGGGCTTGCGTCGAGAGCTCCGCCCGCCCGGCGAGGCCGCCCCTCCCCAAGCGCAGGACGAGCGTCGGGCTCTCGACCATGCCTCGGAGCCGACCCGCGAAGCCGCGCGGCACGACGATGGCGGCGACGACCTCGCCCGTCACGAGCGCCCGCTCGGCCTCCTCCTCCTCCATCGGTACGAGCTCGGCCTTGTCGTTCACCTGGGCGATCACGCGCTCGACGTCGAAGGTCTGGTCGGCGATCGTGAGCTCGGCCGGAAGGTCGTCGAGGTCGACGAAGGCGACCCGCGGCCGGTCCCCGGCGAAGCGGACGAGGAGCCCGACGAGGACCGCGAAGAGGAGCGGATACAGGATGAGCGCGCCGACGAGGGAGGGCGAGCGCCCGAGCACCCGCAGGTCCTTGCGCACGAGAAGCCCGATCGCG
>JBOHAD010000111.1:0-3967 GCA_050697555.1 Gaiellaceae bacterium | reverse complement strand
ACGTCCGCCGAGGGCTCGGCCTCGTACTGCGGGAGCGTCCCCTCGAAGACGATGCGGCCGTCGAGCAGGACGGCCACGCGGTCGGCGAAGCGCTCGAGCTCCTCGAGGTTCTGGGTCACGAAGACGACGGCGCCGCCGCGCTCCCGCACGGCGCGCGCGACGTCCCAGAAGCGGCGCCGCTGGCGTGGGTCGAGCGAGGCCGTCGCCTCGTCGAGAAGGAGTACGTCCGGCTGGGCGAGGAGCGCCACGGCGAGGTTGAGCCGCTGCTGGTTGCCGCCGGAGAGCTGCGCCGAGACGCGATCGTCGTCCGGGAGCTCGAGGAGCTCGAGGAGCCGTCGCGCCCGCGCCTTCGGCTCCGGGACGCCCTCGAGGCGGGCGAAGAGCTCGAGATTCTCCCGGGGCGTCAGCTTCGCGTACTGGGCGGGCCGCTGAGGCACCCAGCCGACGCGGGGCCCCGGCTCCGCCGCCACCACGGCTCCCTCGTCCGGCTCGAGCGCGCCGGCGAGGATGGAGAGGAGAGTCGACTTACCCGCCCCGTTCGGCCCGATGAAAGCGAGCGTCTCGCCGCCGCGCACGTCGAGGCTCGTGGGAGCGAGCGCGACGTGCGGGCCGTACCGGCGCGCGACCCCATGCGCGGAGAGAAGCGTCCCGTTCAACGTCCGCCGCCCCTGGCACGGTGAGAGGGAGCGGGGTTCACGCCCGCAAGGCTAGCAATGGCTTCCCAAACCCGTCTCTACGACCGAGAGCGGGAAATCCCTGCAAACCGCGGGAATGTCATCGACCTCTGGGGCGTCGAGGAGGACTGGTCCTTCGCGACTGATGGCGCGCTCGCGCTCCAGCCGGAGCCGCATGAGCGTTTGAAAGCGGAGGGCGCCTCCGTTACGGTGCCGCGGATGGCTACGCCCCACGCGAGCGGGCTGACCGCCCGTGCCCGGAACCGGAGGCGCGACGAGATGCGCACGAAAGCCCGTCGCGCGCGCAGGATGGCGGCCCTGATCGTCGTCGTGTGCGTCTCCCTGGTGACGCTCGTCCTCACCGCCTTCGGAACCGGCGCGCCGACGACGGTCTCGTTCACAGGCCCCGCGCCGGCCAACCGGCTGCTCCCGGCGGGCCCGCCGCGGCCCCAGGTCGTGGCCATGCAGGACTCGCTCCGCATCCAGCTCCCCGTGAACCAGAGCCGGGTGACGGCGATCGGGTATCACGCCGCCGGGACGAGCGCCCTCGCCCTCGAGCCGGTCGGAACCCAGGCGAACGCCGGGCTCGCCGCGCGGCTGCTCCGCAAGCTCTTCGGCTCGAACGGCTCGAGCCTCCGCTTCTACCTGCTGGACGGCGGCGTCGGCCCGCAGACCGGCGGCCTCGACGTGGGCGCCCCCGTGGACACGGACGTCTACACCCCGGTCGACGGCAGCGTCCTCGCCATCACCGACCAGGTCATCAACGGACGCGCCTACGGCGTCCGCATCGACGTCCAGCCGTCGGGGAACCCGGGCGTCGTCGTCTCGCTCACGAACCTCCGCCCCGATCCTGCCCTCACCGTCGGCTCGACCGTCAGGGCGGGCCGCACGAAGGTCGGCCGAATCATCGACCTCTCGGGCGTCGAGCGGGCCGGGCTCGCCCGCTACACGCAGGACAAGGGCCAGCACGTCCACCTCGAGGTGCACCCGGCCGCCTCGGTGACGAGCCCCTCCTAAGGATTCGCGTACGCGAATCCTGTTTCTCGCGGACGTCTTCGGAGCCCCGGGCCGACGGGCCGTGGAGGCAAGGCTCCAGGAGCTCAAGCACGAGCTGGACGTTGACGTATGCGTTGTCAACGGAGAGAACGCAGCGGACGGGATCGGCCTGACGGCGAAGCTGGCGGAGAAGCTCCTGGCCGCGGGGGCCGACGTCGTCACGACGGGCAACCACGTCTGGCGCCACCGTGATCTCGTGCCGCTCCTCGAGGAGAGCCCGCGCCTCGTACGGCCCGCCAACATGGGCGACCGCGCGCCGGGCCGCGGGCTCACGGTGGTGGAGTCGCGCGGCGGCGAGCGCGTCGCGGTCGTCAACCTCTTGGGCGCGCTCTTCCTCAACGTCGTCGTGCACCCGTTCCAGATGGTCGACGCGCTCGTGGAGGAGGCGCGGCGGGAGGCGCCGGTCGTCGTCGTCGACTTCCACGCCGAGGCGACGAGCGAGAAGGTCGCCCTCGCCCGCATGCTCGACGGCCGCGTCACGGCGGTGATCGGGACGCACACGCACGTGCAGACGAACGACGCCAGGGTGCTGCCGGGAGGAACCGCGGCGATCACGGACGCGGGCATGACGGGCCCGCACGACTCGGTCATCGGCGTCCGCGCCGAGCTGGCGATCCAGCGTATGCGGACAGGAATGCCCGTGCGGTTCCATCCCGCCGACGGCGACGTCCGCATCGAGGGAGTGGTCATCGACTGCGACGAGAACGGGCGCGCTACGACCTGCGAGACGCTGCGCGTTCAGGTCGACTGAACCGCCGCTGAGAGTCGTTGCAGTCGGCGACGGTTCCGTAACGGGGTCTGACCCCGTTGGCCACAGGCTCCGATCCCTGGCGCAATCAGCATCTCCGCGCCGGCGAACGGAAAGCCGTCGCACTTCCACGACGCTCGCGTAACGGGGTCTGACCCCTTTCCCCAGGCAGACGCCTGCCGCGGGCGAGCGCGGCCACCAGAAGCGCCAAGAGCGCGACCAGTAGGACGTCCCGCACGAGCACGAGCCAGCCGGCGGGCTCGAGCGCGACCACGTCCCAGTAGCGGGTCGGGAACCAGAGGTGCGTCGTCACGAGCGCGGCGGCGAGCACGGCGGACGCGGCGAGCCCGGAGCCGCCGGCCACGAGCGGGACGAGGGGCACGAGCCAGATGAGGAACTGCGGCGAGAGCACCTTGCCGAAGGCCACGAAAGCAACCACGGCTGCGGCCGACGCAAGGAGGAGCCGCTCGGGTCCGCCACGTCCGCGCGCGAAGAGTGCCCAGACGGCGACGAGCGCGAGTCCTTGGAGCACCGTCTGCGTCACGGCGAGCGCGTCAGGCAGCCCGCCGGCGAGGTTCTGGGACCCGTGTGTCGAGACGACGGTCGGCTCGTACCACCCGAGCCGGTGCGCGGCGAGCAGGACGGCGGCCGCCAGGCTCTCGATCTGGAGCGGGCGGCCGAGCTGGCCGCTAACGCTCTGCCAGAGACCTGCCGGAGCGACGACCAGGAAAGGCCCGACGACCAGCGCGAGCACGGCGACGAAGACTCCGAGCCCGGTCCAGGCTTCACGCGGCCTCCAGCGCCGCCAGGCGTAGACGAGCACGAGGGGCAGGAGGACGAGGGCGTAGATCTTCGCCGCGGCGGCGAGGGCGAGCGCAGCGAATGCGAGCCGCCCCTGTTCCCGGACGAATGCGGCGAGCGCCGCCGCCGTGAGCGCGGCCGGCCAGAGGTCGTAGCGCGTGAGCACCACGGTCCCGAGGGCGAGCGGCGCCAGGCCCACGAACCCGGCGGCGGCGAAGAGCCGCGCTGGTCTCGCGCCCACTCCGGCCAGGGCGAGCGCGACGAAGCCGACCGCCGCCGCCGCGCACCCCCACATGAGGAGCTCGAAGGCGGAGGCGTAGTGCTCCTCGGGAGCGAGCGTCGGCAGCCAGAAGAGCGGGAGCGACGCCGGCGGGTACTCGACCTCGAAGTCGCGGTAGGGCACCTCGCCGTCCGCCATCCGCTCGCCGTAGTCCTCGTAGACCGGCGTGTCGACGATCTGGTAGCGGTCGAAAGCGGGCAGATGGAGCGCCGCCCAGGCGAAAGTCAGCAGGACGAGGCCGAGGGCGAGCGCGGCCCACGGCCGCACCGAAGCCTCAGCGAGCCGGTACGAGCTCTCGAACCTGATGCTCGTCGGCCGGCTCATCGACGGCGGTTTCTGCCCCGGCCACCCGCACCACCGCCGGCGCCAGGAGCGCGAAGGCGACGAAGGGGAAGAACCACGGGATGT
>JBOHAD010000110.1:0-6072 GCA_050697555.1 Gaiellaceae bacterium | reverse complement strand
GCAGGAGCGCGCCGGGCATGTCCTTCCAGAGGAACGTCTGGAACGTGCGGATCTGCGACTCGAGGATCGGGTGCTGCGAGTAGACGGCCATTCCGAACTGGCCGGGGAAGAACCCGAAGCCGAAGGCGTCGTTCGCCCCGCCGACCCGACCCGTTGTTGTCGAGGTCGAAGCCGGACGGAATGCCGGTGTTCGACGGCGCCGCGAAGCGGTAGGGGTACTCGATCGGCGCCGCCCCGTTGTGCGGCACGGAGAGGTAGTTCTCCTGGAAGAGGCGCAGGGCCTCGCCGTCCTGGTCGAAGTCGAACTCGTTGACGAGCAGGACCTCGGGCCGAGTCCGCTGGACGATCTCGGCGACCGTGGCCGCCTGGGCGTTGGCGGGCGTCGAGAGGTCGGCGATCAACTGCCCCGCGAAGTTGCGGTTGAGCGAGGCGTTGAAGGTGGCGAAGCGAACGTCTGCGTTCCCAGCCACCGCAGGTGCCGCGAGGGCGAGCGCGACGATCAGAGCGAGAGCAAAGGCGGACACCCGGTGCCGACTGGGTGGGCGATCGTGCATGGATCGGCTCCTTTCCTCAGGAGGACGACGAGGGGCCGGACCCGGAGGCCCGACCCCTTTTCGACCTGCGTTAGCCCATCTTGATGATGCGACCCTCGACGACCGGAGTGATCGTGCCCTGCTCCCGGATGTGGTCGAGGACGACGTTTGCCATCACGTCTCGCGTCACGCCCTGCCCGTCGGCGAGCATCGTGTAGCCGTCGCCGCCGGCGTTGAGGAAGTCGTTCGTCGCCAGCGTGTACGTCGTCGAGTCGGCCGGAATCGCCGTCCCGTCGGCGAGCTCCACCGAGACGACGCGCGAGCCCGCCGGCTCGGAGAAGTCGAACATGAAGCGGAAGCCCGAGATCTGCGGGAAGCGCCCGTCTGCCCCGGTTCCGTCGCTGTTGATCCGGCTGACGCCGTTCTCGAGCATCGCCCACAGCTGCGACCCCGTGACTTCTCGGGTGACGACTGAGTTCCCGAACGGGAGCACCGTGAAGACGTCTCCCACCACGAGGTCGCACGGAGTTTCCGCCGTGCAACCGCTGCGACGGAGGCTCGGATCCATCGGGACGTAGCTCGACGGGAGCGGCGCGCGGATGCCGCCGCCGTTCGTGAAGCCGAGCTGCGTCCCGTACTCGAGGCGCATGGCGTCGGTGATGAGGTTGCCGATGGCTACCTCCTCGCGGCGCTCGATGTTCCCGCCACGCACGAAGACGTCGGTCGTCGCTCCGATCACCTCGTCGAAGGCGGCCGCGAGCTCGGCCCGGAAGGGGGCGAGCATGTCGACGATCGCCTGGTCCGGGGCGACCGCGTTCGAGAGCGGCGTGACGAATTCCGTCTGGCGGTTGAACACCGTGCCCGTGTTCGGGTCGAGCGTCACGTCCGTCCGCGCGTACGTGGCGCCCTTGCTCCTGTTCTCGAGCACGAGCTGGCCGTTGATCATGCCGCTAAAGAGGAAATCGGTGTGGTCGCCGAAGATCACGTCGAAGCCGCTCACGGCATTGGCGAAGTCGATGAGCGGACCGACCTCCTCCCCGCCCTCGGTCCCGGTCACGCCCATGTGCGTGATAGCGACGAAGACGTCCGCCCCGGCTGCGTCGGCCTGCGCTTTCGCCTCCATCGCGGCGGCGACCGGGTCGGTCACCTCGATCGTCCCGAAGTTGCCCGGGAAGACGAGCTCCGGGGCCTCCGGGTTCGTGATCCCGATGACAGCCACCTTGGCGCCGTTCATGTTGAAGATCTCGAACGGCTTCACGCCCGTGAGGTTGTCCTCGACGTTCTCGAGGTTCGCCGAGACGTACTGGAACTCGGCCAGGTCGATCATCTCCTGGAGATGCTCGACGCCTCGGTCGAAGTTGTGGTTGCCGAAGGTGTCGACGTCGAACCCCATCAGGTTCATCGCCATCACCGCCGTGCGCTCCTCGAAGAAGCTCGAGAGCGGCGGCGCGGCGCCGTAGGCGTCGCCCGCCGTGAGCGTGAGCGTGTTCGGCTCCGTAGCCCGGTCGGCCCTCCAGTACGTCGAGAGCTGGGCCGCGCCACCGACGTCGCCGACGCCGAAGACGTTCAGCGGGTCGAGCTGCGCGTGCCAGTCGGAGACGTTCAGGAACTGGACGGGAACGGCGTCCTGCACGCGCCCGGCCTGGCCCGGCACCCAGAGCTGCCCACGGATCGCCCCGGCCGGGAAGTCGCTCGTGTGGACGTTCACGTAGTAGTCCTGCTGGTTCTGCGTGATGTCCTTGATGAGCGCCCGGTCGACGCCCGAGCGGCAGCCGTTCGAGGTCCCACTCGCGTCCGGCGGGCTCAGGGTCACCACGACGGGTCCTTCGACGCCGACCGCGCCCTCGTGGATGTGCGCAGCCGCCGCGGGCAGGGTGATGTCCGACGCGTTGATGCTCCAACAGACCTTCCGGAGGCCCGCGTTGAGCGTCACCGTCGCGGAACCTGTTCCGTCAGGGTCGCCCGGTCCGGGCACCTCCCAGTCGCCCGCGAGCGGAGCGACGCGAGGGGCGCCGCCCGCGTCGGCGGTCGCCGGCAGGAGGGCGATTGCGAGCGCAAAGACGATGGTGGCAGCGGCCAGCACGGCGGGCCGCAGCCGCAGAGTGTGTGTCATCTGACTCCTCTCCCGGGGTCGGAACCGCCCCGAAGTTATCGCTTTCACCGGAGGCTGACAACCTGAAGCTCACCCGGCGCGAAGGGTGGAGCGGCGAATCGGCGCCGACCTCGATGTCTTCTCCCGCTACGAGCGGCGGGTCTTCCCTAGCCGTACGGCTAGACCGGCGCCTCGCGCGATTGAACTTCGGAATCCCGTAGACCAGGATCGAAGCATCGTGGTCGGAAGGCGACCAGGGGGTCGTAGGACACGTGCACTGGCCGCAGCGGTCGGGGTCGCGGGCGCAGCCATGGCGTTCGCGGCCTCCGCGACACCGGCGACGGCCCCCTCAGACGGCGCGCCGGACTGCTGGTTCCAGACGAACGGTCGCGAGGTGCCCGCCGCCGAGGGCGATTGGTACACGAGCATGCCCACCGGGGGAACGCCCACCGCGAGCAGCGACCGCCGCCACATCTTCCACGTCATCGTCCCGGCCGGGGCCGTGTTCCCAGTAAAGGTACGCGTCCTCGACGCGGCCTCAGCCCGCCTCTCAGCGCCACAGGACGAAACGCCGAATTCAGCCCGCCTCGACCCAACGCGCTTCGAGCTCAGAACCGAACACGGAGATCTACTTGCGACCGAGACGTTCCCGTCGAACTCACCGAGCAGCTCGGTCTTCGAGACCACTATCAACGCCGCCGGAACCTACCTCCTGACGAGCGAGACAGGGGCGTTCCCAATCTCTGGTAACGACGACCCCGAGCTGAACGACGACCAGAACTCCTTCCGCATCGAGGTCGACGTCGACTCCGACGGGACGAAGACGCCGGAGCCCGAGGACGACGTTCGCATCGAGTTCACGCAGGCGACGATTACGTGCACAGAGCAGATAGGAAAGCCTCTGAAGCTCGCCTTCACGGTCCCGGCAGGAACGACGGCCACGACACTCCGAAACTTCGACCTCGAGTGGCCGGGCGATCGGGTGACGGGGCCGTTGACGTACACGCCGCCGGCGGGTGGCGAGATCACCGGGACGATGTCTGACGATGCGAAGTGGAATGGGCCGGCGACGCTCGCGACGCTCGACGACGGCGAGGACGTCGGCCCTGGCCAGCAGGGAACGTGGACGATCACGCTCCCAGGACTGTTCAGTAGCAACCAGGTCGCATTCGAGGCGCTCGCCGACGGTGTGCAGCTTCCCCTCTCCGTCGTCTCGCTGAACCAGCCTCCCAAGTGGATCGACCCGGGAGTCATGACTGTCAGCGAGCCGGCTGGATTCGAGCCCGTCCCGGCCCTGCGCTCAATCCTGCTCAAGCTCGACGAGCCGGACGACGGGCAGACGCTCCGCTTCTCGGTCCCGGACGGAGGCGACTGCGAGGCTTGGCCGCCGCATCCGTTCACGGACGTCGCCTTCGCCTCCGACTCCATGGACTCGGTTCCGGAGATCGAGACCGCGACGCTCGAACTCGCGGTCGGCGCGCTGGACGCAGCCGACAGCCCTTACTGCGTCGGCGTGCGCGTCTTCGACGGCGGCGCGGCCGAGGACCTCTTCCTGACGGTCAACATCACCTCCGCGAACTCGGCCCCGTTCGCGCACGCGGGTCCCGACCAGACCGTCAACGAAGGAGACGTGGTAACGCTCAGCGGTGCCGGATCGAGCGACGACGACTTCGACACCCTGTTCTCCTTCATGTGGGAGGCGGTGAGCGGACCCGCGGCCGTCGCTCTCCCGCCGGAGGAGACAGTCATGTTCCAGCCTCGCGTCGACGGCATCTACGAGTTCGACCTCACGGTCAACGACGGAGCCGTCGACAGCCTGCCCGATCGCGCGCAGGTATCGGTCCTCAACGTCAAGCCGACCGTGACCCCTCCCAACCGTCGGAGAGTGCCGGCCCGGCGTCGCGTTGCCCTCCCGCTCGGCTCCTTCGCCGATCCGGGGCTGGACGCGCCCTGGGACGTTCAGGTCTACTGGGGCGACGGGACGCGGCGGACGCTGCGTACGGTCGTAAGCCCGGGTTGGCTCGGCAAGGCCAGACACACGTTCCGGCGCGGAGGCCTCTTCACGGTGACTGTCAAGGTAACGGACAAGGACGGCGCGACCGGCGTCGGTCGCTTCAAGGTGGCCGTCAGACGCCCCTGCGTCGTCCCAAACGTCAAGGGCAAGACGTTGAAGGGCGTGCGCAGAGCCCTGAAGCAGCGAAACTGCAACCTCGGTCGCGTCACCCGCGCGTTCTCCGGCCGCGTCCGTGCCGGCCGCGTCATCTCGCACAAGCCCGGGATGAAGAAGGTCCGGCCCACCGGCGCGAAGGTCAAGGTCAAGCTGAGCAAGGGCCGCCGGCCCTGATCGAGGCTATGCGGCCGGCTCAGCCGCGGCCGCCTGGAGCTCCCGCCGCAGGTCCTTGATCTCGTCCCGGAGCTTGGCGGCGTACTCGAAGCGGAGCTCCTCCGCCGCCGCGAACATCTCCTCCTCGAGCGTGACCACGAGCTTCTCCAGCTCGTCCGCGCTCATGCCCTCCACCTGGCGGCCGCGGCGGCGCTTCCCGGGCACGTGCGGCGCCGATTCGAGCGCGAGGAACTCGGCGATGTCGGAGACGCCCTTCACGATCGACTCGGGCGTGATCCCGTGCTCTTCGTTGTAGCGAAGCTGGATCTCGCGCCGACGGTTCGTCTCGTCCATCGCGCCCTTGATCGCCTCGGTCATCTTGTCCGCGTACATGACCACCTTGCCGTTCACGTTCCGGGCGGCTCGGCCGATCGTCTGGATGAGCGCCGTCTGCCCGCGCAGGAAGCCCTCCTTGTCCGCGTCGAGGATGGCGACGAGAGAGACCTCCGGCAGGTCGAGCCCCTCCCGTAGAAGGTTGATGCCCACGAGCACGTCGTACTCGCCCAGGCGCAGCTCGCGGATGATGCGGATGCGGTCGAGCGTGTCGATCTCCGAGTGCAGGTAGCGCGCGCGGACGCCCGACTCGAGCAGGTAGTCGGTCAGGTCCTCGGCCATCTTCTTCGTCAGCGTCGTCACGAGGACGCGCTCGCCCGCCTCCTCCCTGCGCCGGATCTCGTTCAGGAGGTCGTCGATCTGGTTCTTCGTCGGGCGCAGGTCGACTTCGGGGTCGACGACGCCGGTCGGGCGGATGATCTGCTCGGCGACGTTCGTCGAGTTGCGGAGCTCGAACGGCCCAGGCGTCGCGGAGACGAAGACCAGCTGCGGCACCTTCTCGAGGAACTCGTCGAAGCGAAGCGGGCGGTTGTCCAGCGCGGACGGCAGCCGGAAGCCGTGCGCGACGAGCGTCTCCTTGCGCGAGCGGTCGCCCTCGTACATCCCGCCGAGCTGGGGGACGGTCTGGTGCGACTCGTCCACCATGACGAGGAAGTCGTCGCGGAAGTAGTCGAGGAGGGTGTGCGGCGCGGAGCCCGCCGGGCGCCCGTCGAGGATCCGCGAGTAGTTCT
>JBOHAD010000109.1:0-6079 GCA_050697555.1 Gaiellaceae bacterium | reverse complement strand
GCGTCGAGCTGGAGGACGCGGTCGCCGCCCTCGAGGGGCTGCGTCAGCGCCAGGGCTCGGCAGCGCTGGCGGGATCCCCGCTCGACGGCGCCTCCCCGGCATCGGCCGGCGACTACGTCTTCCCGGTGGGAGGCGGCCCATCGGTCGTCTCGGTGGCGCACGACCACCACGACTACCCGGCGGCCGACATCGCGGCCCCGGAGGGCTCCCCCCTCTACGCCCTCACCGACTCGGTGGTCACGGAGGTCTATCCCGACGGCAGCGGGAGGTGCGGCATCGGCTTCAAGCTCCGCACCGAGAGCGGCGTCGTGTTCGTCTACTGCCACCTCTCCTACCTCGAGCCCGACGTCGTCCCCGGCGCGGCGCTCTCCGGGGGCGCTCCCGTCGGCCTTGTGGGCTCGACGGGCAACTCGACGGGTCCGCACCTGCACCTCGCGTTCGACCCTGCCGTCACGTATCCGCAGGAGGAGCCGTGGTTCGAGTCCTTCGCCGGCGTCGCCTTCAGCTGGCAGGACGCGCCCACGCCGAAGCGCGCGGCCGCTCCTGCTCTCGGGAGGGCCGCGAAGCCCGCGGGGGGCGAGAAGCGGGTCTTCCGCGTCGTGCGGACGCGGGTCGTCCACTTCACCCGGTAAGGGCTTGACTTCCTCGCGGTTCCTGCCGATGGGGACCGCATGGCGGCCCGTCTGACTCTGCTCTTGCCGCGCCTTGCGGTCCTGGTCGTGGTCTGGCTGCTCGCGGCCGCGAGCTTCACCTTCGCGGCCGGCTCGAACCAGAACGCACAGCCCGAAACCGAGGCCGAGCCGGCCCGCGAGAAGCCGAGGGTGCTCGTCGTCCCGGACGTGCGCGGCCAGACGTACGTGTTCGCCAAGGGCATCCTTCAGGACGCCGGCTTCGCCTGGCGCGTCGAAGGTGCCGTGGAGGGCTATGCGGCCAACACCACCGCCGTTCAGAACCCTGCGCCGGGCGTCCGCGTAGTCGACAACGGGGCGCCCACGGTCGTCCTCCGCCTCGACACTAACGAGGAGTACGCCGAGCACGGCCTGCCCGAGAACGCCTCCCCGTACAAGGGCACGAGCGTCGTCCTCCTGAAGGACTGGCGCGCCGCCGGCAAGCCGGCTCCCAAGGCTGAGCCCAAGCCCAAGCCCAGGGCGAAGCCGAAGGCCGCTCCGAAGGCGCCCGCCCCGGCGCCGGCGGCGAAGTCCCAGCGCCACCGCAAGCCTGATTTCGTCGTCGCCCAGGCCCCTCGCGAGCCGGCCGACGAGATGCCGCTCCCCGACCGCGCGCGGCTCGTCGACCGCCGCCTCGCCGCAGTGTCCAAGCCAACCCCCAAGGTCGCCAACTGGTGGCTGTACCAGCACTCGTGGATCGTCACGGGCGCGCTCTACGGCTGGAAGGACGGCGACGAGGCGCTCAGGATCCTGATCCGGGTCGACCGCGATCTCCAGGCGCGCTTCGGCTTCGGCGCGAAGAGCGAGAAGGTCGCCCGCCGCGCGCTCGCCGAGGTCCTGAGCAAGAAGGGGTAGTCGTGGCCGCTCGGCTCCTCCGGCGGCTCCGCGGCCAGCGTGGCTTCACGCTGGTCGAGCTGATCGCCGTCCTCGGGATCCTCTTGACGGTCGTGACCTCGATCACGGTGCTCTTCGTCTCGGGCGCCCGGGCCGAGCTCGACGCGAACAGGCGCTTCGAGGCGCAGCAGAACGCGCGGCTGGCGCTGGACAAGCTCCGGCGGGAGCTCCACTGCTCGAACGGGATCACGAACGCGGACGGGTCGCCTCTGCCGACGACGCCTGTCGCCGCGATCAAGGTCGCCCTGCCCTCCCACTGCCCGTCCGCCGACGGTGTGAGCACGACCATCCTCTACGAGATGGTCGGCGCGGGCTCGGGGCGCTGGAAGCTCCGCCGCACGAAGGACGGGGCGTCCATCGACGTGGCCGACTACTTCACGAACGACGACGTGTTCACGTACACGCCGCAGGATCCGGAGCGGCGCGCGACCCTCCACGTCGACCTTCCGGTCAATGTCAACCCGAACGAGGGATGGAAGACCTGGGGCCTCGCTGACGACATCGTTCTCAGGAACACCCTGCGCGAAACCCCCTGACCCCGGGACGGCACATGACGAGACTGCGGCGACTGCTCCGACGACAGGACGGGATCTCTCTCGTCATGGCCGTGGGCACCCTCGGCGTCCTCAGCATGACCGGGGCGACGCTCATCTTCTACTCGAGCTCGAACGCGCGGAACGCCGAGTACTCGAACCGAAGCACGAGTGCCTACGGGCTGGCCGAGGCCGGCATCAACGAGATGATGGCAGTCCTCTCGAAGCCCGAGAACAACGCGCTCATGCCGGAGCTCCTCCCGGAGACGACGAGCGAGCACGAGACCGGGACGGTCACCTGGTCGGGGACGCTCGACCAGCTCACCCAGACGTGGACGCTCACGTCGACAGGCCGGCTGGCGAACCCCACCGGCCCCGGCGCGGCCGACGTCGAGCGCACGCTCACGGCGAAGGTGCCGGTGACTCCGACGCTGACGCAGCCGCTCAACAACCCGGCCTGGAACTACATCTATTCCACGGGCACGGGCCAGCCCTGCGACATGACGATCGCCAACAACGTCGACGGCTCGTCGCGCCTCTACGTCGAGGGCAACCTCTGCCTCTCGAACAACGTCGAGATCGACCAGACCTCGCTCCTCGTCAAAGGGAACCTCGATCTCTCGAACAACGCGCAGGTCGGCTCGGGCTCGAGCATGGACACGCGGGTGGAGACCTATGTCGGTGGGAACTGCCGCTACGGCGGCGGCTCTTGGGCGACGCCCTGCTCCGGGAACCAGGACAGCCGCAGGATCTACTCGAAGAAGGACGGTCCGAACTGGGTCACCGGCGTGAAGAACTCTCCGTTCCCGGTGATCGCGGCGCCGGCCGCCGACTACGACACCTGGTACGCGAACTCCATCCCCGGGCCGACGCAGGACTGCACGTCCGCCAACGGGGCCCGCACGGGCGTCCCGCCGGTCTTCGACAACGACGGCGTGCGGAACAACTCGGTCGCCACGATCTTCCAGCTCACCCCGTCCTCCTCGTACACCTGCCGTGTCGGTCCGGCCGACAACCCGACGGGCGAGCTCTCCTGGAACGCGTCGACGAAGGTCCTGACCGTCGCAGGGACGATCTATATCGACGGGAGCGCGAAGGTGACCAACGGCTCGCTGAACCAGTACATGGGTCAGGCGACGATCTACCTCTCGGGCACGCTTCTGATCGAGGGCAAGCTCTGCGGGGGCATCTCCGGCAGCAACTGCGACTTCGCCAACTGGAACCCGAACACCGAGATGCTCACCTTCGTCGCCGACGGGAGCGGCGGTCAGGCCGGCACGGGGAACGGCATCCTCGTGAACAACAACTCCCAGTTCCAGGGCGGCCTCTTCGCAACGCACAACGTTCGCTACTCGAACAACTCCCGCTCGGACGGCCCGATCGTCGGGCACGAGATCATCTTCTCGAACAACGTCCAGAACGACTCGTTCCCGACGATCACGACGGTGCCGGCGGGTATGCCAGGGAACCCGGCCGTCTACGCGCAGCCGAATCCGCCGCAGCTCTACAGCGGCTAGCTCGAAACGCCGATACGGAGGGTGATGAACGTCGCCCTCGCCGTCTTCGCCCTCCCGCCCGCGCTCGCGCTCGGGAGCTTCCTGAACGTCGTCGCCGCGCGGCTGCCGGAGGGGCGTTCCCTCGTTCACCCGCCGTCGTCCTGCCTCTCCTGCGGGAGCCAGGTCGCCTGGTACGACAACGTTCCCGTCCTCTCGTACCTGCTCCTGCGTGGACACTGCCGCGCCTGCGGCGCGCGGATCGGCCTCCGCTACGTCCTCGTCGAGCTGCTGACGGCCCTGCTCGTCGCCGGCTGCTTCCTCGCCTTCGGGCTAAGCGGGGAGGCGTTCGTGGCCGCGTTCTTCGTGGCCGTCCTGGTCGCCCTCTCGGCGATCGACGCCGAGCACCGGATCCTCCCGGACGTGATCGTCCTTCCGGCGACCGTGGTCGTCCTCGCCGCCCAGATCGCCCTCGCTCCCGACCGGACGCTCGAGTGGGTGCTCGCCGCCCTCGGGGCCTCCCTCTTCCTCTTCGTCGCGCTCCTCGCCTATCCGAAGGGGATGGGCATGGGCGACGTGAAGCTCTGCCTCTTGCTCGGCGCCATGCTCGGGAAGACCGTGCTGGTGGCGCTCATGGTCGGGATGGTGGCGGCGCTCGTCCCGGCGGTCTTCCTCCTCGCCCGCCACGGCACCGTCGCGCGGAAGATGGGTATCCCGTTCGGGCCCTTCCTCGCGTTCGGCGCGGTCGTCGCCCTCTTCTGGGGCGAGACGCTGCTCGACGCGTACCTGGGCCGCTTCTAGCTCGAGGCAATCCCTCCTCTCAGGGATTCGGCCTGCGAGGCCGATAACCCGTAGAGGTGGAATTCGACGATCTGCAGCCGCTTCGCCGCGCAGGCGAAGCCGAGGGCGAGGCCAACCGGGAAGGGGTCTCGCCGCAGTACCCGCCCGGCGCGGGGATCTCGCCGAACGCGGTCACGCACCTCGTCGCCGACCTGCTCGAGACGACTGGCCTGATCCCGCTCGACCGGCTGGCGCAGGCGCGCTCGCGCGCGGGCTCCGGCTCGCTGGCCGAAGCGATCATGGACGAGCGCGTGGCGAGCGCCGCCCCGGCGGACCTCGAGGTACCCGGGCTGCGGACGGAGTCCGGCTCCTCGCCGAGCGACGAAGCCCGGGCGCTCGCCGAGCGCCACCACCTTCCGTACGCCGATCTGGCCTCCACGGGCGTCGAGAAGCGGGCCGCCGAGTCGATTCCGGCACACGTGCTCGAGCGCGCCGGCGCGCTTCCGTACAAGATCGAGGGCGACCGGCTCAGGATCGCGGTCTCCGACCCTACCAACGTCCAGACGATCGACGAGCTGCGGCTCGCCACGCGCTACTCGCTCGACGTCCACGTCGCGCCGCGCGAGGACATCGAGCTCGAGCTGCGCCGCCTTCAGCGAGCGAGCGAGGCGTGGGAGCGCGCTGCGCTCGTCGAGGACGAGCTCGTCGAGGACGCGGACGAGGAGAGCGACGACCTCGAGGCCGAGGACGGCGTCTCCGACGCGCCGCTCGTCCGGCTCGTGAACTCGATCATCCTCCAGGCGGCCGAGGACGGCGCCAGCGACGTCCACTTCGACCCCCAGGACGACGCCCTCGTCGTGCGTCTGCGCGTCGACGGCGTCCTCCACGAGGTGCAGCGGATCCCCAAGCGCCTCGCCCCCGGCGTGACGACTCGCCTCAAGGTCCTCGCCAAGCTCGACATTGCCGAGCGGCGCAAGCCGCAGGACGGACGCATCTCGCTGAACGCGAAGGCGGCCGGGCGGCTCCTCGACATCCGCGTCGCCGTGCTGCCGAGCGTCGAGGGCGAGGTCGTCGTCATGCGCCTCCTCGACAAGTCGAAGCGGCCGCCGACGCTGACCGACCTCGGGCTCTCCGACGAGATGCGCGAGGTCTTCGAGGCGGTCATCAGTAAGCCGACCGGCGCGCTGCTCGTGACGGGGCCGACCGGCTCCGGTAAGTCGACGACGCTCTACGCCTCGCTGAGCGAGATCAACCGGCCCGAGGTGAACATCATCACGGTGGAGGATCCGGTCGAGTACCGCCTGGTCGGGCTGAACCAGGTGCAGGTGAACCCGCGCGCGGGGATGACCTTCTCGGCGGCGCTTCGCTCGATCCTCCGTTCCGACCCGGACGTGGTGATGGTCGGCGAGGTCCGCGACGTCGAGACGGCCAAGATGGCGATCGAGGCCGCGCTGACCGGTCACTTCGTCCTCACGACGCTGCATACGAACGACGCGCCGGCCGCGCTCACGCGCCTGAACGAGATGGGCGTGGAGCCGTTCCTGACGGGGTCGGCCGTGACGGCGGTGCTGGCGCAGCGCCTGGCCCGCAAGCTCTGCACCCACTGCTGCGAGATGTACATGCCGAGCCGCGAGGAGATGCTCGAGGCGCGTTTCCCCCCGGAGCAGGTGGCGGCCGTGGACGGCGTCGCGCTCTACAGGAAGCGCGGCTG
>JBOHAD010000108.1:0-6097 GCA_050697555.1 Gaiellaceae bacterium | reverse complement strand
CGATCCTTCAGGCCGCGGGGAACTACTGGAACGGGGATCCGGACAACATCAGCCCTCCGAGCGACGAATTCGTCAATCACAAGGGGTACAACAGCCTCGCCGTCGCCAACCACGACGACTCGGCCTCGTCCATGTCGTCCTCCTCCGTCTTCCGCAACCCGACCTCGAGCCACGGCGACCGCGAGCTGCCGGAGATCGCCGCCAACGGGACGGGCGTGGACGCGGTCGACCTGACGAAGAGCGGCACGAGCATGGCTTCACCGGCCGCCGCAGGCGTGACGGCGCTCCTCCAGAGTGCCTCCTCGACGCTGAAGTGGTGGCCCGAAGGCTGCCGGGCGCTTCTCCTCGCCGGAGCGACGCGCAACGTCGTCGACGACACCTGGTGGCAGGACGTCGCCGACGGCGACGACGCCTCGGACGGCAGCGGAGCGGTGAACGCCCTCGAGAGCTACCGGATCACCCAGTCTCGGCGAAGCCGGAACGCAGCGCCGACGCGGCGAGGCTGGGATGTCGGGACGCTCGCGTCGAGCGACTTCGACGCGGGCACGAGGCTGTCGACGTTCGCCTACCGCGTCGAGGTGCCGCGCTGGTTTCTCGGGCCGAGGCACGTCAAGGTGGCCCTCGCCTGGGACAGCAAGGTGACCGACATCTCGCTCCTCGGTATCACCATTCCCCTGAGCTCCCAGCTCACCGTCGACCTCGACCTCATGGTCTTCGACTCGACCGGCGCGCAGGTCGGCTACAGCGGCTCGTGGGACTCGAGCTACGAGGTCGCGGAGTTCGACGCCCGCCCCGGGGAGACCTACGACATCAAGATCCGGAGGTGGTCGGGAACGGACTGGACCTGGTACGGCATCGCCTGGACCGTCACGGGAGGCCTGTTCGACCTCCTGGCGATCCTGCGTGCCGACCCGCTGCTCTTCGAACGGGGCTGAGCTCGGCTCAGCCCGCGCTCAACTCGGGCGCCAGCGCGAGCACGACGACGACAGCGATCAGAAGCACGCCGAAGACCGCCGGCAGCCAGTACGTCCACGGTGCCGGCCGGGCCTCGAAGCCGGCCCGCTCGTCGTCGCGTCGATTCTCCCAGGATTCGTCCATCAGCTTTCCTACACCTCCAGCACGTTTCGGGGTCCGCCCCTCTTAGGACGCCCGTCCCACTGGATTCCTTCACGCCCGCGGCGAACGTCCTACTTCTTGGGAACGCCGGCGAGGACGGCCTCGGAGAACTCCGAGGTCTTGCCGGTGGACCGGTCGGCAAGTGCCGCGCGCGGCCACAGCCGGCGGGTTGTCCCGTTCATGTGTTCCTCCCTCTAGGTCCTCGGAGTCCCTGGAACCCTGCGACGGTAGCAGCCATTCACAGCGGAGCACGATCGATCCGTCAACGCTTACGAAGACCTAACACCATCCTCCGCCGTGTAGTCGTGGAAGACTTGCCCGATGCCCGAGATGCGGATCTACGATCTGCGCGTGACCGTGGAGCGGATCGAGGGTCGCTCCGTCTGCGGGCTTCGTCCCGGCGACTACTTCGAGGTGACCGAGTCGAACCGCGTCCGCATCCCCGAGGGACGCCACTTCTGCCTCTATGCCCTCTCGGCGGCGTTGCCGCTGCTCCCGGCCAAGCAGCGCAAGCTCCCGGACGAGGACTGGCTCGAGCAGGAGACGCTCGTCGCCTGCCCGGACGCGGAGGAGCGCATGATCATGCGCATCGAGCGGATCGGCGAGCGGACGATGCGCTCCGAAGACCTGACGTGACGCAGGTCTCGATCGCACTCCAGTCGGACAAGACGCCGGACGAGTACGTCGCGCTCGCGCGGCTCGCGGAGAAGGGCGGCTTCGACGTCGTCTCCGTCTACCACGACCTCTTCTTCCAACCCGCCGTCTATCCCCTCCTCCTGATGGCGCAGGCCACGGAGCGCGTTCGGATCGGCCCGGCGGCGCTCAACCCCTTCACGCTGCACCCGGTGGAGATCGCCGGCCAGATCGCGGCGCTCGACGCCGTCTCGGGCGGCCGCGCCTACCTCGGGCTCGTCCGCGGAACCTGGCTCGAGACGCTGGGAATCGATGAGCCCCGGCCGCTCACGGCGCTGCGCGAGGCGGTCGAGGTCGTGCGCCGCCTGCTCGCCGGGGACGACTCCGGCTTCGCGGGCGAGCGCTTCTCGCTCGGGCCCGGCGCCCGGCTCCGCTACACGCCGCTCCGCCCCGAGATCCCGCTGCTCATCGGTACGTGGGGAGAGAGGACGGCCGCCTTCGCCGGCGAGGTGGCGGACGAGCTCAAGATCGGGGGCACGGCGAACCCGGATCTCGTTCCGATCATGCGGGAGCGCGTCGGCAACGACCGGGTGGGAATCGTCGTGGGCGCCGTGACGGTGGTCGACGAGGACGGGACCGCCGCCCGCCGGAGAGCGCGGGCGGAGGCGGCGCTCTACTTCCCCGTCGTAGCCGGGCTCGACCGCACGCTCGAGATCCCGGATGGGCTCGTCGACGAGATCCGCACGTTGGTGGAAGCCGACCGACTCAAGGCGGCGGGGGAGCTGATCCCCGACGAGATCCTGGACCGGATCGCGTTCGCCGGCACGCCGGCGCAGGTGGCGCGGCAAGCGGAAGCGCTCTACCAAGCGGGCGCCTCCCGCGTCGAGTTCGGCACGCCGCACGGCCTCACGCCGCGGCGCGGCGTCGAGCTTCTGGCGTCTCGCGTCGTGCCCAGCTTGGGCTTATAGTCGTCCGCAGCCCGTCCCGCGAACGAGGAGGATGCTCGTGCACGCGCCGCTCCGGCTCCTGGCCATCGGACTCATCGTCCTTGCGTCTCTCGCGGCGGTCGGCTGCGGTGGGGACGACGAGGCTGCCGACGACGAGAACGGCCCCGCCGAGACGCCTGCCGAGGGCGCGAGTCCCTCCTTCGAGCTCGTGATCGGCCCGGTGCTCCCGCTCACCGGAGACCTGGCGTCGTTCGGCCCGTCGCAGGCCGAGGCGGCCCGCATCGCCGTCGAGCAGATCCAGGAGGTGCTGGACGCCGAAGGGCTCTCGGACGTCGCGGTGACGCTGCTCCCGGTCGAGGACGACGGCGGCAGGTCGCAGGCCGGCGTCGAGGCGGCGACCAAGCACGTCCAGACTGACGAGGCCGACGTCCTGCTCGGCACGATGGCGAGCTCCGTCACGATCCCGATGGCCGAGTCGGTGGCGATCCCGAACGAGGTCGTCCAGATCACCCCGACGTCGACGGCGCCGGAGATCACCGACCTCGAGGACGACGGGCTCGTCTTCCGCATCCTCTCCTCGGACAACCTCCAGGGCAGCGCGCTCGTGGACGCGGTCGCCGACGCCTTCGGCAGCGACGCGACCATCAACGTCGGCGCCCGGAACGATGCGTTCGGCACCGCTCTCAAGGAGCTGTTCGAGCAGGGCTGGGAGGAGGGCGGCGGGACGATCGGCGCCTCCGTGGCATGGAACCCCGAGGCGTCGACGTTCGACACCGAGGCGGGCCAGCTGGCGGGCGGAGACCCCGACGGCTGGGTGATCATCGACTTCCCGGAGACGTTCGCGCGGGTCGGTCCTGCGCTCGTCCGCGCAGGCGGCTGGGATCCCGCCATGACGTTCATGACGGAGGCAATGCGCAACGCCGACGAGCTCCAGAACATCGGCGCGCAGGCGACCGAGGGACTGCGCGGCACTGCGCCGACGTCCGAGGACGCGCCCGCGCGAGACCCCTTCGACGTGCTCTTCGAGCAGGAGGCGGAGGAGGGCTCGCCCCTGACCGGGTTCGAGGGGGCCTCCTTCGACGCGGTCCTGCTGGCATTCCTCGCCGCCCTCTCCGCCGGCTCGTCCGATCCGAACGACATCAAGGAGCAGCTCCAGGCCGTCTCGGGCCCTCCCGGCGAGAAGTACACCTTCGAGCAGCTCGACCAGGCCGTACAGGACCTCCAGGCCGGTGAGGACATCGACTACGAGGGCGCGTGGGGGCCGATCGACTTCGACGACAACGGCGACCCCGGCTCGGCCATCTACGAGGTCTGGGAGTTCGACGGCGCGGAGGTCTCTACGCAGACGACGTTCACGTTCGAAGGCGGCGGCGAGTAGGTTGCCCGAGCGCTACCGGGAGGGTGCCGGGTTCGAGGACGTCGCCGGCTACTCGCGGGCGGTTCGGAGCGGCAACGCGATCGCGGTCAGCGGAACCGGTGACGTCGCCGGGGACGGGACGGTCGGCCACCCGGGCGACACGTACGGGCAGGCGTGCGCGTCGCTCGAGGGGGCCCTCGCGGCAGTCGAGCGCCTCGGCGGACAGCGCGAGGACGTCGTCCGCACTCGCCTCTACCTGACTCTCGAGGCGGACTGGCGCGAGGCGGTCGGGGCCCACAAGCTGTTACTCGACGGGATCGACCCGGCCAACACGACGTTCTTCGTCGCGGGCTTCGTGGCTCCCGAGCTGCTCGTCGAGGTGGAGGTCGACGCGATCGTCGGGAGCTAGCCCGGTCTGCCGCCGAGGTAGAGCTGCACGACCTTCGGGTCGCTGAGCAACTCCTTCCCCGGCCCTTCGTAGCGGTTCCGGCCCATGTCGAGCACGTAGCCGTACTCGCAGAGCGCGAGCGAGCGGCGGGCGTTCTGCTCCACCATGAGAACTGCGATCCCAGCCTGATTGATCGCCTCCAGCCGCTCGAAGAGCCCGTCGACGACCGTGGGCGCGAGCGCGGCCGACGGCTCGTCCAGGAGCAGCAACCGCGGCTCGGGCATGAGCGCGCGGGCCAGCGCCAGCATCTGCCTCTCGCCGCCGGAGAGCGTCCCGGCGCGCTGACGCCGGCGAGCCTTCAGCACGGGGAACGTCTGGAAGATCTCCTCGATCCGCTCCCCGACCCGTTCGCGGCACGGCACCCCTCCGATCTCGAGATTCTCGAGCACGGACATGTTCGGAAAGACGTTGCCGAGCTGGGGCACGTAATTGAGGCCGAGGCGCGTGAGCTCGTGCGGCTGACCCGACGTGACGTCACGTCCCTCGAAGCGGACCTGGCCGCCACGCGTGTCTGCAAGTCCGTAGATCGCCTTGAGCAGGGTCGACTTCCCGGCGCCGTTCGGGCCGATGACCGACACGAACCCGCCGGGCGGGACGGCGAGGGAGACATCGTGCAGGACGTCGAGCTCCCCGTAGCCGGCCCGCAGCTCGACAGCCTCGAGCAGGGCGCTCATCCGACGGCCCGCCCGTGCGTGCCCAGGTACGCATCGACGACGAGCGGATCCGCCCGCACCTCGTCGGGGGTGCCGGCGGCGATGACGCGCCCCTCGTTCATGACGATGACGTGGTCGCTGACGGACATGACCATCTCGAGGTCGTGGTCGACGAGGAAGAAAGTGAGCCCGCGCTCCTCACGGAGCATCCGCATGTGGTCGAGCAGTTGGATCGCAAGCGGCGGGCTCACGCCCGCCATCGGCTCGTCGAGGAGCACGATCCGCGGCCCGGTCATGAGCGCTCGCGCGAACTCGAGCAGCTTCCGCTGACCGCCGGAGAGCGTGCCGGCGTATTCCTGGGCGAGCCCGTCGAGCCGGACGAGGCGGAGGAGCTCGCGCGCTTGCTCCTCGATCTCGCGCTCCCGCCGGCGCACGCTGCCAGGCGTTGCGACGAGCCGCCAGAGCCGCTCTCCGGGCTGGTGAGGCGCGGCGAGCAGCACGTTCTCGAGAACGCTCATCCGCCGCAGCGCGCGCGGGGTCTGGAACGTCCTGACCAGCCCTCGGCGATTGACCGCGTGCGGAGGCCGGCCGTCGATCCGCACCTCGTTCAGGCGGACGGAACCCCGCTCGGGGCGGATGAAGCCGGAGAAGATGTTGAAGAGCGTCGTCTTTCCGGCCCCGTTCGGGCCGATCAGGGCCGTGATCGACCGCTCTTGCACCGTAAGGCTCGCCCCGTCGACCGCAGCGAGCCCGCCGAACCGCTTGGCCACGTCGTCGGCTTGCAGAAGGCTCACTCCAGCACCATCTCTTCGCGCTTTCCGAGGAGTCCCTGGGGCCTGAAGAGCACCAGCCCGATGAGGACGAGGCCGATGACGATCAGCCGTACGTAAGCCCGCTCCCCGGAGTCGAGCAACGAGAAGGGCGGGAAGTCGAAGAAGCGCGT
>JBOHAD010000107.1:0-6171 GCA_050697555.1 Gaiellaceae bacterium | reverse complement strand
CGTGCAGGAGCGGGCCGCCCTGCATCCCTGGGAAGACGGCCTTGTCGACCGCCTGGGCATGCTCCTCCCTGCAGAGGATGAAGCCGGCGCGCGGTCCGGCCAGGGTCTTGTGCGTGGTCGACGTGACGAAGTCGCAGTGCGGCGTCGGGTTCGGATGCATCCCGGCGGCGACGAGGCCGGCGAAGTGGGCCATGTCGCAGAGGAGGAGCGCGCCGACCTCGTCGGCGATCTCCCGGAAGCGATCCGCCTCGATCACGCGGGGGTAGGCGGACGCGCCGCAGACGATCAGCTTCGGACGGTGCTGCTTCGCCAGGCGCCGCACCTCGTCGAAGTCGATCAGGCTCGTCTCGCGGTCGACGCCATAGCCGACGACGGTGTAGAGCTTCCCGGAGAAGTTGACCTTGAGCCCGTGCGTCAGGTGGCCGCCGTGGTCGAGCCGCATGGCGAGGATCGTGTCCCCGGGGTCGAGGCACGCGAAGTAGACGCCCATGTTCGTCTGCGCCCCGGCGTGCGGCTGCACGTTCGCGTGCTCGGCCCCGAAGAGCTCCTTCGCGCGGTCGATGGCAAGCTGCTCGATGCCGTCGACGACCTCGCACCCGCCGTAGTAGCGGCGGCCCGGGTAGCCCTCCGCGTACTTGTTCGTGGGAACGCTCCCGACCGCCTCGAAGACGCTCGGCCAGGTGAAGTTCTCCGAGGCGATGAGCTCGATCTGGCCTCGCTGGCGTTCGAGCTCGAGGCCGATCAGCTCGGCGACGTCGGGGTCGATCTCGCCGAGCGCCGCCTGGCGGAGCTCCTCGAGGGTGCCTTCCGCGACCGCCATCGGGCTGGACCTTACTCGTAACTCTTGAGACCCGTCCTCCGTTGTGGGATCGTGCTGGGGTGAGCGTGGGGATGCTGCTGGCGATCGGGGCCGTCGTGCTCGTCCCGCTCGCGCGCGAGTACCTGGATTTCCGCCGCGCCTGGGGCCTCGGCCGCACGGGCGCGCTCGCGACGACGGCGCTCGTCCTGCCGGCCTTCGCCGTCGGCTTTGCGCTCATGCTCCCGCTCGCGTCGCGTCCCGTCCTCCAATGGGCCGCGACCGTCGTGACGACCGTCGTCGTCTACTCACTCGCCGTCCGGGCGGTCGAGGACGCCGTCGAGCCGGCTCGCGAGACGGGCTAGGTCGACGCCTCGATCGGCTCGCCGACGGGGGCCGTGCGCGTGTGCTTGATCACGTCGGCGAGGATGACGTCGAGGTCGAACGTCGCCTGCCAGCCGATCGCCTCGCGGATCTTCTCCGTCGAGGGGATGCGGTGGGTCATGTCCTCGATGCCCTGCCCGTAGACCTCGTCGTAGGGGACGAAGGCGAGCTCGGACCCGGAGCGGGTCATCTCGATCACGCGGCGTGCGAGGTCGAGGATGCGGATCCTGCTCGGCGAGCCGACGTTGAAGATCTCACCCGAGATCGAGCGCTCGTCCATCAGGCCCTTCAACGCCAGCACCGTGTCGGAGACGTGGCAGAAGCAGCGCGTCTGCGTCCCGTCCCCGTGGACCTCGAGGGGGCGCCCGGCGAGCGCGCGCTCGACGAAGCGGGGAACGACCATGCCGTACTGGCCGCTCTGGCGCGGGCCGACGGTGTTGAAGAGACGAGCGATCATGACGTCGAGCCCTCGTTCCTGGTGGTAGGCGAGCGCGAGCAGCTCGTCCATCGCCTTCGAGTCGGCGTAGGCCCACCTGCGGGCCGTGGTCGGCCCGTAGATCCGCCGCGCGTCCTCGGCGAGGGGCACCTCCTCGCGGTGGTCCCCGTAGATCTCCGAGGTCGAGGCGATGAGAACGCGCTTCTCGAACCGGTGGCAGTGATCGAGGACGATCTCGGTTCCCTGCACGTTGGTGACAAGCGTGCGGACGGGCTCCTCGACGATCAGGCGCACGCCGACCGCGGCGGCCAGGTGGTAGACGACGTCGCACTTGTGGACGAGCTCGTTCACGACCGAGGGGGAGAGCACCGAGTCGACGACCAGATGGAAGTCCCAGCGCTCCTTCAGGTGCGCGACGTTAGCGACGGAGGACGTCGAGAGGTCGTCGAGCGCGAAGACCTCCCAGCCGTCGGTGAGCAGCGCCTCGCAGAGGTGCGAGCCGATGAATCCGGCCCCGCCGGTGACCAGGGCCTTCGGCCTTCGGGACTGGGCGGAAGCGCTCACGAGCGGTTGATCTTAACCCCGGCGAGCTGGGCCAGCGCCTGGACGGCCGGCACGGCCCCTTCGCGGAGGACGACCGGCTCAGGCGCGGTCAGGTCGATCACGGTCGAGGGCGCACCGGGCAGGTCTCCACCGTCGAGCATCGCGGCGACGGCGCTGACGATCGCCTCCGGGACGTCGTCGAGGCGGACTGGATCCGAGCCGCCGTGCAGGTTTGCACTCGTCGCGGCGACGACGCCGGCGCGCTCGACCACGGCTCGTGCGCCGGGCGCGAGGTCGGGCACGCGCACGCCGATCGTCTCCGGCGTCGTCCCCGTGAGCCAGCGGAAGCGGCGCGCGGGGTTCGGAAGCACGAGCGTGTACGGGCCCGGCAGGAGCGCACGGGCCGCGACGGCCGCACGCCCGCGTGCCTCGGGCACGGCGTCGAGGATCACGTCGAGGTCGGCGGCGAGAAGCGCCGTCGGCATCCCTTCCGGCCGCCCCTTCAGCCGGCACAGCCGCCGGCACGGCGCCTCCCGGTACCCGTCCGCGCAGAGCCCGTAGACCGTGTCCGTCGGGAGCACGACGAGCTCCCCCGCCCGCAGGGCCCCGACGGCCTCGTCGACCACGCTAGGGACGGCGGCCCTCGACGACGCGGCCGCGGCCGGCAAGATCGGCGGTCGTGCGGACGTCCTCGTAGCCGAGCGCGCGGAGTTCGGCGGAGAGGGCGGCCGCCTGGCCGTCGCCGCACTCGAGCACGAGCCGGCCCCCCGGGCGGAGGACTGCGCAGGCGTCGTGCGCGATCGTCTCCCCCACGCCGATGCCGACGAGGGCCTCGCGCGGCTCCCAGAGACGGATCTCGGGTTGAAGGTGCTCGTAGTCGTCCGGCCGGACGTAGGGGGGATTCGAGACGACGAGGTCGAACGGCCCCGAGACGCCGCCCAGGAGGTCGCCCTTCCGCAGCTCGACGCGGCCGTCCACGTCGGCGCGGGCGAGGTTCTCGCGCGCGAGCGAGAGCGCCTCCGGCGAGGCGTCGAGCGCGACGACCCGCGCACCGGGGTGCTCGTCCGCGAGCGCGAGCGCGATTGCCCCCGAGCCGACGCCGATGTCGAGGACGCGCGGCTCCGCGAGCTCGCGGACGTGCTCCAGGCAGCGCTCGACGACCACCTCGGTCTCCGGCCGCGGGACGAGCGCGCGGCGGTCGACGCGGAGCGTGAGCCGCCGGAAGCCCCACTCGCCCAGAACGTACGCGAGAGGCTCCCTCGCTCGTCTCCGGTCGACGAGGGACCGGAGACGAAGAAGATGCCGTTCGCCCAGCGGTCGGTCGGACGCGTACAGGCCTGTGCGGCTCGTCCGCAGAACGTCGGCGACGAGATGCTCGGCGTCCACGCGCGGCGAAGGCACGCCGGCGGCCTCGAGCTCGCGCGCGGCCGCGCGAACCGCCTCCAGGGCCGTCATACCGTCGCGGCCGTCTCGAGCGCCCGCCGCCGCTCCTCGGCTGTGAGCGCGTCCGTGAACTCGCCGAGCTCTCCGTCCAGCAGCCGGTCGAGCCGGTGCAGCGTCAGCTTGATCCGGTGGTCGGTGACGCGGCTCTCCGGGAAGTTGTAGGTGCGGATCTTCTCCGAGCGCTCGCCGCTGCCGATCTGGGAGCGCCGGGCGGCATCGAGCTCCTCGCGCTGACGCCGAAGCTCCGCCTCGAGCAGTCGGGCGCGCAGCACGCGCAGCGCCTTCTGCTTGTTCTGGAGCTGCGACTTCTCGTCCTGCATGGCGACGACGATCCCCGTCGGGAGATGCGTGATGCGGACCGCCGAGTCGGTCGTGTTCACGCTCTGCCCGCCCGGGCCGGTCGAACGGTAGACGTCGATCTTGAGGTCGTTCTGCTCGAGCTCGACCTCGACGTCCTCCGCCTCCGGCATCACCGCGACGGTCGCCGTCGACGTGTGGATGCGCCCCTGCGACTCCGTCTCGGGCACGCGCTGCACGCGGTGCGTGCCGCCCTCCCACTTGAAGACCGAATAGGCCCCGTCGCCCTTGACCGCGAAGGTGACCTCCTTGTAGCCGCCGGTCTCGTTCGGACTCGAGCCGAGCGTCTCCCACTTGAAGCCGCGCTGCTCCGCGTAGCGCGTGAGCATGCGGAAGAGGTCGCCCGCCCAGATGCCTGCCTCGTCGCCTCCGACGCCCTGCCGGATCTCGACGATGACGTCCTTGGCGTCGTTCGGATCGCGCTCCACGAGAGCGAGCTTCAGCTCCTCCTCCAGCCGCTCGAGCCGCTGCTCCATCTCGGGAACGAGCTCGCGGAGGTCGGGATCGGACCGGGCCGCCTCGGCGTCGTCGCGAGCCTCCCGCCACTCCTGGGCGAGCCTCCAGGGGGCTTCGAGCTCCTTGAGGCGGCGGCCGGCGTCCCGGGCCGAGTTCTGATCGGAGTACACGGCAGGGTCGTTCATACGCTCCTGCGCATCGCCGTAGGAGCGCTCCAGCTCGTCGACCAGGGCTTCGATCGTGGCAGCCATGACGCTGCTCAGGATAGCCCCGGGCCCGGAACCGGACGCCCGGCGGGCGAGTTCGGGTAGGACCCGCCCAGCGTGGACCCCGTCGATCTCGCATGGATCATCGGCGCCGGAGCCGGCACCGGCCTCGGCGGCCTGCGCTCTTCCTCTTCCCGAGGCCCTCCGACCGCCTGCTCGACGGGCTGCTCGGCTTCACCGCCGGCGTCATGCTCGCCGCGAGCGCCTTCAGCCTCCTCGTCCCCGCTCTGGACGAGGGAGCGCTCTGGGAGGTGCTCGCCGGCTTCCTTGTCGGCGCCGTCGCGTTCGCGGGCCTCGACCACGTCGTCCCACACGTCCACGCCCGCTTCTCGGAGCGCGACCACCCGGGCCGCGCCTCTCCCGAGCGGGCGCTGCTCCTCCTCTCGGCGCTGACGCTGCGCAACGTCCCCGAAGGGCTGGCGGTCGGCGTCGCGTTCGCGGCCGGCGGGCCGGAGCTGGGCGCGCCGCTCGCGCTCGCCATCGGGCTCCAGAACATCCCCGAGGGCTTCGCCGCTGCCGCCCCGCTCTTGGACGCCGGCGCGCCGCGCCGCGTGGCCGTCGGAGTCGCCGCCGCCACGGGAGCCGTGGAGCCGCCCGCTGCACTCGCCGCGATCGGCGCCTTCGGCCTCACCAGCCTGCTTCTCCCCGCCGGCCTTGCGTTCGCGGCTGGAGCGATGCTCTACGTGGTCGTCGACGAGCTCGTGCCCGAGAGCCAGGTGCGCGGAAACGAGCGCGTGGCGACGCTCGCGCTCCTCGGCGGCTTCGCGCTCATGCTCGGCCTCGACAACGCGTTCTAGTAGAGGCGCGCCGGGCTTGTTGACCTCCGCGGGCCCCGGCGCTACCGTCGGTGCCGGGAACCCGTCAAACCGGCAGCGAGGTGCCGATGGGCCAGGCCGACAGTGTTCCTGCGGCTCGGGGCGCAAGCTACGTCCTCCTTGCGCTTGCCGTCGTGCTCGTCGCTCTCGCGGGCGGGTGCGGCTCGGACGGCGCCGGCTCCGGGCCGAGAGACGACCAGGCGGCCGAAGCCCAGGACGGCGGCGCGGACGACGTCGAGCAGGAGGGCTCCGACGACGAGCAACCGAGCGACGAGCAGCTCGGCGCCGGCCCAGTCGACGTCCTCTTCGTCAAGAGGTTCGAGTGCGGTGAGACGTTCGACGCCGCGACGGGCCTCATCGAGGAAGGCGCCTCCGGGGAGCTCCTGGCCGAGCTGCGTCTGACGCGCGCGGTCTCAGGGCTCTGCGCGGGGATCGACCCCACGGTCCTCGAGGCGGACCTCGAGTTCAGCCGCGAGAACCAGACTCTCCTGAGCGCCGAGTCGACCGAGCTCGTCGCCGCGCTCGACCCGAGCGCCCTCCCCCGCGGCCGGGCCGAGGTTCTCGACGTCATAGCCGCCGTCGGAGAATGAGCACCGGGCTCGAGACGGAGAGAGCGGCCGGAGACGGGCGTGCGGCCCGCGCGGCCGAGGCGCCGGCGCCCGGCGGCGTCGGGCT
>JBOHAD010000106.1:0-6628 GCA_050697555.1 Gaiellaceae bacterium | reverse complement strand
GCTTGCCATGCAGAAGGTCGTGGGTTCGAGTCCCATCATCCGCTCCTCTGAAAGCCCTGCATAGCAGGGCTTCTCTGTTACCCGATCTGAGGCCGGCCCCTCGTAGGGGCCGCGTGTCACATCCCCGTCGCCAGGACAGCTAGAGCTTGAAGCGCGCCCCGCCGGGGTGCAGCATGAAGGCGTGGCCGAGCTCTTGGAGCGCGAAGAGCTGCTCGCGCAGCTCGACCGCGCCCGCGTGGACGGCGGAAGGCTCCTCTTCGTCGGCGGCGAGGCGGGCGTGGGGAAGACCTCGCTCGCCCGGGCGTTCGCGGCGCGCGTGGAGGGGCGCGTGCTGGAGGGAGCGTGCGAGAACCTGACCACGCCGACGCCGCTCGGGCCGCTCGTCGACGTCGCGACCGAGACGGGCGGCGACGTGGCGGCGCGCGTCGCCTCCGGCGGCCACCCCCGGCTCGTCGCGACAGCGCTCCTCCAGGAGCTGCGGAGGGCCGCCGTTCTCGTGCTCGAGGACGTCCACTGGGCCGACCAGGCGACGCTCGACGTCCTGCGCGTACTCGGCCGCCGCATCGACTCGACCGCGGCGCTCGTTCTCGCGACGTACCGCGAGGACGAGGTCGAGGGGGAACATCCGCTCCGCGTCGTGCTCGGGGAGCTCGCGTCGGCGCCGGCAGTCTCGCGTCTGTCGGTTCCCCGGCTGTCGGTCGAGGCCGTCCGCGAGCTCGCCGCGCCGCACGGCGCCGACGGCGACGCGCTCCACCGCCTCACGCGCGGCAACGCTTTCTACGTCACCGAGGTCCTCGCCGTGAGCCCGGGCACGCTGCCCGAGACCGTGCGCGACGCCGTCCTCGCGCGCGCTGCGGGGCTCGATCCGGCTGCGCGCCGCCTCCTCGACCTGGTCGCGCTCGTGCCCGCGCGGACGGAGCTGTGGCTGCTCGAGGCGGTCGCGCCCGACGAGCTCGAGCACCTGGACGAGTGCCTCGCGGCGGGAATGTTGACGTCCGAAGTCGACGCGGTCGCATTCCGCCACGAGCTTGCCCGGCTGGCGCTCGAGAGCGTCGTCCCCGCCCAGCGTCGCCGGCGCTTCCACGCCTCGCTACTCGACGCGCTCGCGTCGCCGCCCGTCGGGTCGCCCGACCCGTCGCGGCTCGCCCACCACGCGGAGGAGGCGGGCGACATCGCGGCCGTGCTCGAGCACGCGCCGAGAGCGGCGCGACGGGCCGCGACGGCCGGAGCGCACCGGGAGGCCGCGGCGCAGTACGCGCGCGCCTTGCGTCACGCGGACTGTCTCCCGGCGGCGAAGCGCGCGGCGCTCCTGTCGGGGTACGCGCAGGAGGCGCAGCTGACCGGAGGATACGAGGAGGCGGCCAACGCGCGAAAACAGGCGATTGCGCTCTACCGCGAGCTGGACGACCGGCTCGGCGAGGGTGACACCCTGTGGCGCCTGACGATGCCGTACATCGCCCTCGGCCGGAACGCGGAGGCGGAGCAGGCGAGCCGCGCGGCGATCGACCTCCTGGAGACGCTGCCGCCCGGCAGGCAGCTCGCGAACGCCTACGGCGGCCAGGCCTACATGCGGATGCTCGGCCGCGACAACGCCGAGGGCGTCGCGTGGGGAGAGAAGACGGTTGCCTTGGCGCGGAAGCTGGGCGACGAGGAGACGCTGTCGTTCGGGCTGAACATGATCGGGACCTCCTACATGATGGCCGGCGAGATCGAGCGCGGGATCGAGCACCTGGAGCAGAGCCTCGAGATCGCTCGGCGAGACGAGCTCGAGCTCCGGATCGGCTCCGCGCTCAGCATGCTCGGAACGGGGCTGGGGGAAATGTACGAGCTCGAGCGCGCGGAGCGCTACCTGCGCGAGCACATCACGTTTGCCGAGGAGCGCGAGACAGAACTGTCGTACCAGCAGGCCTGGCTCGCGCTCGTGCTCGTGTACCAGGGTCGGTGGGATGAGGGCACCGAGCTCGCGCGGGAGACCCTAGCCCGCAGCGATGAGGCGATCACCCGGATCAGCGCGCTGATCGCGCTCGGCCGTGCGCGGGCGCGCCGCGGCGATCCGGGTGCGATCGAGGTCCTCGACGAGGCGCTCGAGCTCGCGCAGCCGGGCGGCCACCTCCAGCGGCTCGGGCACGTTCATGCCGCGCGGGCCGAGGCCGCGTGGCTCAGCGCCGACTCCGAGCGGGTCGTCGCGGAGGCGCAGGCCGCGTACGAGCTCGCGCTCGAGAAGCGGCATCTCTGGTTCGCAGGGGAGCTGGCGTACTGGCAGTGGAAGGCGGGGGCGCTCGACGAGGCGCCCGGATGGATCGCGGAGCCGTACCGGCTCCAGCTGGCCGGCGAGGCGCGCGCGGCGGCCGAGGCGTGGGAGGCGCGCGGCTGTCCCTACGAGTCCGCTCGCGCGCTCGTGGAGGCCGGCGGGGAGGACACGCTCAGCGCCGCGCTGGAGGCGTTCGAACGCCTCGGCGCCCGCCCGGCCGCGGAGACCTGCGCCCGCTCGCTCCGCGCGCTCGGAGTTCGTGGGCCGCGGCCCGCCACCAAGGCGAACCCGGGCGGCCTCACAGCGCGGGAGCTCGAGGTCCTCGACCTGATCGTCGAGGGCCTGCGGAATGCGGAGATCGCCGAGCGGCTCGTCATCACCGAGAAGACGGTCGGCCACCACGTCTCGGCCATCCTCGCCAAGCTCGGCGTGCGCTCCCGGTACGACGCGGCGCGACTCGCCCAAGATAGGGAGACCGCGGGCCCAGGATAGGGAGCGTGACCGATGCCCCGGCGGGGGCCGGCTCGTAGCGTTCTCCTCGATCCGACAAGGAGGACGCACATGCCCCGATACCTCGTGGAGCGCACCTTCGCCGACGGGCTTGCCATCCCCGTCAACAACGACGGCGCGCGCGCCTGCCTCGCCGTCGTGGAGAACAACGCGGACGCCGGCGTGACGTGGATCCACTCCTACGTCACCGACGACAAGCGCAAGACGTTCTGCATCTACGACGGCCCCTCGCCTGAGGCGATCCGGCGGACCGCGGCGCGAAACGGCCTGCCCGTGGACTCGATCACGCCGGTGCGCGTCCTCGACCCGTACTTCTACGCATAGGAGGAGTTCGATGAGATCCAAGCGCGGACTGATCCTGATCCTGGCGGCTGTCTCGCTGATCGCGGCCGGCATCGCCTTCGCCGGCGCCCGGGCCGACGTCCGGGAGGCGGTGCCGGCGACCGCCCGCTTCCACGACCTGGACAAGGCGGTCGAGGCGGGGTACACGCTGCGACTCCCCGACGTCACCGGCGAGACGTGCATCGCGGAGGAGGGCGAAGGCGCGATGGGCGTCCACATGGTGAACACGTCCCTGCTCGACGGGACGATTGACGCCACCGCGCCCGAGGCGCTCGTCTACGAGCCGAAGGCCAACGGCAAGCTGAAGTTCGTCGCCGTCGAGTACGTCGTGTTCGAGTCCGACTGGGCCGGTGCCGAGCCGCCCGAGCTCTTCGGTCGCGAGTTCGACTTCACCGGCACGCCGAATCGTTACGGCCTGCCGGCCTTCTACGCCCTCCACGCGTGGATCTGGAAGCCGAACCCGAGCGGGTTGCTGCACGCCTGGAACCCGCGCGTCAGCTGCGGCTAATTCGGGGCTAAAGGTTTCTCGCCTCTCTGTCGAAGTAGGGAACAGTCCCGACACTTGGCCGCAAGGTGTCGGGACCTCCCTGGAAACGGGCCGCCTTTCGGGGCGGCCCTTTCTCTTTCCCGTCAGCCGTCGAGCCGACGGCGGAGCTCCTCGAGCGGGAGCGTGCCCGGCTCGTAGCCCTCCGCGCGGAGCGCCTCCTCGAGGTCGGCGACGAGCGCACGCCGGAACTCGAGGTCGGCTTCAGCACGAGCGACGATGTCGTCCAGCTGCCGCCGCGCGAAGGGAAGCTCCTGTGCCGCCCGGATCCACCCTTCGGGCGGCGGCGGGAGTGCCCGGATCAGTTCCGCCAGGCGCTCTTCGTCGTATGCGTTCATCGGATCACCCGTCAACCGGACGGCTCAGCGGAAGGTTTTCTTCCCTCGAATGCTTCGCGGAGCTTTCTCAGGCACCGCGAGATGCGGCTCGCAATCGTGCCCGGGGGGATATCGAGCGCGGCTCCGATCGTCTGGTAGCTCTCGTCCTGGGCGAAGAAGCGGTCGAGGATCTCCCGGCAGTTCTCCGGCAAGGTCGCGAGCGCCTCGTGGACGGCGAACGCTTCGTCGAGCCGCTCCATGGTCTCGTCCACGCCGGGCGGAGCGGGCTCGTCCCCCGACAGCTCCTCTCGGCCGCCCGCGCGGTGCCGGTCGATGCAGAGGCGGCGGGTGAGCTGTCCGATCCAGGGCCGGATCGCCTCGTCGTCGCGAAGGCGCTCGAGGTGCTCGTACGCGCGCGCGAAGACCTCCTGGAACACGTCTTCGGCGTCGTCTTGGCGCAGGCGGAAGGCCTGCGAGCAGATCGCGTAGACGTAGCGCGAGAAGCGGCTGACGAGCTCGCGCCAGGCATCCTCGTCGCCGGAACGGCAGCGCGCGACCAGGCGAGCGTCGGGGAGCGAGGCTAGCTGCACGGGGGCTATGTAAGCGGAATCGGCGCCGGGAGGGAAGATCGCGGCCGGCTCGTGCGTCCTGTAGGTGGTGAGAGGAGGCTTCATGCAGCATCCCGACGTCCACCTTGATTACGCGCGCGCGCGTCACTCCGACCTGCTCCGGCTCGCGCGTGCCGGCGAGCTCGGGGCCCGGATCGGCGAGGCCCGGCGGGAGGAGCGCCGTACGTTCCTGGCGCGCTTGCGCCGCCCGAGGGAATCCGCCCGCCCCGCAGCGATCTGCTGAATCGAGCTCGAACAAGGTGGAGCCCCGGTAGGGGGCCGGGGCTCCCGCACGCCGACGCGCTATCAACCCCGGGACAAGGTTCACGACGGCGGGCGTATCTGCATTCTGCGCAGCTTGAGCCAGTCCTCTCAAGTGAAAAGTTCGCTCGGTACGATGATTTCGCTCGCGGCGCGGTGGCCGAGTGGTTAGGCAGAGGCCTGCAAAGCCTCGTACACCGGTTCGAATCCGGTCCGCGCCTTCTGCCCCACGGTTCCGAACGGGGAGTCCAAGAAAAGATGCCGCCCGCGCCCCATGGCCGCTCGGGTTCGAGCCGGCACAGGTAGATCTGCGTCGTCTCCGTCTTCGGTCGGCCTGTGCTGCGCCTGGTTGCATCCCACCGCGCCGCCTAGCGTGACCGGCGAGGAACACAGCGGCCGCGATGGGAGGTGCTCCTTCCACACCCGAGCTTCGCAGCGGCTGACGCGGCGATCGGCGTGAACGCTCAGCGCCGGGATGTGTGCCTTCCGGCCGCGAAGTTGTCCACGCGGTTCTCGCGCGATCGACGTCGGCCGGCGGGCTTGCCGCTCACTCCCCCGAGATGGTCTCGACACGGTCGATGTCTCAGCGCCTCTTCCGCGCCTGCATCGACTCGGAAGAGCAGGCAGACGCGCCGGGTTTACGGGCTGCGCGAGTGTGAGAGAGAGAGGCACGAATCGTGCGCGAGGAACGATTGGCCGAGAACCAGACCCTGTTTCGCGAGGCGAATGAACGCCTGGAACAAGCCGTGGAGGATCACGTTGCCGAAGCTCAGCGCGTGCCCTTTCTCTGCGAGTGCGCAGACGCGTTCTGTAGGGGCCGCGTGGACTTGACGCTCGAGCAATACAGCGCACTCCGCGCTCGCGAGAACCGCTTCGCCATCGTTCCCGGTCATCCCCGTGTCGAGGGAGAAGGGATCGTGGAACATCATGAAGGCTTTTACGTCGTGGAGAAGACCCGTGAATCGTGAAGATCGACTGGCGCGCAACGAAACCCTGTTCCGCGAGGTGAACGAGCGGATCGAAGAGGTCAGGTCGCCGGAGGAGGACCAGATCGAGTTCCTCTGTGAGTGCGGCGTTGAGGAGTGCAAGGACGCGATGTCGCTAACGGTCATCGAGTACGAGAAGCTTCGGGCCGACCCGACCACGTTCGCCGTCGTTCCCGGCCACTCGATCGAGGACATCGAGAGTGTCGTAGTAGAGACCGAGCGCTTCCACGTCGTCCGCAAGCATCCCGGCGAACAGGACATCGCGCGCTCGACTGATCCCAGATCACGATCCAACTAGGCGGCGCTCCGGCCGTTGCACGAACGGCCGGCCGGGAGATGTGGCTTTGTTTCGCCATCGGCCTGAGTCTCGCTCGGACGGGCACGCTAGTACCACTCGGAATACCGAAGCGGACCGGGTTTTGGAACGGGAGGCGCCGCGCAGAGTGGTCTGTCAACGACGAAGGGAAGGGTCATCTATGGCAACTCGTGATCTAACCGACAGGACGCTCGGTGAGCGGGCCGAGCGAGCAGGCGCCCGCCTGACCGGTCGCCGATTCGAGACGAAGTGGGCGCCGCTCACGACGGAGTTCTGGGCGATGATCGTGGTGATCGCGGTGACGTTGATCGCAGCCGCGGTCGCTGACAACTTCGACGCACCGCGGGCCTGGCTCATCGTCGGCGCCGTCGCCACCGGCTACATCGTCAGCCGGGGCCTCGCGAAGGCCGGCAACGCCCACCACCACGGAGACGACGGGTCTCGAGGCTACTAGCCCGAGCGCAGCGCGGCGCCCCCAGCGGCGGGCGCCGCG
>JBOHAD010000105.1:0-6675 GCA_050697555.1 Gaiellaceae bacterium | reverse complement strand
CGACGAACTACACGGTCGGGCGGATCACGGCCATCAACGCGACCGTCGACGTCGGCTTCGGCGGCGGGCGGGTGGGCCGCTTCCGCGACCAGATCATCCTCACGAACATGTCCGCGGGCGGCGACTCCGGCTCGCTGATCACGACGCTGGACGAGGTCGCCGTCGGGCTCCTCTTCGCGGGCTCGTCGGTGGCGACGATCGCCAATCAGATCGAGAACGTGCGCTCGCTCCTGCGCGTCGAGGTCGCCGAGCAGGTGCTCTAGCACGTCGGGCGACTCCTCCGGGTGCGGGAACCGACCCGCGCCCGGAGGCGTAGTCCTTAACCTGAGCCGAATGCGCATCCGGGGTCTGCTCGTGTTCCTCGCGCTCCTTCTCGCCGTCGCGGGCTGCGCCGGCGACGAGGAGGCGGCGCGAACGACCACCGCCGCCCAACCGCCCGCCGAGAGCGAGCCCGAGACGACGGACGAGACGGCCACCGGGGAGACGACAACGGAGGAGGCGCCGGCCGAGCCGACGTTCGGAAGCGGGAGAGGCCTCCGCCTCGTCGAGGTCGTCTCGGGCCTCGACGCGCCGACGCACGTCGCCGCCGCGCCCGGCGAGCCCGAGCGGCTCTACGTCGTCGAGCAGGCGGGACGCATCCGTGTCCTCGAAGGCGGTCGGCTGCTGCCCGGCCCCTTCCTCGACATCGCCGCCGAGGTGGTGAGCGGGGGCGAGCAGGGACTCCTCTCCGTCGCCTTCCACCCCGAGTACGAGCGCAACCGCCGCTTCTACGTGAACTACACGGACCTGGGCGGCGACACGCGGGTCGTCGATTACCGGGCGCGGCGAGGATCGGCGCCCCGGAGGGTGCGCGAGCTTCTCTTCGTCGAGCAGCCCTACGTGAACCACAACGGCGGCCAGCTCGCTTTCGGCCCCGACGGCCTCCTCTACGTCGGGATGGGCGACGGCGGCTCCGGCGGCGACCCGGAGAACCGCGCCCAGGATCTGGGCTCCCGGCTCGGCAAGCTCCTCCGGCTCGACGTCGACCGCCGCGGCGCCGAGTGGGAGATCGCGGCGTACGGGCTCCGCAACCCCTGGCGCTTCAGCTTCGACCAGGAGACGGGCGACCTCTTCATCGCCGACGTCGGCCAGGGGGAGTGGGAGGAGATCGACCGCCTGCCCGCCGGCTCGCGCCGCCTCGTCAACTTCGGCTGGGACCTCTACGAGGGTACTCACGTCTACGAGGAGAAGGAGCCCAATCCGGCGGGGCGCCTCGTGGGCCCGATCCTCGAGTACGACCACTCGTTCGGCTGCTCGGTGACTGGCGGCCACGTCTACCGCGGCGAGGAGGTCGCCTCCGCTCGGGGACGCTACTTCTACGGCGACTACTGCTCCGGCATCGTCTGGAGCTTCGTCTTCCGCGACGGTGAGGTGAGGTCGCAGCGGCGACACCCCTTCGAGGTGGCGGGTCTCAGCTCATTCGGAGAGGACGGCCGGGGCGAGCTGCTACTCGTCTCCCTGGAGGGGACGATCTACCGGCTCGCCTCGCGCTGACCGGAACTTCCGCATCCCGGGCGGTGTATACCGGGTGCAGTGGGGGACCGGCCACTGGCGGAGACCGAGCTCGTCGCGCTCGCGCAGAGCGGCGACTCCCGTGTGTACCAGACCCTGGTCGAGGAGCATCAGACGATCGCGTTCCGAACCGCGTACCTGATCACCCGCTCGGCGGCCGATGCCGAGGACGCCGTCCAGGAAGCATTCGTGAAGGCGTTCTACGCGCTCGGGCGGTTCCGTCCGGATGCCCCCTTTCGGCCCTGGGTGCTCCGCATCGTGGCCAACGAGGCTCGAAACACCCGCAGATCGGCCGGCCGGCGCGAGCGGCTCGCGCTGCGCGCGACCGAGGATCCGCTCTCGGGGGGCGCGGTCCCGTCCCCCGAGACGGCCTTGCTCGGGTCCGAGCAACGGGCGGAGTTGCTCGGCGCCGTCGAGGAGCTCCGCGAGGAGGACAGGCTCGTGATCGGCTGCCGGTACTTGCTCGGGCTCTCCGAAGAGGAGACGGCGGCCGCGCTCGACTGGCGCCGGGGCACGGTCAAGTCCCGTCTCTCGCGGGCGCTCGGGCGCCTCCGGGAGCGGATGGAGGTGCGGGCATGACGGAGCTCGAGCAGGCGCTGACCCGGCTCGGGGCGGAGATCGAGTTCCCGGAGACGCCCGAGGTCGCCGCCTCCGTGCGGCGCCGCCTCGCCGGCGCTCCTCGCCGGCGCAACCTGGGCCGGACGCTCGCGCTCGCGGTCGGGGCGGTCGCGGTTCTGGTCGGAGCGGTCATGGCGGTGCCGCCGGCCAGGTCGGCGATCCTCGACTGGCTCGGGCTCCGGGGCGCGACGGTCGAGCGGGTGGAGACGCTCCCGCGCGTGCCGGCGACGGCGGCGACCGCCCTCGAGCTCGGCCGTCCGGTGCCGATCGAGGACGGGCACCCGCTCGTCAAGGTCCCGTTGCTGCTCGTGCCGACGGCTCTCGGTCCTCCCGACGCCGCCTACGTCTCGGACGCCGTCCCGGGCGGCAAGGTCTCGCTCGTGTACGAGCCCCGCGACGGCCTGCCACGCTCACGTTTCACCGGCGTCGGGCTGCTCGTGACGCAGTTCAGCGGCGAGGCGAGCCCGGGATTCGTGAGCAAGCTCGTCGATCAGGGAGTGACCGTCGAGCGGACGTCGGTGGAGGGCCGCCCGGGCCTCTGGATCGAGGGAGGGCCGCACGCGCTCCTCTTCCGCGGGCCCGACGGCGAGATCCTCGAGGACACCGCCCGGCTCGCCGGCAACACGCTCGTCGTCGAGCACGGGTCCGTCCTCGTGCGGCTCGAGGGCGAGGTTTCCCGCGAGCGGGCGCTCGAGATCGCCGCGTCGCTCGACTAACCGACGCGAAGCTTCTGCCGGGGCTCGAGGCCGAGCGGCTGCACGTCCGGGTTGAGCGCGAGGAGCCGCGCCACGCTGATCCCGTTGCGCGCGGCTACCAGGTCGAGTGTCTCGCCCCGCCGGACCGTCGTCAGCTCGGGCTCCGGCGGCGTGAACGTCACCGTCCGCGCGGGCTCGCTCCTGAACAGCGGCGCGAAGAGCACGACGGCGCCGGCGACGGCCGCCCCGTAGGCCGCGCCGGCGACCAGTCGCGTCCCGTAGCGGAGGACCTGCTCCGCCCGCTCCTGCCGATGAGGGACGCGTTCGACCGTAATGGCCATGGGACTACTAGATGCGCGAGGGGAAAGGTCCCGAAACCCGGTCAGGCGGCGTTTGCCGCGGCGACGAGCTCGCCCTCGATGCGCGCACAGACCGCCTGTGCCCGCTCGACGAAGGCGCGTGCCGCGGGCGAGCGGTAGCGGTCGCGGTGCCAGGCGATGCCGATCACGCGCGGCGGGACGTCGGCGAGCCCGAGGACGGCGACGCCCTCCTGCCCGGGCTCGACGCTCAGGAGGGGGACGAGCGCCGCTCCCATGCCCGCGGCGACGAGTCCCTGGATCGTGCCGTTGTCGTCCGAGCGGAAGACGACTCGCGGCTCGAGCCCCGCGTCGCGGAAGCGGGTCTCCACCTGGTGGAGGCTCCGGCACTGGCGGAAGCCGATCAGCGGCAGCTCGGCCACCTCGCGCAGCGTGGGCGTCCGCCGCCGGCGGGCGAGCGGCGCGTCAGCCGGCAGGACGAGCACGTGTGGGTCGCGCATGAGCTCCAGGGTCTCGAACGGCCCCTGCTCCACCGGCAGCATGACGAAGCAGAGGTCGAGCTCCCCACGCTCGACGAGCTCGAGGAGGCCGCCGTCGTCGGCCGACTCGCTCAGGTGGATCTTCACCTTCGGCCACGACTCCCGAAAATCGCGCAGGACTCGTGGAAGCACGCGGGCGCCGACGCTCTGGTACGTGCCGACGCGAAGCGTTCCGGCCGATCCCTCGGCGAAGGCCGTGAGGTCGGCCTGCGCGGCCTGGAGCCTGGCGACGATCCCGGCGGCGTGGCGGAGCAGGAGGTCGCCCGCTTCCGTGAGCGACACGGGCCGCGGGCCGCCGGGCCGCTCGACGAGGCGGTGGCCGACGAGCCGCTCGAGCGCGGCGATCTGCTGGCTCACGGCCGACTGGGTGTAGCCGAGCCGCTCCGCCGCGCGGCCGAACGAGCCCTCGTCCGCGACGGCCTGGAGCGCCGCGAGGTGACGCAGCTCGACGCCCAGCCATCCATCAGTTCCCATGATGGAAATCAATCCTAACTCGACTTGTGCTAATGGACAAGTGGCGGCATGCTGGAGGCATGGAGCTTGTCGTCATCGCCTTTCTTCTCCTGATCGGGCCGCTCGCGCTCCTCTTCGGGGTGGACTCCCGCCTCGACGAGCGCGGCCGCTGGCCCGAGTGGCGCCGCATGTAGATCTTCCCGAGAGGGGAGCGGCGCGGCGGTCCGCGGGACACGAGTGTTCCGCCCGATTCGTCGCGGGTAAGACAACCCCCGTGGCCCTCGTGTTCCCGCGGACCCCCGCCGGTCGACGCGCGTCCTCCTCGATCTCATCGCCCTGCTCTGGGGTGGCGGTGGATCGTGCTCGGGCTCTGGGTGACCCGTGAGGTGAAGGGCCTCACCGACCTGAGCCGGACGGTGATCGCGGCCGGTCTCGCGCTGGAGGAGGCTGGAGGCGCGCTTCAGGTCCTCGACGACGTCCCCTTCGTCGGCGAGGACGTCGGCGACGTGGGCGAGCGCACCGAGCGCGCGGGCGCGAGCGCGCGGCTCTCGGGACGCTCGAGTCGCGAGAGCATCGAGTCGCTGAGCGTCGTCCTCGGCGTCTCGATCGCCATCGCGCCCACCCTGCCGCTCCTCGCCCTCTACTTACTGATGCGCCTGGCCTGGAGGCGTCAGGTGCGGGCCGTGCGGCGGGCGCTCGAGCGTGGGGAATCGACCGCCCGGCCGGCCGGCGCGGCTAGGAGCTCACCTCGACGTCGAAGCCCTCTTCGCGCAGGCGCTCGATCGCCTCCTCGCGCAGCGCGTCGAGATCGAGGTCCTGAAGATTTCCGAGGATCTCGCCCAGGTTGCCTTCCCCGACGGCGTCCGCGTTCTCCTCGAGATCGTCGGCCAGGGATCGGAGGCTCTCGACGAGCCGGTCTCTCGCCTCCTCGGCTTCGTCAGGAACGTCCGACTCGGCGAGTTCCTCGGCCCGCTCGCGCAGGGCGTCGGCGGCGTTCCCGAGCGCGTCGGAGAGGTCGTCCTGCGAGCGCGCCTCGCCGAGCTCCTCGAATTGCGTCTCGAGCTCCTGCTGCGCGCCGCGGACGTCCTCCTCGAACTCCTCGCGGGAGTCTCCGCCGCCGCAGGCCGCGAGCGCCAGAGCGGCCAGGCAGATCGCACTACGAGCCATGTACGTCCGCTACCCGCTTGCCCGCACGTCAAACCGCCGCACGAGCGCGCCGACGACGAGCCCGACGAGGAGCCCGATTCCGGCCGGGCCGACGACGTGGCCCGGATCGAACGGGTGGAGGTCGAGGCGAACGGCTTGGCGCCACTCGAAGAAGCCGAGAGCGGGCAGCGCTGCGAGCGGCATGAGCGCGCCGCCGCGCACGCCGTAGCGAAGCGCCGCCTCGACGACCGGGAGGAGGAGGAGCTGCCGCACCGGGGTTCCCGGCTCGAAGGCGTAGAGCGCCACCCACAAGGAGACGACCGCCCAGTCGAACGCGAGGCCGAGCGCGGCCCGGTCGCGGAGGCGGACGAAGATCAGGGCGCCGGTTGCGAACGCCGACGCGAGCGCCCACGCGTAGGCCTCGTCGCGCGGCGGATAGTTGCCGCTCTCGATCGCCACCTCGAGGAGGACAAAGGGCACGGCCGCCAGCCGGGCCCAGGCGATCCAGGCCGAGCGGACCTCCGGGCGCTCCAGGTCGCCGGTCAGGCCGAGGCGGCGAAGTGAAAACATGGTTTCCACATCATGGACACCGGGCTGAACGGAAAGCGGGTGCTCGTCACCGGCGCCTCCGGCGGGATCGGGGCCGCCTGCGCCCGCGAGTTCGCGGCCGAGGGCTGCCGGCTCGCCCTCCACTGGCACCGCGGCCGCGAGCGCGCGGAGACGCTGGGTGCCGAGCTCGGCGGAGCGCGTCTTCTCCAGGCCGACCTGACGCGGGAGGAGGAGGCGGACCGCCTCTTCGCCGAGGCGCGCGAGGCGCTCGGCGGGCTCGACGCCTGCGCCGCCGTCGCCGGCGTCTGGCCGTCCGAAGACGTGCCGGTCTGGAGGCTCCCGCTCGAGCGCTGGGAGCAGACGCTTCGGCTCAACCTCACGGCGACGTTCCTGACCGCGCGCGGCTTCCTGCAGGAGGTGGAGCGGTCGGGCCAGGATCACGGGAGCCTCGTCCTCGTGGGCTCGACGGCGGGCCTCTTCGGCGAGGCGGGCCACGCCGACTACGCGGCCGCGAAGTCGGCGATCGTCGGCGGGCTTCTGCGCAGCCTCAAGAACGAGGTCGTGCGGATCGCCCCCGCGCGCGTGTCAACGCCGTCTGCCCGGGCTGGACGATCTCGCCGATGACCCGCTCCACGCTCGACGATCCCGGTGTGCTCGAACGGGCCACACGGACGATGGCCCTCCGAAAGGCCGCCCAGCCGGAGGACGTCGCGCGTCAGGTCGTCATCCTGGCCTCGGACGAGCTCTCCGGCCACGTCACCGGCCAGGTCGCCGTCGTCGCAGGCGGGATGGAAGGGAGAGTCCTCC
>JBOHAD010000104.1:0-6811 GCA_050697555.1 Gaiellaceae bacterium | reverse complement strand
GTGATCGGCGTGCTCGTCGGGGACGGGTGCGACCAAGCCGGGCGTCGTGATCGTCCGCAGCCCGTACGGTTCAGTACGGGCAAGGGCGAGCGCGGCGATCCGGCGCCGCATCGCAGCCGCCAGCCGCGAGTGCGCGGATTGCCGGCCGAACGTCTAGCTGCCCTGCCGCTCCTTGCGCATTCGGCGAGCTGCGTAGACGCCCGCGAGGGCGATCGTCATGAGGGGGTTGCCGAGGGTGCGGACGTGGACGGAGCCGGCGTGGACCTCGCGCGGGCGGCGGGGGACGACGAGGTTACGCGGCCGGGCCCCGAGCGGCAGGATCCGCTCGCTTCCTTCGCGCTCCGCACCGCCCCAGACGAAGAAGCGCGTGGGCCGGAGCTCGAATCCGCCCACCCCTCCGATCTGCACCTGGAACGAGCGCTCGACGCCGCGGACGCGTTCCGGCTGCGTGCTCCTCTCGGCGGGCTCCATCGCGAGAGTTATAGCCTGAAGGACGTGCGTCGGAGCCTCGCCCTGCTCCTCCTTCTCGCGGCGCTCGCCCTCGGCTGGGCGGCCCCTGCGTCCGCGACGACCCCGCCGCCGGTCGCCGCCCGAGCCGTGCTCGTGGCGAACGGGAAGACCGGGGAGGTCCTCTACGAGCGGAACGCGGACGCGCGCGTGCCGATGGCGAGCATCACGAAGCTCATGACCGCCCTCGTCACGCTCGAGAGCGCGCGGCCGGGTGAGGTGGTGACGGTGCGCGGGGCGGCTCCCTCGATCGGGGAGTCCTCGATCCACCTCCAGCAGGGCGAGCAGCTGCCCGTCCGCGACCTCCTCGCCGCCGCCCTCATCCAGAGCGCCAACGACGCGGCCTACGCGCTCGCCTCCCACGTGGGCGAGGGCAGCGTCGCCCGCTTCGTCAGGCTGATGAACGAGGAGGCTGACGAGCTCGGGCTCGACGACACGCGCTACGTGCGTCCCGACGGCCTCGACACGCCCGGCCACTACTCCTCCGCGGAGGACAGCTTCTCCCTCGCCCGCCTCGTCATGCAGGAGCCGCTCGTGCGCAGGCTCGTCGTCAAGCGCACCGCCCGGATCGCGGGCGGACGCTCGCTCCGAACGTGGAACGACCTCCTCGCGACGTTCCCCGGCCTCATCGGCGTGAAGACCGGGCACACCGACGACGCGGGCTGGAGCGAGGTGGCGGCGGCCCGGCGGGACGGGACGATCATCTACGCGGTCGTCCTCGGGAGCCCGAGCCGTGCGAAGCGGAACGCCGACCTGACGGAGCTCCTCGAGTGGGGCTTCGACCAGTACGGCCGCGTGACGCTCGTCCGCGAGGGTGCGCGCTACGCCACCGCGGCGATCCCGTTCTCGGACGAGCGCGTCGGCCTCGTCACCCTCGAAGGGGCGGAGCGCGTCGTCCGGCTCGCCTCCGGCGTGAGCTTCGTCCAGCGCGTCGTCGCCCCGGCCATGGTCGACCTGCCGGTCGAGGAGGGCGATACGCTCGGCGAGATCGTCGTCTTCCAAGGGGAGCGCGTCGTCGCTCGCCGCCCCCTCGTCGCCGTCCGGGCCGTCCCGGAGCCGACCTTCGGTGCGCGCGTGGACTGGTACGCCGACCGGGCGCTCGACGAGGCCGGCGCGATGCTCGGTACCGTGTTCGGAGCCCTCGGATGATCGTCACCGTCACGCTGAACGCAGCGATCGACCGGACGCTCGTCGTCCCGAACTTCCAACCCGGTCAGCGCCATCGCGCGAGCGCCGGCTTCCAGACAGCCGGTGGGAAGGGGATCAACGTCGCGCGGGCGCTCAAGCGCCTGGGCGCGCCCGTCGTCTGCACAGGGCTCGCGGGCGGGCGCACGGGGACGCTCCTCGTCGAGGAGCTCACGAACGAGGGCATCCTCAACGACTTCGTGCGCATCCGCGAAGAGTCGCGCACCTCCATCGCGGTGCTCGACCCGACCTCCAACGCCTCCAGCGAGATCAACGAGTGGGGCCCCGACGTGAGCGAGGACGAGCTCGAGATGCTCCACGAGAAGCTCGACTACCTCGCGCAGCGCGCCGAGTTCGTCGTGCTGGCCGGGTCGCTTCCCCGCGGCGTCGGCTCCGGGGTGTACGGGGAGCTCGTGCGCGACCTCGCGCGCCGCCAGCTCCTCGCCGTCCTCGACACGGAGGGGGAGCCGCTCCGCCTCGGCGTCGAGGCCGAGCCGTACCTCGTCTCGCCGAACCAGCAGGAGGCGGAGGCGCTCGTCGGGCACGAGTTCGTCGACGAGGAGGACCTCGCCGCCGCGCTCGACGAGATCGCCGCTCTCGGTGCGCGAAACGTCATCGTCACGCAGAGCACGGGGTGCTCTGCGCTCCTCCGGGAAGACCGGAACGAGATGCGCGTGCGCGCCCGCGCCCCCCACGTGGAGCCCACGTCCACGGTGGGAGCAGGCGACACGCTCCTCGCCGGATTCATCGCCGCGCGCGTCAGCGGGCGGTCGTTCGAGGACGCCGTCCGGAGCGCCGTCGCGGCCGGAGCCGCCTCCGTGCTCGAGCCGGGCCCGGGACGCTTCGACCCTCGCGAGGCGAGCCGCCTGACGCCGCTCGTCACGCTCGAGCGCCTCGAGCCGATCGCGCACGACGCGTAGTACGCGCAGCCGAGGGCGTCGGGCGGCGCTGGTACGATCGCCTGGGTGAGCGTCGAGCTGCGTCCTGACGAGGTCGAGCGGCTCCTCGCGCTCGAGCGCAAGTTCGCCAAGGAGGGGCTGACGTTCGACGACGTCCTCCTCGTCCCGGCCGAGTCGTCCGTCCTGCCCGGCGAGGTCTCGACGCGGGCGCGGCTCACGCGCACGATCGAGCTCGAGATCCCGCTCGTCTCCGCGGCGATGGACACGGTCACGGAGGCGCGCATGGCGATCGCGCTCGCCCGCGAGGGCGGGATCGGGATCGTCCACCGGAACCTGCCGGTGCAGGCGCAGGCCGCCGAGGTGGACAAGGTCAAGCGCTCGGAGGCGGGGATGATCGTCGAGCCCGTGACGCTGCGGCCCGACGCGCGCGTCGCCGACGCGCTTGCGCTGATGGCGACGTACCGCATCTCGGGGGTCCCGATCATCGACGAGGACGGTCACCTCGCCGGGATCCTCACGAACCGCGACCTCCGCTTCGAGGACGACGTCTCCCGCCCGGTTTCCGACCTGATGACGAGCCGGGACCTCGTCACCGTCCCGGCGGGGACGACGCTCGAGGAGGCGCGCGCCGTCCTCCACCGGCACAAGATCGAGAAGCTCCCCGTGGTCGACGAGGAAGGCCGCCTGAAGGGGCTCATCACCGTCAAGGACATCGAGAAGCGGATCAAGTACCCGCTCGCCACCAAGGACGCCCAGGGCCGCCTGCGCGTCGGTGCCGCGGTCGGCACCGGCGCCGAGGGGCTGGAGCGGGCGGAAGCTCTCGTGGACGAGGAGGTGGACGTCCTCGTCGTCGACACGTCACACGGGCACTCCCAGGGTGTCGTCGAGACCGTGCGCGAGATCAAGGCTCGCTTCGACGTCTCGGTCGTGGCCGGCAACGTGGCCACCGCGGAAGGGACCGAGGCGCTCGTCGAGGCGGGCGCGGACGCCGTGAAGGCCGGCCTTGGTCCCGGCGGAATCTGCACCACCCGCGTCGTCGCCGGAATCGGCGTCCCCCAGATCACGGCCGTCTGGGACTGCGCGCAGGCGGCCGCCCGGCACGATGTTCCCCTGATCTCGGACGGTGGGATCCAGTTCTCGGGCGACATCGCCAAGGCGATCGCGGCCGGGGCCGACTGCGTCATGGTCGGCGGGCTTCTCGCCGGCACGGACGAGAGCCCCGGCGAAGTCGTCTTCCATCAAGGCGAGCAGTTCAAGGAGTACCGCGGCATGGGCTCGATCGGCGCCATGCGGACGCGCTACTCGAGCGACCGCTACTTCCAGGAGGACGTCGAGGAGCTGCGCAAGCTCGTCCCCGAGGGGATCGAGGGCCGCGTCGCGTACAAGGGGCCGCTCACGAACGTCGTCCACCAGCTCGTCGGCGGCCTCCGGCAGGCGATGGGGTACTGCGGCGCCGCCACGGTGGAAGAGCTCAAGGAGGCGCGCTTCGTGCGCGTGACCGCGGCGGGGGTGCGGGAGAGCCACCCGCACGACGTGGCGATCACGCAGGAAGCGCCCAACTACCGGCCGGGAGCGTAGTGCCTCTCCCGGCAATACTCGCCGGCTCCTGGCCCGCGATCACGCGGCGCCAGAGACCACCCTCGCCCTTGCCAAGGCTGCCAGCCTTGGCTGCGGACGAGTGCGGCCTCTGGCTTGGTGCTCGCGACCCAGAAGCTCGACAGCATCACCGGAAGAGGCACTGATGGGCGAGGTCGTCCCGCTCCCGGCTCCCGAGGCGGCGCCCGAGGAGCGGCCTGTCCTCGTCGTCGACCTCGGCGGCCAGTATTCGCAGCTGATCGCGCGGCGCGTGCGCGAGTGCCGCGTGTACTCGGAGCTGGTGGCGCACACGGCGTCGCCCGGCTCGCTGGCCGCGCGTCGTCCCCTCGCGCTCGTCCTCTCCGGCGGTCCCGCCTCGGTGTACGCCGAGGGGGCGCCACAGGTCGATCCGGGCCTCTTCGAGCTCGGCGTCCCCGTGCTCGGGATCTGCTACGGCATGCAGCTCATGGCTCAGGACCTCGGCGGTCGCGTCGAGCGGACGGGTGCCTCCGAGTTCGGCCGCACGGAGCTCGCTGCCGAGACGGAGGGCGAGCTCTTCGCCGGGCTGCCGCCCGAGCAGGTCTGCTGGATGAGCCACCGCGATTCCGTGACGGCGCCGCCGCTCGGCTCGCGCGTCGTCGCCGGCTCGCCCTCGACGCCGATCGCCGCCTTCGAGGATCCCGAGCGGCGGCTCTACGGCGTGCAGTTCCATCCCGAGGTCGTGCACACGCAGCACGGCACGGAGCTGCTCAAGAACTTCCTCTACCGGGTCGCGGACGCGCCGCCCGTCTGGACGGCCGCCGCGGTGATCGAGGAGGAGACCGCTCGCATTCGAGCCCAGGTGGGGGGCCGGCGTGTCCTCTGTGCGCTCTCGGGCGGCGTCGACTCCGCCGTCGCCGCGCTCCTCGTGCACAAGGCGGTCGGCGAGCAGCTCACGTGCGTGTTCGTCGACCACGGCCTCCTGCGCAAGGACGAGGCGGCGCAGGTGGTGGAGACCTTCGACAGGCACTTCCACGTGCCGCTCGTGCACGTGGACGCGCGCGAGCGTTTCCTCGCGCGCTTGGCGGGCGTCAGCGACCCCGAGGAGAAGCGGCGGCGGATCGGCGAGGAGTTCATCCGCGTCTTCGAGGAGGAGGCGACGCGCCTCGGGCGGGTGCGCTACCTCGTGCAGGGAACGCTCTACTCGGACGTGATCGAGTCGGGCGGCACCGACGGCGTGGCGGCGACGATCAAGTCCCACCACAACGTCGGGGGGCTTCCCGAGCGCATGGATCTCGAGCTCGTCGAGCCTCTCCGGATGCTCTTCAAGGACGAGGTGCGGCGGGTGGGGGAGGAGCTCGGGCTTCCGGAGCGGATGGTCTGGCGCCATCCCTTCCCCGGCCCCGGGCTCGCCATCCGCATCATCGGCGAGGTGACGCACGAGCGGCTCGAGATCCTGCGCGAGGCGGACGCGATCCTGCTCGAGGAGGTGCGTCGCGCCGGCCTCTACAGGGAGCTCTGGCAGTGCTTCGCCGTCCTGCCCGCGATCCGCTCGGTCGGCGTCCAGGGCGACGAGCGGACGTACGCGTACCCGATCGTCATCCGGGCGGTGACCTCGGAGGACGCGATGACCGCCGACTGGGCGCGCCTGCCCTACGACCTGCTGGAGACGATCTCGAGCCGGATCATCAACGAGATCCCGGGCGTGAACCGCGTCGCGCTCGACCTCTCCTCGAAGCCGCCGGCGACGATCGAGTGGGAGTGAGGTCGGAGCCGGATGCGTGCCGCCTCCAGGCGGCCGAGGAGGACGTGCCCGCGTGCCCGCGCTGCGGCACGGAGATGATCTGGACGAAGGCGTCGTGGCACTGCCTCGGCTGCCGCTACAAGGAAGGCTGCTGCGGCTAGCCGGGTGACGGGCCCGCCGCCGCACCCGGCGACAGGAGCGGTCCAGCAGCGACGTGTCCGGGGCCCGGCCCCGGACACGGCTGCACGGGACACGTCGGGGCCTGACCCCGACGTGGCTCCTCGGGACAGGGCAGGCAGCTAGCCTCGCGGCCGTGAGCCGCTACCGGTGGACGATTCTCGCGCTGGGGACGGCGGGGCAGGCGAGCTATTCGGCGGTCTTCCTCGGCCTCCCGGTGCTCGCGCCGGCCTTGCAGCGCGAGTACGAGCTCAGCCTCGTGGAGGTGGGGCTCGTGCTCGCCTCCGTGAACGTCGGCGCCGTCGTCACGCTGCTCCCCTGGGGGCTTCTCGCCGACCGCGCCGGGGAGCGCGCCGTCCTCGCCGCGGGGCTGGCCGCGGCCGCGGTCGCCCTCGCCGGCGCTTCCTTCGCGCCCGGCCTCGGGAGCCTCACCCTCGCGCTCACGGTCGCGGGCGCGGCCGGCGCGAGCGTGAACGCGGCCAGCGGGCGCGCGGTCATGAGCTGGTTCGCGCCGGCGCAGCGGGGGTTCGCGCTTGGAATCCGCCAGACCGCCGTGCCGCTCGGCGGCGCGGCCGCGGCGCTCGTCCTCCCTCCGGTCGCCGCCGCGGGCGGCCTGCGAGCGGGCATCCTCGTCCTGGCCGCCGGCTGCCTCCTCACGGCGCTGGCGGGCGCCGCCGGGCTGCGCGAGGCTCCGCCCGACGAGGGCGAGACCCTCGGCGACGTCACCCACCCGCTGCGCGACGGC
>JBOHAD010000103.1:0-6861 GCA_050697555.1 Gaiellaceae bacterium | reverse complement strand
GCGTCGAGCTCGCCCCCCTCGCCGCGGAGACGGGCGAGTATCGCGCGCCCGTCGAGCAGGATCCGATCGAGGTTCCGCTCGAGCGCAAGATCGAGCTCTGCCTGCGCGCGGAGGAGGGCCTGCGCCGGCCGGAGGTGAAGATCACGGAGGCGAGCGTGCGCGCCCTCCGCGAGCTCCGGGTCTTCGCCTCGTCGGAGGGAGCCCGCATCCGGCAGGAGCTCGTCGAGTGCGGCGGCGGCATCGACGCCCTCGCCGTCGGCGACGACGGCCGCGTGCAGGCGCGGAGCTACCCGAGCGCGCACGGAGGCTCGAGCGGGCAGGCCGGCTGGGAGTACGTCGAGGGCCTCGGACTCGAGCAGGAAGCGCCGCGCGTCGCGGAGGAGGCCGCCGCCCTGCTCACGGCCGACCCGTGCCCAGCGACGGTGACGACGGTCGTGCTGGACGCGGAGCAGATGGAGCTCCAGGTGCACGAGTCCGTCGGCCATCCGACCGAGCTCGACCGCGTGTACGGCACGGAGGCGGCCTACGCGGGCACGAGCTTCCTCAAGCCGGAGGACCTCGGCAGCCTCCGCTACGGCTCCGAGCACATGAACATCACCGCGGACCCGACGACGCCGCTCGGGCTGGGGACGTTCGGCTACGACGACGAAGGCGTCCCCGCGCGCCGCCAGCCGGTGGTGGAGGCGGGTGTCCTCCGCGGCTACCTCTCCTCGCGGCAGACCGCCGCGCTGATCGGGGAGGGCCAGGGCGGCTCCATGCGGGCGGACAGCTGGCGCCGCATGCCGCTCGTGCGCATGACGAACCTCCACCTCGAGCCGGGCGAGGGCTCCTTCGACGACCTCCTTGCCGACGTCGAGGACGGCATCTATCTCTGCACGAACAAGAGCTGGTCGATCGACGACAAGCGGCTCAACTTCCAGTTCGGGACGCAGATCGCCTGGGAGATCAAGCGCGGGAAGCTCGGCCGCATGCTCCGAGACGCGACGTACATGGGCGTGACGCCCGAGTTCTGGGCCGGTCTCGACGCCGTCGCGGGGAAAGACGAGTGGCGCCTCTTCGGGCTCACCAACTGCGGCAAGGGCCAGCCGGGACAGCACGCCCACGTGTCGCACGGGACGTCGCCGGCGCGCTTCCGCGACGTGCAAGTGGGCGTACGTCAGTGACGGAACGGGCGCTCGAGCTCGCCGAGCGCGCGTGGCGTGCGGCGGAGGGAGACGAGGCCGACGCGCTCGTGCACGTGGAGGAGTCCGGCTTCGCCCGCTTCGCGGACTCGGAGGTGCACCAGCCGACGCTGATCCGCGACGAGACCGTGACGATCCGCGTCGTCCGCGACGGGAAGGTGGGCTGCGCCGTCACGAACAGGACGGACGACGACGCGCTCGGGAAGGCTGCGGGCCGCGCCGCGGAGGCGGCCGACCGCTCTCCCACCGACCCAGGCTTCGCGGGGCTCCCCGGGGCCGCCGAGACGCCCGACGTGGCGGGCTATGACGAGGCTACGGCCACCCTCACGCCGGAGCAGCAGGCCCAGGCGGCCGCGGCGGCCATCGAAGCCGCGCCGGGCTTCGGGCTCTACGGGTACTACACGAGCGGCGTCACCGAGCTCGCGGTCGCCTCGAGCAAGGGCCACGCCGTTTCCCAGTCCATGAGCGATGTGAGCGTCCTCGCTCTGGCGGCGACCGACGGGGCGTCGGGGTATGCGGAGGCGACGTCCTGGAGAGCAGGGGACCTCGATCCGGCGGCGGTGGCGCGGGAGGCGGCCGAGAAGGCGGAGCGGACACGCGGCGCCGAGACGCTCGAGCCGGGAACGTACCGCGCCGTCCTCGAGCCGTATGCGATCTCCGAGCTCCTCTTCTACTTCGGCTTCAGCTCCCTGAACGCGCTCGCGCTCCTCGAGGGGCGGAGCTACCTGTCGGGGCGCCTGGGCGAGAAGCTGTTTCACGAGAGTTTCACCGTTCGGGACGACGGGCTCGAGCCGGCCGGCCTCCCGAAGGCGTTCGACCTCGAGGGCGTCCCCAAGCAGCGTGTCGCGCTGATCGAGGAGGGCGTCGCGCGCGACGTCGTCTGGGATCGTCGCACCGCCAAGCAGTCGGGCGAGGGCCGCTCGTCGACCGGGCACGGGCTCTCGGCGCCTTCGCAGGGCTTCGGGCCCGTCCCTTTCAATCTCGCGGTCGCGGGCGGCAACGCGACGGTGGACGAGCTCGCCGAGCGCGTCGGCGACGGGATCTACGTCACGCGGCTCCACTACCTCAGCGTCGTCGACCCGCGCGAGGGGCTCATCACCGGCATGACACGGGACGGCACGTTTCGCATCGAGAACGGCAAGGTGACGAAGCCGCTCGTCAACCTGCGCTTCACGACGTCCTTCCCCGAGCTCGCAGCGAAGCTGATCGGGCTGAGCCGAGAGGTCACCCTCGTCAACCGCAGCGACTTCTACGACGAGCGCTACCCCTTCGGGACGCTCGTTCCGGCCATCGCCACCGAGGCGTTCACGATCGTCGGGTCCGGCTCCGGCCCGGGCCTCTAGGCGCGCGCCGCGGATGGAGCTTGTGTTCCACAGGCACAAAGTCGTCATGCCCGGAGACGGGGTGGATTCCGCTCCGGGGCCGGTCCGTCGAGCTTGTGCGCGTGGAACACAAGTATCCGGCGCGGTATGGTCTCGGGCCGTGAGCGTCCTCCTCCTCGCGGGCACACGCAAGGGGCTCTTCCTCCTGGAGAGCGGCGAGGATCGGCGCCGCTGGACGCTCGAGGGTCCCTTCCTCACCGGCTGGTCGGTGTACCACGCCGTCCTCGACCCGCGCGACGGGACGATCCACGCGGCGACGAACAACGCGTTCTACGGCGCGACCGTGCACCGGTCGAGTGACCGGGAGCAGACCTGGGAGCGGGCGGAGGAGCTCGGCCTGCCGGAGGAGAGCGGCCTCAAGCTCGCGGCGACCTGGCACGTCGAGCCGGGGCGTGAGGGCGAGGAAGGACGCCTCTGGCTCGGCGGCGATCCCGGCGTCCTCTTCCGCACGGACGACGGTGGCGCCACGTGGCACGCCGTCGAGGGGCTTCTCCAGGATCCGACCCGGGAGCGCTGGATGCCCGGCGCGGGCGGCATGTGCTGCCACTCGATCCAGCTCGACCCGGAGGAGCCCGAGCGGCTTTACGTCGGCATCTCCGCCGCCGGCGTCTTCCGGAGCGAGGACGCCGGTGAGAGCTGGACGCCCGCCAACCGGGGCACCGCCGCCGACTTCCTCCCGGAGAGCTATCCGGAGGTCGGCCAATGCGTGCACAAGCTGCTCTCCCACCCCGCCCGGCCGGAGCGCCTGTGGCAGCAGAACCACTGCGGCGTCTACCGCTCGGACGACCGGGGCGAGACCTGGGAGCGGCTGGACGGCAACGGCCTCCCGAGCGACTTCGGCTTCGCGCTGGCGCTGCACCCGCGCGACCCCGACACGGCCTTCGTCGTGCCCGAGGAGGGGGCCGAGAACCGCGTCACCTGCGACGGCCGTCTCGGCGTCTACCGCACGCGGGACGGAGGCGCGAGCTGGGAGCTCTCCTCGAGCGGGCTGCCAGAGCAGGCCTGGGCCGCCGTCCTCCGGGAGGGCTTCGCGTTCGACCGGCTCGATCCCTTCGGCGTGTACATGGGGACGCAGAGCGGGTCGATCTTCGTCTCGCCGGACGAGGGCGAGAGCTGGGTCGAGGCGGCGTCCCAGCTGCCGCCCGTGCTCTCAGTCGAGGCGGGCGAATGGCACTAGTCCTCCTGCCCTCGATCCTGGCGGCGGAGGCGGGCGGGCAGAACCGGTTCGAGCTCGACGCGGAGACGGTGGGCGAGGCCCTCCGCGCGCTTCCGGTCTCCAACCTCGTCCTCGACGAGCGCGGAGAGCTCAGGCGGCTCGTCAACGTCTACGTGGACGGCGTCGACGCCCGCGACCGAGGCGGACTGGACGCACCGCTCGCGGGCGGCGAGACGGTGCGGCTCGTCGGCGCGATCGCCGGCGGCTAGTGCATTAGAGCTGGTAGAAGAGCGCGATCGTGTTCGCCCCGAAGATGAAGGCGACCACGATGGTCAGCCGCGTCAGGTTGCGCTCGACGATGTGCTGCCCGCCCTGGGAGGCCGGCGTGAAGCCGAGGCCGCCGAAGCCGCTGTCGCGTCCCGAGTGCATGAGCACGAGCCCGACGAGAGCGGCCGAGAGCAGCACCTGGACGACTGCGAGAACCTGCAGCACGGCCTCAGGCTAGCAGCTTGCCGCCACGTCCCTGATCGCGTGGACGAGCTCCTCGGCGATCCGGTCCTTCGTCACGTAGCCGGACGCGCCCGCCTCGTGAGCCCTGCGCACGTCCGCGTCCGCCGCCGATCCGGTCAGCACAAGGACGCAGACCTCCGAGAGCTCAGCCCGAATGCGTTCGGTCGCCTCGAACCCGTCGACCCCGGGCATGCTGATGTCCATGAGCACGACCTGCGGGCGCAGCTCGCCCGCCAGGCGCATGGCCTCCTCGCCGTCCCCGGCGCTCCCCACGACCTCGATCCCCTCCTCCCCGGTGAGGACGGCCTCGAGCGCTGCCGCGAAGAGGTCGCTGTCGTCCGCGATGAGCACCGTCACCGGCCGCTCAGCGTGCATCACGGCCTTCAACGACTTGGCGCCCGTCCCGGTCACGATCGCACGCGGCCGATCTCCAGCCCATGCGCGGCACCGACGTGCTCGACCTGGAGCGTCGTATGGTCGATGCGGAAGCGCTCGTGGAGCATGCTCTCCAGCTCGAGGCGGATGCGGTGACAGTCCCCCGTCGGATCGACGAGGACGTGCGCTGAGAGCGCCGGGAAGCCGTCCGTGACCGTCCAGACGTGGAGGTCGTGCGCCTCCGCCACGCCCGGGTGCTCGGCGATCGCGCGTCCCACTTCCGCCGGCGGGGTCGACGAGGGCGCTCCCTCGAGGAAGATGCGGCCCGACTCCCGGAGGAGCGTCCAGCTCGCAACGAGCATGAGCACCGCCACGAAGAGCGACGCGATCGAGTCGAACCGGTCCGAGCCCGTGAGGAGGATGAGGCCGGCGGCCGCAGCCGTGCCGAGGAAGGCAGCGAGATCCGTGACGATGTGGAGGTATGCCCCGCGGACGTTGAGGCTCTTCCGCTCGGCGCGGGAGAGGAGCGCCAACACCCCGAGATTGACGGCGATCCCGACGAGGGCGACCACGCCGACGAGACCGGCGTCGACCTCGAGCGGATCGGCGAGCCGCCGGGCGGCCTCGTAGACGATCCAGAGCCCGAGCAGCGCGAGCGTGAGCCCGTTCGCCTGGGCGGCGAGGATCTCGGCTCGGCCGAAGCCGAACGTCCAGCGGCCCTTCGCCGGGCGCGCCGCCAGGGAGGCGGCGACGAGCGCCAGAGCGAGAGCGGCGGCGTCCGTGAGCATGTGCGCTGCGTCCGCGAGGAGGGCGAGCGAGCTCGCCAGGATCCCGACGGCGACCTCGGCGACCATGAAGACGAGGAGCAGGCCGAGCGAGAGGCCGAGCAGCCGCCGGTCGGCGGCCGCGCTCAGCCGGGATTCACCGTGTTGGTGCATCGACGAATCTATTCTGCCGAGGCCGCTCGGAGGACGGCCTCGATCCGCTCGGCTTGCCGGCGGACGTCGTGCTCCTCTGCGACCCGGCGGGCGGCCGCGTTCGGACGGGGAAGCGCTGCTGCCGCCCGAAGGCCAGCGGCGATCGAGTCGACGGTCTCCGGGTCGACGAGAGTGCCGACCTCCGGCGTCACGAACTCCGGCGGACCCCCGACGCGCGTCGCCGTGACCGGGCGCTCGCTCGCCAGCCCCTCGAGGAGCGCCTGCCCGAACGGCTCGACGAGGCTCGGCTGGCAGAGGACGTCGCAGGCGCCGACCCAGTCCGCCACCTGGTCGTGAGGAACTCGGCCGACGATCCGGACGCCGGCCCTTCCCTCGATCTGCGCCCGCAGCGGACCGTCGCCCACGAAGGCGAGCGAGCCCCCTGCGAGGCGCTCGAAAGCAGCGGCGAGCCGGCCGACGTTCTTTCGCTCGTCGAGCGAACCGACGCAGAGGAAGAAGGGTGGCTCGCCCTGCCAGCCGAGTCGCTCGCGCAGCTCCACCGCGTCCCGGCCGCGAAAGCGCTCGAGGTCGACGCCGCAGTCGATCACGTCCACGCGGCCTTCGAGCTCGGGCAACCGCGCGACGAGCTCCCGACGCAGGAAGTCGGAGACGGCGACGACACGCGCGCGTCGCAGCCCGGCGTGCGTCGCCGCGCGGACGCCTCGGATCGAGCCTGCGTTGCGGACGTCCTGCCCGTGCGCTGTCACGACGAGCCCGGCGCCCGCGACCCTGGCCGCTGCGGCGGCGATGACTCCGGCAGGCAACAGGAAGTGTGCGTAGACCACGTCCGGCCGAAAGCGACGGGCCTCCGCGAGCGCACGCACGGCGAGCCGCGCGTGCTTGACGGGCGTGCCGCCCCTCCGGTCGACGACGGCATACGCGAGGTCGTTCCCCCGTCGCTCGAGCTCGCGAGCGAGGTCGCGGACGAAGACGCCGAAGTCCGGGGCCGCGGGCCCGGGGAACATCTGCGAGACGAGCAGGATCCGCATCTTCGTGACAATTGTCGGCGTTACTCGAACGGGGGAGGCTCGCACCCGCTTGCGCCGCTACCGTCGAAGCATGGCGAAAACTGCGGCCGCGGGCGTCGACGTCGCCGCCGTCGAGGCTCACCTCGCGCGGTTCGTGGTCTCGTGCCCGCTCTGCAAGGCGGTCGACCAGCTCGGCGTCGGCCAGCACCGCTGCCGAATCGAGTCGAGCAACGGTCAGAAGGACGCGATTCCGGCAGTCGTGGTCGTGTGCAAGCGCTGCGGCTTCCTCATGCCGCTCGCGGCCGACCACAT
>JBOHAD010000102.1:0-6867 GCA_050697555.1 Gaiellaceae bacterium | reverse complement strand
GTGAGGCAGGTCGCGCGCACGTCTTCGAGCCTCGCCAGCGCCTCGCCGGCCAGGCGCACGGGGTCGATCAACACGATGCCGTCGTCGCTTCGCACCGCGTGCGACGTGCTCTCCGCGCCCCCGATCCGCTCGTTCGAGACGAACCAGCGCCAGACGCCGGGGACGACTTCCTCGGCCCGCTCGGCGATCGCGCTCGGCTCGCTCATGGCCGAGTATCGTAGGCGCCGTGCGGCATCTTGCGCATTGGGACGACGTCGAGGGCCGCCGCCGCGAGGCGGGCCACGTCGGCGGCACCTGGTTCGATCTCGGGAAGGCTGCTGGAACGACGGGTGCAGGGCTGAAGCGCATCCAGGTCGATCCCGGCAAGTGGTCGACGCCCGCACACGTCGAGGGTGCCGAGGAGGAGATCTTCTTCGTCCTCGGCGGCTCGGGGATCTCGTGGCAGGACGACGGCCGCGGCGGCGTCGCCTACGAGGTGGCCGAGGACGATTGCCTCGTCCACCTGGCCGAGGGGGAGGCGCACACGCTCTGCGCGGGGCCGGACGGCCTCGACGTCCTCGCCTTCGGCCAGCGCCGGCCCCACGGGAACACCGTGCTTCCCCGCGCCCGCGTCGCCTGGATGTCGCCGGCCTTCGTCGACGTCGTCCCGATCGGCGACGACCATCCCTACGAGCGCGAGGCCGCCGCGGGGGAGCCGGCCGTGGGCGAGCTCATGGAGCGCCCGCAGACGATCGTGAACCTTCGCAACGTGGAGATCGTGGAGCGCGAGCACGGCGACGCCAACTTCCTCGAGCAGGATCTGGGTCGCGAGGCCGGTTCCCTGCACACCGGGATCTCCCAGGTGACGATCCCAGCGGGGCGGCTCGGGTGGCCCCCGCACTGCCATTCGGCGGAGGAGGAGATCTTCGTCGTCCTCGCCGGGGAGGGAACGCTCCTACTGGGAGACGAGGAGCACCTGGTGCGCCGCGGCGACGTGGTCGGGCGCCCGCCTGCCACCCGCATTGCGCACTCGTTCCGCGCCGGCGGCGACGACCTGACGTACCTCGCCTACGGGACCCGGGAGCCGAACGACATCGCGTACTACCCGCGCTCGAAGAAGGTCTACCTCCGCGGCGTGGGCGTCATGACCCGCCTCGAGGAGCTCGACTACTGGGACGGCGAGCCGCCGGGGTAGCCTCCGGCCGGCGGGCTATGCTCCGAGCGTCCTGGCCCTCCCCGTGAGCACGCGCCAAGCGCCGGCCGGCTTCGCCGGCCTGGACCAAGGCGCACCCGGAAGGAGGCGGAGGACGGACCCCGAGGCGTCGGTGGAGACACTTTCCGGCGTCGGCCCGAAGGTCGCCGAACGGTTGGAGAAGCTCGGCCTCCGCACGATTCGCGACGTCGTCGAGCACCTTCCGCGCGCGTACCTCGACTGGGGCGAGGCGACAGGCCTGGGGGAGATCCGCCTCGGCCAGGAGGCCACGGTCGCGTGCACCGTCGAGCGCGTCTCCATACGGCCCACACGGCGTCGGAACCTGAAGATCGTCGAGGCGGTCGTCACGGACGAGACCGGTGCGCGCGCCGTGGCCGTCTGGTTCAACCAGGCCTGGCTCGCCGAACGCCTCACGCCGGGCACGCGGCTGCTCGTGCACGGGACGCTCGAGCCCGGCCGCGGCCTTCCCTCGCTCCGCGTCGATCGGCACGAGATCGCCGGTAACGGCGCCGGTCTACATACGACCGGGCTCGTCCCCCTCTACCCGGCGAGCGAGGAGGTCTCGACCTGGAAGCTGCGCGAGCTCACGGAGGCCGCGCTCGCCCCGGCCCGCTTCTTCGCCGACGCCCTCCCGGCCCGGCTCCGGGCCGAGGAGACCGCGCCCATCCGCGCCGACGCTCTGCGGGCGGCCCACCGTCCTCGTGCGCGGGCGGAGGCGGAGGCGGCACGCGAGCGCCTGGCGTTCGAGGAGCTGCTCGTCCTCCAGCTCGGCTTCCTGCGCCGCCGCCGCGCCTTGGAAGAGGACACGAGCGCGCCCGCCCTCGGCGACGACGGCGACCTCGTGCGGCGCTATTACGACGCACTTCCGTTCACCCTCACGCCGGAGCAGCAGGCTGCGATCGGCGAGATCCGTCAGGATCTCGCCGATGTAAGGCCGATGCAGCGGCTGCTCCAGGGCGACGTCGGCTCCGGGAAGACGGTCGTGGCGCTCTACGCGCTTCTGCGCGCTGTCGAGGCGGGCCACCAGGCAGCGCTCATGGCTCCCACGGAGACACTTGCCGAGCAGCACTTCCTCACGATCGAGGGCCTGTGCCGCGATCTCGGCGTGCGCTGCGAGCTCCTCACGAGCTCGCTCCCCGCCAGGCAGCACCGTGAGGTGCGCGAGCGCATGGAGAGCGGCGAAGCCGAGATTGCCGTCGGCACGCACGCCCTCATCCAGGAAGGGGTCGAGTTCCGCTCGCTCGCCGTGGCCGTGGTCGACGAGCAGCACCGCTTCGGCGTCGAGCAGCGTCGCGCTCTCGGCCGGGCGACGCCCCACGTCCTCCACATGACCGCCACGCCGATTCCGCGGACGCTCGCCCAGACTGTGTACGGCGACCTGGACGTCACCGAGATCGCGCGTCCGCCGCGCGGGCGCAGGCCCGTGGTCACGCGGTGGGTCAGCCACGAGCGCAGCGCCGAGGCGTACACACGCCTGCGCCGCCATCTGGAGGACGGCCGGCAGGCGTACGTCGTCTGCCCGCTCGTGTCCGAGTCGGAGGCGGTCGAGGCCCGCGCGGCCGAGGGCGAGGCCGAGCGCCTGCGCGAAGCGGAGCTCGCGGGTTTTCGCGTGGGGTGCCTGCACGGGAGGCTCCGCCCGGCCGAGCGGCGCGAGGTGATGGACGCCTTCAAGCGAGGCGAGGTCGACGTCCTCGTCGCCACCACCGTGATCGAGGTGGGCGTGGACGTCCCGAACGCGACGATCATGATCGTCCAGGAAGCCGACCGCTTCGGGCTCGCGCAGCTGCACCAGCTCCGGGGGCGTGTCGGCCGGGGCGGGGAGCAGTCCTACTGCCTGCTCGTCTCCCGCCCGAAGGACGACCTGACGGAGGAGGCCACGCGACGGCTGGAGGCGCTGGTCGAGACGGGCGACGGCTTCCTGCTCGCCGAGGTCGACCTCGAGCTGCGGGGCGAGGGCCAGCTGCTCGGCACGCGCCAGTCGGGCCTCTCGGATCTGAAGTTCACCCAGCTCGTGCGCGACCTGCACCTGATCGCCAAGGCGCGCGAGTGGGCGGAGCGGCTGGCGGTCGAGGACGAGGACATCCTCTCTCCGCTCGGCCGCGAGGCGGAGCGGATTGAGAATCGTCGCGGGTTCGCGTAAGGGGGCGCGCCTCTTCGCTCCGAAGGGCAGCGCCGTCCGGCCGACGGCCGACCGCGTCCGCGAGGCGATCTTCAACCTCGTCGGGCCCGTGGACGGCGCCGACGTGCTCGACCTCTACGCGGGCTCCGGGGCGATGGGGCTCGAGGCGCTCTCGCGGGGCGCCGCGCGCGTCACCTTCGTCGAGAGCGACGGCGAGGCGGCGCGCACGATACTCCGCAACCTCGACAAGCTCCGGCTCGAGGGGGCGACCGTCCTGAGGGAGGACGCGGCGCGCCGGCTGGCGTCGGACGCGGCGGGGGGCAGGCGGTACGATCTCGTGCTCATCGACCCGCCCTACCGCATGCTCGCCCGCATCCTGCCCGCGCTGGCCGCGTACCTGCCCGCCGTCGTCACTCCGGACGGACTCGCCGTCGTCGAGTCGGACGCGCACGAGGAGCCCGAGCTCCCGCTCCCCAAGCGCACGAGCCGGCGCTACGGCTCGGCGCGGGTGACGGTCTTCGAGGGCACGTCCGGATGAGTGAATCCCAGCCCGTCACGTGCATCTGCCCCGGGAGCTACGACCCGGTCACGAACGGGCACCTCGACATCATCAAGCGCGCCGCGACCATCTTCGAGCGGGTCGTCGTGGGCGTCGTTCGGGATCCGCAGCACAAGGCGCCGACGTTCTCCGTCGAGGAGCGCGTCGAGTTCCTGCGCGAGGCCCTCGTCGGCCACGAGAACGTCGAGGTCGACGTCTTCTCCGAGCTCGTGGTCGAGTTCGCCCGCCGCTGGGGCGCCCGCACCATGGTGAAGGGCCTGCGCGCGATCTCGGACTTCGAGTGGGAGTTCCAGATGCACCACCTGAACCGCAAGCTCGCGCCCGAGGTGGAGACGATGTACCTGATGTCCAGCCCGCAGTACAGCTTCCTCTCCTCGAGCGGCGTCAAGGAGGTCGCCTCCTTCGGCGGCAACGTGGAGGACCTCGTTCCGGAGCCCGTTGCGCGCCGCTTCGAGGAGCTGTATCCGAGACCCAAGCCCGGCGCGCCCGTCTCACCGCAAGAGTAGACTGAGAGCCCGTTATGGACGTTCTCGTACTCATCGACAAGCTCGACGACCTGGTGCACAACGCGAAAGCGGTGCCGCTCACCGACCAGGTGCGCATCGACCGGGAGGAGATCTACGACATCCTCGACCAGATGCGCGCGACCATCCCGGAGGAGATCAAACAGGCCCGCTGGATCGTGAAGGAGCGCCAGGAGATGCTGGCGGAGGCCAAGAGGGAGGCCGACCGCATCCTAGGCGAGGCGCGCGAGCAGGCCGTTCGTGAGGCGTCGCAGACCGAGATCGCCAAGCTTGCCGAGCGCCAGGCGCAGGAGATCGTCGAAGAGGCCAGGCGGCAGGCCCGCGAGACCCGCCTCGAGATGGAGGACTGGGCGGACTCGATCCTCTCCACCCTCGAGGTCAACCTCGACAAGTTCCTCGGCGCCGTGCGCCGCGGGCGCGAGCGGCTCCACGAGCGCTCGCAGGAGACCGTGGTCGCCGGCATCACCGACGAGCAGCCGGTCTAGCTCTTCTCCGTCCCGCTACTCTCGGAGCGGATGACGATCTTCAATCTCCGCACCGCCAGGCTGCGCTCGGGCGAGCAGTTCCGGGACGTCCGCGAGGTCGAGGTCGACCCGCTCGAGCTGGGCGGCCAGCGCTACATACCCGTCCCCGAGAAGCCGGAGGCCGCGTTCGCGCTGACGCAGACGAGCTCGGGGCTCCTGCTCGAGCTCGAGTTCGACGTGCGCCTCGTCGGCCCCTGCTTCCGCTGCCTCGGCGACGCCGGCCTCTCGCTCCACGTCAGGAGCCGCGAGTACCAGGCCACGAATCCCGGCGAGTCGGACGAGCTGGCGACGCCGTACCTGGAGGACGACCGGCTCGACCTCTCCGCCTGGGCGCGGGACGCAGTCGTGCTCGCACTCCCGGACAAGATCCTCTGCCGGCCCGACTGCGCCGGGCTCTGCCCGGTCTGCGGCCGTGACTTGAACGCCGACCCGCACGAGCACGAAGAGGCCGACGTCGATCCTCGCTGGTCGGCCCTCTCCGAGCTCCGCGACCGGCTTTAGGGCACTAGCTCCTCGCCACCCCGGCGGACTCGACGGCGAGAGTGTTCCCGTCGGGGTCCTTGCACCAGGCGGCGCGGACGTCTCCGACCGTGGCGATGCCGTTCTCTGTCTTCAGGTCGGGCAAGTCGTACTCCTCGAAAGCCACGCCCCGCGCGCGCAGGCCGCCGACGACTGCCTCGATGTCGCCGACGCGAAACCCTGCGACCGTGTGCCTGCTCTTTCCCGCACCGACGCTCTCGTAGGCGAGGAGGGTTCCATCCCCGGCCCTGAACTCCGCCTCCCGGTTCTCGGGCAGGTCGTCGCGCCGCTCCTGGAGCTCGAGACCGAGAGTCTCGCCGTAGAATCGGATCGCGGCGTCGACGTCCGAGACGGGCACGATGGCCACGATCCCAGCCTGTTCCAGCATTCTTGCCTCCTTGGGCCGTCCGGCTCTACGCCGCCGAGCATCTCAGTCGGCCGGCCCTCCTGCAAGAACCGGTCGGCCTCGCTCGCCGTTGACGGCTGCTAGAGTCGCGGCCGGCGCTCCGGCGCCCTCTATGCGTGACTGACTGACGCCATCCGTGCTCTTTCGCGCCACGCGGCGCGTCCAGCCTCCGCGTCAGGAGTCACGTGCAGTCCCTCGCGCTCGACAACGCCACGAAGTACCTCGGCCCGACGCTCGTCGTCGACCGCGTTTCCCTCGTAGTCGGGTCTCGGAGCCGGATCGGCGTCGTCGGCCCGAACGGCATCGGGAAGACGACCCTGCTGCGGCTCCTCGCCGGGATCGTGACGCCCGATGCGGGTCGCGTGGTGCGCGCGCCGGGCTCGCTGAGGATCGGATATCACCCGCAGGAGACGGAGGCGCTCGGGGCGGAGACCGTCCTCGACTACCTGGCGCGGCGATCGGGAGTCGCCGAGTCAAGCGCCGAGCTCGACGCGCTCGGGGCGGCGCTCGAGGCCGATCCCGGGCTGGCGGAGCGTTACGGCGAGGCGCTCGAGCGGTTCCTCGCGCTCGGCGGTCACGACCTCGCCGCGCGCGCCGGCGCCGCCTGCCTCGAGGTCGGGCTCGAGGCCGCGGTGCTCGAGCGACCCTTGCGCACGCTCTCCGGCGGCCAGGCGTCGCGGGCCGCGCTCGCTGCTCTCCTGCTCGCCGAGTGCGATGTGCTCCTCCTCGACGAGCCGACGAACGACCTCGATTTCGCCGGGCTCGACCGCCTCGAGCGTTTCCTCGCGGAGACGCCGGCGGCCGTCGTCGTCGTCTCGCACGACCGCGCCTTCCTCGACCGCACGGTGGCGCGGATCGTCGAGCTGGAGGAGGGGACGAGGCGGGCCCGCGAGTACACGGGAGGCTGGAGCGAGTACGAGGCCGAGCGCGAGCGGGCCCGCGCCCGCGCCCAGGACGCGTACCGGCGCGCGGGTGAGGAGCGGAAGGAGCTGGAGGCCCGCCTGCACGCCCGCCGGACGTCCGG
>JBOHAD010000101.1:0-6872 GCA_050697555.1 Gaiellaceae bacterium | reverse complement strand
TCATGGGCGCGAAGCACCGCAGCTTCTGGCTCGACGGCGACCTCGGGGGCGGCGTCTCCTGGCAGCGCTTCATCGCCCGCCTCGTCGCCCATGGGCCGGTGTCGACGTACGTGCCGGGATCGATCCTGCAGACTGCGCCCACCGACTACACGATCCTCGGCGGCGTCGCGGACGACGTCGAGATCCACATGTCGTGACGCCCCGGCTGAACCGTCTCTTCGCCGCCGACCGAAAGTGCTTCGACGTCGCCGTCGACCACGGCTTCTTCGGCGAGGCCGAGTTCCTGTCCGGGATCGAGGACATGGAGCGCGCGGTCGCGACGTTGGCCGAGGCCGGCCCGGATGCGATCCAGCTCTCCCCGGGCCAGGCGCCGCTCCTGCAGCGGATCCCGGGGCCCCGCAAGCCGGCCCTCGTCCTGCGCACGGACGTCGCGAACGTCTACGGGCGCGCCGGCGTCGGCCGCGAGTACCTCTACAGCGAGGTCGTCGACGGCGCCGTCGAGAAGGCGGTCGCGCTCGACGCCGCCTGCGTCGTCGTCAACCTCCTGCTCCTCCCCGGCCAGCCGGAGCTCCAGCACGCGTGCGTCCAGAACATCTCGCGCCTGCGCGCCGAGTGCGACCCGCTCGGCATGCCGCTGATGGTGGAGCCGCTCGCGATGCAGGCGGGCGACTCGGGCTACGGCGTCGACGGGGACCCGGGCAAGATCGTGCCGCTCGTCCGCCAGGCCGTCGAGCTGGGGGCGGACGTGATCAAGGCCGACCCGACCGACGACCTCGACGACTACCCCCGCGTGATCGAGGCGGCCGGACGTGTTCCCGTGCTCGTCCGGGGCGGCGGGCGTGCGCCCGAGGAGGAGATCCTGCGCCGAACCGAGGAGGTCATGCGGCGCGGGGCGGCGGGCATCGTCTACGGCCGGAACGTGATCCAGCACGAGGATCCGGCCGGGATGACGCGCCGGCTGATGGCGATCGTTCACGGTGGCTGAGCGCGTCGTCCGCTTCGGGCTCGTCGGAGGCGGGCTCATGGGGCGCGAGTTCGCAAGCGCGGCGGCGCGCTGGGTGCACCTCGTGGACATCGGCGTCCGCCCGGAGCTGGCCGTCGTCTGCGACGTCGATCCCGGCGTGCTCGCGTGGTATGAGCGGCTCGAGCCGAGACCGAGGCTCGTCTCCGACTATCGGGAGCTCCTCGCCGACGACTCCGTGGAAGCCGTCTACTGCGCCGTCCCCCACGACCTGCACGAGGAGGTCTACACCGCGGTCCTCCGAGCCGGGAAGCACCTTCTCGGCGAGAAGCCGTTCGGGATCGACCTGCCCGCGCTCGAGGCGATCGCGGCCGAGATCGACGCCCACCCCGACCTGCTCGTGCGCTGCTCCTCGGAGCTGCCGTTCTACCCAGGCGGACAGCGCGTGGCCCGCTGGATCGCGGAGCGCCGCTTCGGCCGCGTCCTCGAGGTGCGCTCGCTCTTCCTCCACTCGAGCGACCTCGACCCGGAGAAGCCGATCAACTGGAAGCGGCAGGCCACCCGGAACGGCGAGTACGGCTGCATGGGCGACCTCGGCATGCACGCGCTCCACCTCCCCCTGCGGGCGGGGTGGCTCCCGAGCGACGTGCGGGCGATCCTCTCGGACGTCTTCCCCGAGCGCCCGGACGGCCAGGGCGGCACGGCCGCCTGTGACACGTGGGACAACGCCGTCCTCCTCTGCACGGTCGAGACGGACGGCTACGCGTTCCCCCTCCGGGTGGAGACGAAGCGGATCGCGCCCGGCGAGACGAACACGTGGACGATCGAGATCGACGGCACCGAGGGCTCGATCGCCTACACGAGCAAGTATCCGAAGACGCTCCGCTGGATGGAGTACGAGGCGGGCGCGCCGCAGGCGTGGAGAGTGCTCGACCTCGGCTCGGAGTCGGCCTACCCCACTATCACGGGCGCGATCTTCGAGTTCGGCTTCTCCGACGCGATCCTGCAGATGTGGGCGGCGTTCCTCGACGAGCTCGCCCACGGCCGCGAGGGCATGCGCCAGCCGTTCCACTGCGCGACGCCCGAAGAGGCCGCCGCCACGCACCGGATCTTCACGGCCGCGCTCCGCTCGCACGGCGAGGCGACCGTCGTCCCCCTCAGCGGCGTGCCTGCCTGAACCGCCGGGCCTATGCGCGGAGCCTCAGCAGGTACTCCGCGCTGCGCCGCGCCGAACGGAAGGAACGGCCCGGGTCGGCCGAGCCTCCGGGCGCGTTGTCACGCTCCATGATGTAGTGGTGGTAGCCCTTCTTTCCCTGCTCGTCGAAGAAGGTCCGGAAGTCGATGATGCCGTCGCCTACGTCCACGAACACGAGGCCGTCCGGATCCGGCGGCGGGGCGGCAGCCCCGTCCTTGACGTGGTAGAGCGGGTACCGCTGCGGCTGGGCCTTCACGTAGTCGAGCGGCTCGAATCCGGGGAAGAGGTTCCTCGCCGCGTACGCCCAGTAGATGTCCAGCTCGAGAAAGACGAGCTTCGGGTCGGTTTCCGCGAGCCAGACGTCGTAGAGCCGGACGCTTTGGTCGTCCGTGGCGAAGCTGAACTCGTCAGTGTGGTTGTGCTGGTAGAGCTTGATGCCCCGCGCGGCGGCAGCCGCGCCCCAGGTGTTGAACTCCGCGGCAGCCGCCTGGTAGCCGCCGACGGTGCGGTCGCTCGTCGGCGCGTTGGCCGTGCCGATGAACGGCATGCCGAGGATCTCGCAGCGGTCGAGCTCGAACTCGAGGTTGTTGCGCAAAGCGTTGAGGCCGAGGTGGGTCCCCACTGCGCGGAGCCCGTTGTCGTCCAGCGCCTGGCGGATCTGCTCCGTCGTGATCGGGCCGTTGGCGCCTTGGGCGTATCCGGCGAACTCGATCTCCTTGTACCCGAACGACGCGAGCGTCTCGAAGACACCGCGAAAGCCGCCGCGCAGGAGCGTGCCGTTCGTCGGGTCGACGACGCTGTTGTCGAGCCGCGACACCGCGTCCCGCACTGTGAAGAGCTGGACGCCGAGCTTGCCGGGCGGCACGAGCCGTTCGCTTGCAAACGCCTTCGGCGCCCAGGTTCCCACGGCCGCCGCAGCAGCCGTCCCGGCCGCGAGACCGAGGAAGCTCCCACGGCTCAGGGTCGTTTCCCTGCTCTCGATGCCTCCAGCTTCGGTGCTCATCTCCCCCTCCTTCGTGTCCGATCGGCATGGTAACGCGCGTGGGCGTCACCCACCCGCCGGGGCCGGTCGGCCTCAGCGGCGTGCTTTCCCGAGCAGCTCGCCGGCGCCGACGCCGCGCAGGGATGCGTCCAAGAGCTCCACGGGATGGAACGCGGGCAGCGGCCGCCCGGCCCGCCGGAGTGCGGCCGTGACCTGCACCAGGCAGCCGGGGTTCGCGCTCGCGTACGCGTCGGGCTCGGTGGCGAGCACGCGCTCCGCCTTGCGATCGCCGAGCTCGCGTGCCGCCCCCGGCTGGACGATGTTGTAGATCCCCGCGCTCCCGCAGCAGATCTCCTGCTCCGCCGGCTCGGCCGCCTCGAGCCCGGGGAGGGCGGTGAGCAGCATCCGGGGGGCGAGCTCCACGCCCTGCGCGTGCAGGAGGTGGCAGGAGTCCTGGAAAGCCACGCGGAGGGCGAGTGGACTCGGCTCCGCTCGGGGCTCCAGCTCGGCGACGACCTCCGAGACGTCGCGCACCCGCGCCGAGAACGCCGCAGCCCGCTCGGCCCAGTCCGGGTCCCCGGCGAGCAGGAATGCGTACTCCTTCAGCACCGACCCGCAGCCGGCGGCGTTCGTCACCACGTAGTCGACCTGGGCCCCCTCGAACACGGCGATCGTGCGCCGCGCGCGCTCGCGCCCCTCCTCGTCTCGGCCGGCGTGCACCGCGAGAGCGCCGCAGCACGCCTGGGCCTTGGGGGCAGCCACCTCGCACCCGTGCGCGGCGAGGACCCGCGCGGTGGCTGCGTTCACGTTGCCGAAGAGGACGCGCTGCACGCACCCGGTGAGAAGGCCGACGCGCGCGACCCGCTCGCCCTGCGCCGGGCTGAGCTCCGGCGGCTCCTCCCGGGATCGCCAGGGCGGAGCCAGCTCGGTGAGGGGCCGGAGCCTGCGCGGTAGCGGCAGCAACCGTCCGACGGGCGCAAAGGCGAGCGCGACGCGCAGACGTCGCGGATGCGGGAAGAGGGCGAAGACGAGAGCACGGAGCATTCGCTCCCGGAGCGAGCGCTGGTATTCGCGCTCCACGACCGCGCGCGTCTGCTCGATGAGGCGGTCGTACTGCACTCCGGAGGGGCAGGCCGTGACGCAGGCCATGCAGCCCAGACACCGGTCGAAGTGCTCGACGACGGTGCGGTTGAGCAGGAGCGTGCCGTCCGCGAGCCCCTCCATGAGGTGGATACGCCCGCGGGGCGAGTCCATCTCCTCCTGCCAGAGCGGCCCGTAGGTCGGGCAGGTCGGCAGGCAGAAGCCGCAGTGGACGCAGTCCGCGATCAGCTCGCGGTCGATCGTGCTCGTACTCATGCGAGGACGCCGACGGGGTCGAACTCGGCGCGAACCCGCTCCGCGAGCGTCAGCCACTCGTCCTCGCTCGCCTCGGGCACGTAGGCGAAGCAGGTCGGGCCGACCCGGACGAGCGCCTCGGTGAGCCCGCCCAGCGCGGCCGCCAGCTCTCCGGGGGCGAACGAGCGCCGCGAGCCGGCGCCGAGCTGCCGTGCGGCCGCGTCCGCCCAGACGGACTCGTCCTCCCGGCCGCCGAGGAGGACCCGCGCCCGCTCGAGCTGCTCGCCGGCGGCCGTCTCACTGCCCTCGAAGAGCAGAGCGAGAACACCCGCCTCGCCGTCCCAGAGCAGGTCGACGGCGCTCGGGACGAGCGGTGAACGGAGCAGCGTCCAGGTGAGCCCCTGGGCGTCGGACGGCCCCTCGACGCCGACGACCAGGGTGCGCGAAGCCGCCGGAAGCGGATGGAGGCGCAGGCTCGCCCGCGCGATCAGTGCCAGCCGTCCGTGCGAGCCGCAGACGAGCTTGCCCAGGTCGTAGCCGGCCACGTTCTTCACGACCTTCCCGCCGGAGTTGGCCACCGTCCCGTCCCCGAGGACGAGGGTGACCCCGAGGACGAGGTCGCGCGGACGGCCGTAGCGGTGGGCCCGGGGGCCGAAGAGGTCGCCGGCGATCGCGGCGCCGATCGTGGGGTCGCCGGGCGGGTCGAGCGCGAGCATCTGCCCTTCCTCGGCGAGACGCTCGTTCAGCGCCGAGAGGCGCAGGCCGGCCTCGACCGTGGCCGTGAGGTCACCGGCCTCGTGCTCGAGCAAACGGTTGAGGTAGCGGGTCGAGACGACGAGGTCTCCACCCTCGCGCTCGATCGAGACGCGCCGGCCCGCGTGGGCCGCCCGCTCCAGGAGCTCGCCGGCCTCCTCGATCGACAGAGGCTCAGAGACGCTCGGCAAGGCCTGCCTTCTCGAGTGGGTGGGCGCGGTACGGGCCCGGGACCTCGCCGCATAGCCGCGGCGTGGGGAAGATCTTCCCCGGATTGGCGAGGCCGGCCGGGTCGAAGGCGCGCCGCAGCCGCTGCATTGCGTCGAGATCGTCCGGCCCGAACATGCGCGGCATCGAGCACGCCTTGTCCACCCCGATGCCGTGCTCGCCGGTGAGCGAGCCGCCCGCCTCCATGCAGACGTCGAGAATGGCGACCGCCAGCTCTTGCGCGCGCTCGGCCTCTCCCTCCCGGCGGCCGTCGTAGAGGACGAGCGGGTGGAGATTCCCGTCGCCCGCGTGGAAGACGTTGCCCACGCGGAGGCCGTACTCGCCCTCGAGCTCGGCGATGCGGCGCAGGACCTCTGCCAGCCGCGTGCGGGGGACGACCCCGTCCTGGACGTAGTAGTCGTGGCTCACCCGCCCCATCGCCGCGAAGGCCGACCTGCGCCCTCGCCAGAGAAGCGCGCGCTCCGCCTCGTCGGTGGCGACGCGCACCTCGAGGGCGCCGTTCGCCAGGCAGAGCGCCTCCACGGCGGCGAGATCCTCCTCCACCTGAGCGGCCAGGCCGTCCAGTTCGACGATGAGCACGGCGCCGACGTCCGGGTAGCCGGGGTGCACGGCCGCCTCGGCGGCCTCGATCGTGAGGCGGTCCATCATCTCAATCGCGGCCGGGAGGATGCGCGCCGCGATCACGCCGGAGACGGCGCCGCCCGCCGCGTCGGTCGACTCGAAGCCGGCGAGGAGCGTCCGCACCGCCTCGGGCGCGCGCAGGACCCGGACGGTCAGCTCGGTGGCGATGCCGAGCGTCCCCTCGGAGCCGACGAAGGCCCCGAGCAGGTCGGGCCCCGGGTCGGCCGCCCGCAGGCGCACGAGCTCGCCGTCCGCGAGGACGACCTCCGCCTCGAGCACGTGGTTGACGGTGAAGCCGTGCTTGAGGCAGTGGGCTCCGCCCGAGTTCTCGGCCACGTTGCCGCCGATCGTGCACACCTGCTGGCTCGAGGGATCGGGAGCGTAGTAGAAGCCATGCTGGGCGACCGCCTCCGTGACCGCGAGGTTCGTCACGCCCGGCTGGAGCGTGACGCGCGCGCTCTCGAGGTCGACGCCGAGGATGCGGTTCATGCGCGCCAGCGAGATGACGACTCCCTCCGCGACGGGGAGCGCTCCGCCGGAGAGGCCGGTGCCCGCGCCGCGCGCCACGAAGGGGACCCCGTCGCGCGCGCACAGCCGAACGACCGCCTGCACCTCCTCGGTGCTGCGAGGCAAGGCGACGAGGCCGGGGACGACCCGGTAGCCGGTGAGGCCGTCGCATTCGTACGTCCGCAGCTGCTCGGGCTCCTTGATCACCCCTTCGGCGCCGAGCGCCGCCTCGACATCTCGGACGAATTCGACCCTCATGGCGTCCCCACCCGGATACGGTATCCGCCCCC
>JBOHAD010000100.1:0-7301 GCA_050697555.1 Gaiellaceae bacterium | reverse complement strand
GGGCGAGGTCGTCGGGGCCGACGGGCTCCCCGGTGCCGGGGTGGAGAACCGGCTGCGGCCGGTTCGGCATGTCGGCCTGGATGTTGTACCAGCGCTCGGGGATCGCGCTCTCGGGCAGGGTGATCTTCGTCTCGTTCATGACGGTGAGGATAATCCGCTTGGTGAGCGGGAGCGAGGAAGCACTCGAGTGCGAGGAAGCCGCCCGACGCGGCACGCTCACGTCTCATCACGCTCTCCGGCGTGTCGAGCGCGTCGAAGAGGCGGGCAAGCAGACCGGTCTGGTGCAACGACACGGCGCGGGAGCTCCGGCGAGAGGGCTCGCTCCTCGAAGTCGAGGACGCGCGCCGCGCGGTAGTGGCCAGGAAGCAGTTGCCGTCCCCGAGCCGCAGGTACTTGTAGCCGCCCCGACGATCTACGCCGCCTCGAGCCCGTGCTCCGGAACGTGAAGGGAAGCGCTCCGAGCCCGTGGTAGGCGTTGACGAGGAGCTCGGCCCCGGCCGCCGAGCAGGCGGCGCGAGCCGGCCGAGTGACGCTTCCATGGGATGACGGTTCCGCTCGGGCGCCCGCCCTCGCTGAGGTCGAGGACGGCGCCTAGACCAACGGCGGGTGACCGCCGGCCGACGCGACGGGCAGCGAGCTTGCGGGTTTCACCGGCTACGCCCGCTCCCGCTGGCTGTAGGCGGAGCGGAATCAGCACGGGATCGACGGAAGCCGCGTTCGTGTGCGCCTAGACAGACAACAGACGCGTTGATTTGCAGATCTTTTACGGGAGCGACGGGACTCGAACCCGCGACCTCCGGCGTGACAGGCCACTTCTAGGGTCGCGACGATCGACGACGATGGTTGCGGAATCGCTCTATTCGTGCGGCTTCGCGGGCTCGTCGCGATTCGATTCCGCATGGGTTGAGAAAAGCCGATTTCAGCCGTCTGCTGCACGTTTGCTGCCCGGCTCCGATGAGTTTGGAGCTGTCGCCAGGTCTTCAGACACGTGACTGGAACGGCGATCAGGTTCCCGCAACCGCGTTGTCGAGGAGGTACGGCCTTACTTTGCGAACTACGACAAGCTCCGCCGCCGCTGGAGCGCGCGCACGTCAAGGAGAACGCACGTCAAGGAGAACATAGCCGCGCGCACCTACGAGTTGGTTGCGAAGAGAAGCTGCCAGCGTTCGGCATCGGCGAGATCGAGGCTCGCATCGAGAGCGTCAAGGAGATGGCCGCCGCCGGTTCAGCCCAGCGGACAACGAGTGCCAGTCCGGGCAAGGCTACACACTGTGAGGACCCCGATGTCTGCATCGTCGCATGGTCGTCGGTATCGGTGCGTCTACGTGTGGTCAGGGTGATGACACATGCCACTGAAAGCACAGGAAATCCCTGCTCAGCGGCAACTCCTTACTACGCCATGGGTATGTAGGGACCGTCGGCGTCCGCCTGGCAAGCCTGCAGAAAGGGCTTGTTCAAGCGGTGCACAGGCTCCGCAAGGCGGCTTCGGATGCACATTCTCCGTGCGTGGTTAACAAGGGCCGGGATCTGGCATGCGAGCCGATCGCGCGGAAGCTTGATCGTAGTGGTGTGGTCCTGGTGAGGGCACGGACGAGAGTGCGGGTGAACGGCGATCGGCTTGAACGTGCGGCTCCTGTAGGCCGGCACCCCGAACGTGCATCTCGTTCTTCGTTCGATCTCCCGCGCCTACATGTGCACGGCCTTCATCCCGGCTTCGTCGTAGCGGTCGCCCGCGGTGGAGCCGATGGGCGCTGCTTCGTCGATGCGGGCGAGCTCGTCGTCTGAGAGCTCGATCTCGGCGGCGGCGATGTTCTCCTCCAGGTAGTGGCGGTGCTTGGTGCCGGGGATCGGCACGACGTCTTCGCCCTGCGCCAGCACCCAGGCAAGCGCCAGCTGGCCGGGCGCGACGCCCTTCTCGGCGGCGATCTCCTTGACCCGCTCGACCATGTCGAGGTTTCGCTGGAAGTTGTCGCCCTGAAAGCGAGGCGTGGTGAGCCGGAAGTCATCGGGCTCGAGGTCGTCGGGCGAGTGGATCTGTCCGGTCAGGAAGCCGCGCCCGAGCGGGCTGTACGGGACGAAGCCGACGCCCAGCTCGCGGACGGTGTCGAGAACGCCGTTGTCCTCGGGCTCGCGGCTCCACAGCGAGTACTCGGTCTGGATCGCCGTGACCGGGTGGGTGGCGTGGGCGCGGCGTATCGTCTCCGGCGCAGCTTCGGAGAGTCCGTAGTGGCGGATCTTCCCTTGCTCGATCAGCTCGGCAAGGGCACCGACCGTCTCCTCGATCGGCGTCTCGGAGCCGACGCGGTGCTGGTAGTAGAGGTCGATGTAGTCGGTGCCAAGGCGCTGCAGCGAGGCTTCGCAGGCCCGGCGTACGTACTCGGGGTCGCCGGAGATCCCCAACCGCTCGCCGGCATCGTCATGCACGATGCCGAACTTGGTCGCCAGCACCACCTCGTCGCGGCGGTCGGCGATCGCCCGCCCGACTAGCTTCTCGTTCGTGAACGGTCCGTAGTCGTCTGCCGTGTCGAGGAAGTCGACGCCCAGCTCCAGCGCGTTGTGGATCGTGGCAAGCGCCTCGCCCTCGTCGGTCGAACCGTAGAACTCTGACATTCCCATGCAGCCGAGCCCCTCGGCGGAGACTTCGAGCGCTGCCTCGCCCCTGCCCAGTGTTCGCTTCTCCATACCGCCTCCTTGGTCGAGCCTTCGAAGGACTACCCGCTCCTGACGCCTCCGTACACGTCGTTGTGCCGCCGGAGCTACAGGTCGAGGCGGGCGTCTTCGAGATCGAGGTCGCGCTCGACTTGGCGCATGACGGCGTCGTCGATGCGGCCGCTGCGTCGAAGCTCGAGGATGGCGCGACGCTCGGCCTCGAGGAGCTCGTGGCGGAGGCGCTGGTAGTTCGTCGAGCGGTCCTCGATCGTGCGGTCGCCTTCGGCGTCGAAGCGAGTGCGAAAGCGCTCGCGCCGGAACCTGTAGAGCCCGCGGAGTCGGTCCGCGGTGTCTTCCAGCACCCACTCTTCTTCCAGCAGCTCCTCGAGGCGTGCGAGGGCCGCTTCGGCCGCGTGGATGCGGGCCTTCGCCTCTTCCTTCTCGGCCAGCCGGTCGTCCTCGAGGCCGAGGCGGCTGATGAGGCTTGGCAGGGTGAGGCCCTGGACGACCAGCGTTCCCAGGATGACCGCGAAAGTCAGGAACACGATCAGATCACGATCCGGGAAGGGCGTGCCCGCGTCGGTCGTGAGCGGGAGGGCGAGCGCGGCCGCAAGCGACACCGCCCCGCGCATGCCTGACCAGGTCAGAATCGTCGCTTCCTTCATGGACGGGGCAGGGCGTTCGCGGGCCCGCCGGGGGAGCAGGCGTGGACGCCATGTCGCCGCGAAGATCCACAGGAAGCGCGCGCCGATGACGGCGGCAGTGACGGCGACCGCGTAGAAGATGAGGATTCCCGGCGACGTTCCGGAGAGGGCGTCGATGATCGCCGGCAGCTGGAGGCCGATGAGGGCAAAGAGGAGCGCGTTCAGGAGGAAGAAGAGGATCTCCCAGACGGCGGCGCCCTGGAGTCGCATCTGCGGTGTGGTGAGCTCGGGTGTGTGCCAGCCCATGTAAATCCCGACGGTAACGGCGGCGAGGATGCCCGAGACGCCGGCGGCCTGTGCTGGCAGGTAAGCGAAGTAGCCGCTGAGGATCGAGATCGTGATCTCGACCGGCGGGTTGTCGAGCCGGCGCCGAACCTGGCGGATCACGAAGCCGACAGCGAGTCCGACTGCGATCCCGCCGGCGACGTTGAGCACGAATCGTCCGGAGGCGCTGGCGAGCGAGAAGCTACCGGTGACGACGGCGGCGACGGCGAAGCGGTAGGCGACGAGAGCGGTGCCGTCGTTGACGAGGCTCTCGCCCTCGATCAGGGCGATCAGTCGGCGCGGGAGGCCGAGCCGCTGCGCGATCGCGCTCGCGGCGGTCGGATCCGTGGGCGAGACGATCGCGCCGAGGACGAAGGCGCCCGGCCAGGTGAGACCGGGGATGGCGGTGTGCGCGACGACGGCGACGGCGATCATCGTCGTGAGGACCAGCCCTACGGCAAGGAGCGAGATCGGGCGCACGTTCGCGCGGAGCTCCCGCAGGGACGTGAAGAAGGCCGTGCCGTAGAGGAGCGGAGGGAGAACCGCGACCAGGACGAGGTCCGGGGCCAGCTCGATTCGCGGCATGCCGGGCACGAATCCCAGCCCGAGGCCGCCGAGGACGAGCAGGATCGGATATGGAATCCGAACGAGCTGGGCGGTGGCGAGGAGTGCCGCAGCAGCGGCCAGCAGTCCGACGAGGATCAGGCTGTTCTCGGCCGAGAACTCCATGCCCGGCTTCAACGCTCCGGCGAACGAGCCACGCCTCTTCCTATCACGTTAGGCTCCCGAGCTTGCCCTATGTAGGCGCATGAGAGCGGTCGTTTACTCAGAGGCAGGCGGGCCCGACGTGCTCCGCTTGGTCGATCGGCCTGTTCCGCAGCCGGGACCGGGTGAGGTTCGTGTCGCGGTCCGCGTCTCGGGCGTCAACCCGACCGATTGGAAGGCCCGCCGCGGCGGCGGCGATGGGCAGCTCCCGTTTCCCGAGGTCGTGCCGAATCAGGATGGGGCCGGGATCGTCGATGCCGTCGGCGATGGTGTCGACTCTTCGCGAGTCGGAGAGCGAGTCTGGCTGTGGGAGGCAGCCTGGCAGCGGGCGGAGGGGACGGCGCAGGAGTTCGTCGTCCTGCCGGAGCGTCAGGCCGTGCGCTTGCCGGACGGCGTCTCGTTCGACATTGACGGGAGCCTTGGCATCCCGGCGCTGACTGCGCACCGCTGTCTGACCGTCTCGCAGCTGGGGCCGACTGGGCTTGCGCCGGGTGTTCTCGCCGCGCAGACCGTGCTCGTTGCTGGGGGCGCTGGCGCTGTCGGCCACGCCGCCATTCAGCTCGCTCACTGGGCGGGGGCGCGCGTGATCAGCACCGTCAGCGGTGACCAGAAGGCGAAGCTCGCGCAGGCGGCCGGCGCCGACCACGTCGTCAACTACCGCAGCAGCGAGGCGGCCGACCAGATCCGTGGCCTCGCACCGGAGGGGGTCGACGTCGTCGTCGAGCTGGCGCCGGCCGCGAACGGCGCCCTCGACGCCGCCGTATTGGCGGCGAACGGCACCGTCGCCGTCTACGCCACCGACGGCGGCAACGAGCTCGACCTGTCGGTCGGCGAGCTGATGTCCCGCAATGTTCGCTACCAGTTCGTCCTCGTCTACACGGTCCCGCCCGCGGCCAAGGACCAGGCGGTCGCCGATGTCGTGGCGGCGGCCGCGGACGGCGCGTTTCCGGTGGGAGATGACGCCGGTCTGCCACTGCACCGCTTCCCGCTCGACCGAACCGCCGAGGCCCATGCCGCCGTCGAGCGCGGCGCCGTCGGCAAAGTCCTCATCGACCTCAGCTGACCTCTCTACCGGTTCTCTGCGGAGAACGGCGAGACAGCCGTCTAGCTGACCGCGAAGGTCGAGCTGCAGGGCCCGCCGCCTTCGCGGCAGTTCTCACGGCGCACAGTCAAGAAAGGTGGTGGACGACAACTTCGCAACCCTGAAAGAGACCTTGGACGCCGCTTCCCCTGGCCGTCCGACGACCCTCGACCAGGTCGAGACTGTTACCGCAGGGCCGCTCGTAGCGCGGGAAATCCCTGCTCAGAGGCCCTTCCTCCCACGCCATGGGCATGCAGAGCGGGCCGCTCAGCTCTTGTTCCGATAGAGCCGCACGGTGAGCGGTGCGAAGACGGCCGCCAGCACCGCGGCGCTCACCAGCACGAAGCCGATGTCCCCCGCTGTCGCCGTTCCCGCCATCAGCCCGCGAGACGCGGTTACCAGGTGGGAGATCGGGTTGACGTCGACGAACGTCTCGAGCCACCCCGGCAGGGTCTCCGGGTCGACGAAGACGTTGCTCAGGAACGTGAGGGGGAAGATGCCCATGAACCCGGCGTTCATCACGGCGTTGGGCGTGCGCAACAGCAGGCCGAGAGTGGTGAAGACCCAGGCGAGACCGAAGGCGAAGACGACCACCAGCGCTACGGCCGCGACGACCCCGCCGACCCCGGCCTCCGGCCGAAAGCCGATCGCCATGCCGACCACGATGACGACGGCGGCGCCGAGCACGTAGCGCACGCTGTCGCCGAGGACGGCCCCGACGAGCGGCGCCGAGCGCGCGATCGGCAGGGAGCGGAAGCGATCGACGACCCCTTTCGTGACGTCGGTGTTGAGCGCCACCCCGGAGTAGACGGTCGTGAACAGGACCGACATCACCATGATGCCGGGGAGGAGGAACTCGAGGTACTCGCCGGTCGACCCGGAGATCGCCCCGCCGAAGATGTAGGTGAACATGAGCACGAACAGCACGGGCGTGATGGTGACGTCGACGAGCTGCTCGGGGACGTGCTTGACCTTCAGCATCCCCCGCCAGCCGAAGGTCAGGCAGGCGGACAGGGTGCTCGCGCGCGGCGGGCGCTCGCGGGAGGACAGCGCCGCGTGGAGCGCCCGCTCGTCGCGCGCGGTGCGGACCCCGGTCGGTGCCGTGCTCATGACGCCTCCTCCTCCATCGCGGTGGCCTCCTCGCCTGCTTCGGCCTTTTCGGCCGGGTGGCCGGTCAGCGCCAGGAAGACCTCGTCCAGGCTCGGCTGACCGAGGGAGAAGCCGGCGACCCCGACGCCGACCCGAGACAGTTCGGCGAGGGCCTCGGCGGCGCGTTCCGGACGTGCGCACCCGACCGACAGCGCCGCCGGGTCCGGCTCCAGATAAACCTGGACGTCGAGCGCGCGCGAGAGCGCCTGCTCGGCGGCGGGCCGGTGCTCGGGGTCGAGCAGACGAACGTGCAGGGCGCCGGAGCCGACCGACGCCTTGAGCTGGGCGGGAGTGCCCTCGGCGATCACCCTGCCGTGGTCGATCACTGCGATCCCGTCGGCGAGCTGGTCGGCCTCGTCGAGGTACTGCGTGCAGAGCAGGACCGTGGTCCCGTCGGCGACGAGAGTCCGCACGATGTCCCACACCTGGTTTCTGGAGCGCGGGTCGAGGCCGGTGGTCGGCTCGTCCAGGAACATAAGCTGAGGCGTCACGACGATGCTCGCGGCGATGTCGAGCCGTCTGCGCATCCCGCCGGAGTAGTGCTTCGCCAGGCGGCCGGCCGCGTCGACGAGGTCAAAGGCATCGAGGAGCTCGGCGGCCCGCGCCTTGGCCTGCGCCCGCCGGAAGCCCAGGAGCCGGCCGATCAGGACGAGGTTCTCCTGGCCGGTCAGATCCTCGTCGACCGAGGC
>JBOHAD010000099.1:0-7439 GCA_050697555.1 Gaiellaceae bacterium | reverse complement strand
ACCTCGAGGACCGCACGGTCACCGTGCAGCCCGGCATCAACATGCTGAAGCTCTCCGAGGAGCTCAAGCCGCACGGGTTCATCTATCCGGACGACCCCGCCTCGTATCCCTGCTCACTCGTCGGCGGGAGGATCGGGACGAGCGGCTGGTCGCTGATCGGCGGCCGCTACGGGCACACGCGCGACCTCGTGATCAGCTTCGAGATCGTGCTTCCGACCGGACAGATCATCCGTGTCGGCGACGGAGGCGGCAAGAAGGTGCGCAAGTCGTCGAGCGGCTACCAGCTCAAGCACCTCTTCATGGGCCACCAGGGGACGCTCGGGATCGTCACGGAGGCGACGCTCGAGCTCGTCAAGCGGCCGGAGGCGGAGTTCTCGGCGTTCTTCGCCTATCCCTCCTACCTGGACGCGTGGCGGGCGACCGGCGACTTCGCGCGCTCGGGGGCGGCCACGCTCGCAGGCGTCGTCCTCTTCGACGAGTGGAAGCTGGCCTACCTCCGCCGCGACGACGAGGCGTACATCCCGCAGCCCGAATCGGTGCAGGCGGTCGTCGCGCTCGCCCTCTACGGGAACGCGGACGAGGTGCGGGCCTCGGCGAAGCGGATGCTCCGGCTCGGCAAGGAGTCCCGGGGCGAGTACCTCGGGGACGAGATCTCGCAGGGCGACTGGGCCTCGCGCCACGACCGCTACGCGACGCCGCTCCACGGGCGCCTCCGGGACGGCCAGGTCGTGCCCATGAGCTGGCACTGCGAGGACGCCTCGATCCTCTACTCGCAGCTGCCGGCGGTGCGCGAGAAATGGCACGCGATCGCGGCCGGCCTGCGCGAGCGCTTGGACATGTTCGACGACTGGGGCATGTTCGCGTACACGAACGGGGCCTTCAAGCCGTGGGGCGACTACCTGACCGAGATCGACATCGGCATCTGGGAGATGCAGTGGGACGAGGAGAGCTGGGCCGCCTGGGTGGACGCGAAGCGGGAGATCGCCCGCGTGGCCGTCGAGCACGGCGGCTCCATCTCCGCGTGCCACGGCTCGTGCCGCGAGGGCGAGGTGGACCTCGTCCCGGTCGAGCTGGGCGGCGGCTTCGACGTGATGAAGACGGTCAAGCGGGGGCTCGACCCGAACAACATCATGAACCCGGGCAAGTACCTGCTCGATGAGGCGTACGAGGAGGTGGAGGAGTGATCGGCTTCAGGCTCGCCGCGCAGAGACCGCCGGAGGCGAAGCGCGTGAAGGACGACGTCGTCATGCGCTTCGACCACGTCTACGAGGTCGCCCCGGACCTCATGTCCGAGCACACGCCGCAGCAGGACTTTCCCGCCTGGGAGACGCTCCGCATCGTCGACAGCCGCTGGGAGCACCTGGCCTGGATGCACGACCACTTCGCGGACTCGGTCGTCTCGGGCGAAGAGCTCCTGAAGGAACTCGAGGGGGAGGAAGGCAAGGAGGCATGAAGTTCAGCTACGTGACCCTTCCCGACTATCCGATCCAGGACTCGATCGACATGATCCGCATGGCGGACGAGCCCGGGTATCACGCCGTCTACTCCGTCGACGAGACCTGGCACAAGGACATGTGGGTCCTGTTCGCCGCCGCGGCGGACAAGACCAAGCGGATCCGCTTCGGCCCGAACCTGACCCCGATCGGCCTCAGGGAGCCGACGCTCATCGTCCAGGCGCTCGCCACGCTGGACGAGCTGACCGGCGGGCGGACCGAGTGCGTCTTCTCGATCGGCAACTTCGGGCTCCTGAGCCAGTACGGGATGAACTGGTCGCAGATGAAGCCGCTCTCTCGCGTGAAGGAGGCGCACCACGTCATGCGCACCTTCCTCGACGAGGGGACGATCACCTTCGACGGGGACTTCTACACGTACTCCGGCCTCTTCACCTTCGCGCGGCCGGTGCAGGAGCGCGTCCCGCTCATCATCGGCGCTATGCGCGGGCCGAAGTCGTTCCAGGCGGCGGGCGAGCTCTCGGACGGCTGCCACCATGCGCTCAGCTACTCGAAGGACGCGTACGAGTACCTCGTCGAGAACGTGAAGGCGGGAGCGGAGCGCGCCGGGCGCGACTGGGAGGAGCTCGACATCGGCGCGTGGTGCGTGATCGTCTGCGCGCCGGACTCCGACGAGGCCAAGCGGACCGCGCGCACGATGGTCGCCTTCTACATCTCCTCGATGCCGCACGAGCAGCTCGAGCGGCACGGCATCGACCCGGCCGACATGGCGCCGATCGTCGAGGCGCTGGGCAAGGGTGAGCTCGACAAGGCGTTCGAGCTCACCTCCCGGAGGTGGCGGAGAAGCTCTCGATCGCGGGCAGCCCGGAGGAGTGCCTGGCGAAGATCAGGGAGATCGCCTCGACCGGCGTGAACCACATGATCCTCTGCGTCACGGATCCGGCGATCGTCAAGGCTTTCACCGGCAAGGACGTGAGCGTCCCGGACGTCAAGGGGCAGCTGCAGCTGATCCACGACGAGGTCATGCCGGCCTTCGCGTAGCTCCCGGCGCTAACGTCCCGGCTCGTGCTCGCCCTCGGCCTCGCGCTCGGGGCCGCGCTCGCCTGGGGCACGTCGGACTTCCTCGGCGGCCTCACGACGCGCGGCGTCGGCGTCCTCGGAGTCCTGCTCGTCTCGCAGGCGTTCGGCGGCCTCCTCCTTGCCGCCGTCGTCGCCGCGCAGACCGAGCCGCTGCCGGAGGCCGCCCAGCTCGGCTTCGGGGTGCTCGCGGGGCTCGCCCTCGCCGTCGGGCTCGGGGCCCTCTACCAGGGAATGGCGATCGGCGTCATGAGCGTCGTCGCCCCCATCTCGGCGACCGGAGTGTCCATCCCGATCGTCTACGGCCTCGCTCGCGGAGAGCGCCCGAGCATGCTCCAAGGCGTCGGCGTCGCGCTCGCGCTCGCGGGCGTCGTCCTCGTCTCGCGCCGCCGGAGCCCCGACGCGCTCGGCGGCCGGCTCGTCGCCGGCTTCGGCCTCGCGTTGCTCGCGGCCGTCGGCATCGGCACGTTCTTCGTCGGCATCGACCTGGCGGCCGAGGGCGGCGTTCTGTGGGCGACGCTCGCCCAGCGTGTCGGAGTCGTGGCCACAGTCCTCATCGCCCTTGCGGCCGCGCGGCCGACCCTCGGCCTGCGTCGAGGGGTCGTGCCGGCCCTGCTCGCCATCGGCGCGCTCGACCTCGGCGCGACCGCCCTCTTCGCGGCGGCGACGCAGGAGGGCTTGACGAGCCTCGTGTCCGTGATCGCGGCGCTCTACCCGGTCACGACGGTCGCGCTGGCCTATGCCGTCCTGGGCGAGCGGCTCGAGCGCCTCCAGAGTGCCGGGGCCGCAGGCGCACTAGGAGGCGTCGCTCTCATCGCCGGCGGATAAGTCTTCGTACGCGGCTTGCAAGGCGACGCCGGCGGGGAGAAAATGCTCGCCCGCCCTGCGATTCAGGAGGCTGCTCGATGGCGCGCGACCCGAAGCACGACATCCTCTTCGAGCCGATCCAGATCGGCCCGAAGACGATGAAGAACCGCTTCTACCAGATCCCCCACTGCAACGGGTTCGGCTCCGAGAAGCCGATGAACCAGGCGTACTTCCGGGCCATGAAGGCCGAGGGGGGCTATGCCGCCGTCTGCACCGAGTACTGCTCGATCCACCCGGAGTCGGACGACACGCATCGGGTCTCGGCGCGTCTCTGGGACGACGACGACATCAGGAACCTCGGGCTCATGTGCGACATGCTCCACGAGCACGGAGCCCTCGCGGCCGCCGAGCTCTGGTACGGGGGCCCGCACGCGCCCTGCATGGAGACGCGCAGCGTCCCGCGGGCACCTTCGCAGATCCCAAGCGACTTCGAGCACCTCACGTACCCGAAGGAGATGGACAAGGACGACATCCGCGAGGTGCAAGGCTTCTACGTCGCGGCGGCGAAGCGGGCCCGCGAGGCCGGCTTCGACATCGTCTACGTCTACGGCTCGCATTCCTACCTGCCTCAGCAGTTCCTGACGCCGTACTACAACAAGCGCACGGACGAGTACGGGGGCTCCTTCGAGAACCGCGCGCGCTTCTGGCGGGAGACGATCGAGCAGGTGCGCGAGGCCGTCGGCGACGACTGCGCGATCGCAGTGCGCATGTCCACGGACATGTTCATGGGCGAGGCGGGCACCCAGCTCGAGCGCGACTGCGTCCCCTTCGTGCAGCTCTGCGACGACATCGTCGACGTCTGGGACATCAACGTCTCCGGCATCTCCGAGTGGGGCGAGGACGCGACGCCGTCGCGCTTCTACGAGTCGGGGCGAATGCTGCCCTGGCAGGCCCGCATCAAGGAGGTGTCGTCGAAGCCCGTCCTCGGCGTGGGCCGCTTCACGAGCCCGGACGTCATGGTCGAGGCGATCAACTCGGGCAAGCTCGACATCATCGCCACCTGTCGCCCGTCCATCTCGGACCCGTTCCTCCCGAAGAAGATCGAGGAGGGCCGGCTGGACGACATCCGCGAGTGCATCGGCTGCAACATCTGCATCTCCCGCTGGGAGATCGGCGGCCCGCCCGTCATCTGCACGCAGAACGCCACCGCCGGCGAGGAGTACCGCCGCGGCTGGCACCCGGAGCGCTTCGAGCCGGCCGAGAACGCCGACAACGACGTCCTCGTCGTCGGCGCCGGCCCGGCGGGGATGGAGTGCGCGATGATCCTCGGCAAGCGAGGCATGCGTCGCGTCCACCTCGTCGAGGCGCAGGACGACATGGGCGGGATCATGCGCTGGATCCCGCAGCTCCCCGGCCTAGGCGAGTGGGCGCGGGTCGTCAACTACCGGAAGATCCAGATCGACAAGCTCAGGAACGTCGAGTTCATCCCGAACACCGAGCTCGACGCCCAGGGCGTGAAGGAGTACGGCGCCGAGATCGTCGTCATCGCCACCGGCGGCTACTGGGCGACGGACGGGCTGAACGGCGCCACCCACGACACGATCTCGGGCGCGGACGCGAGCCAGCCCTGGCAGCTGACGCCGGAGCAGATCATGCGCAACGGCAAGCCCGTGCCCGGCGAGCGCGTCCTCATCGTGGACAACGACGGCTACTTCATGGGCGTCTCCCTGGCGGAGAAGCTGGCGTCGGAAGGCAAGAAGGTGACGATCATGACCCACCTGGGCCACATCGCCCCGTACATGCACTTCACGCTCGAGGCGCCGAACCAGCACCGCAAGCTGCACAAGCTCGGTGTCGAGATCGTCACGTACCAGATGCCGACGCAGCTCGAGCAGGGCAAGGTCACCTCGGCCCACGTCTACGACGAGGAGCACCTGACGGAGTGGGACGCCGACGCCGTCGTGCTCGTGACGCAGCGGCGCTCGAACGAGGCGCTCTACCGGGAGCTGAAGGACTCCGTGGGCGTCGACGCCCTGCACGAGGAAGGGATCACCGGTTTCTATCGGATCGGGGACTGCGAGGCTCCGCGACTCGTCGCGGACTGTGTCTTCTCAGGCCACCGGCTCGCGCGGGAGATCGACTCGGGGAACCCGGAGGTGCCGCTCCCCTTTAAGCGCGAGCGGGCCGTCGTCGAACGGGAAGCGGTGTTGGCCTGAAGGTCGTCGTCTGCGTCAAGCAAGTCGCCCAGCTCGGCGACGAGGTCGAGTTCAGCGAGGACGGGCGGGACGTCGATCCCGACTTCCTCGACTACGCCCTCAACGAGTGGGACTCCTACGCGACCGAAGAGGCGCTTCAGCTCGTCGAGCGCGCCGGCGACGGCGAGGGCGGGGTCGTCGTCGCCACCTGCGGTGACGACGACGCGGAAGAAGCTCTCCGCCGGTGCCTCGCGATGGGCGCAGGTCGCGCGATCAGGATCGCCGTCGAGGAGCACCTCGATCCGATTCAGGTGGCGCGCGCGCTCGCGGAGGTCGTGCGCGAGGAGTCGCCCGACCTCGTCCTGTGCGGCGTCCAGTCGAGCGACTCGGTGCAGGCCGCGACGGGAGTCGCCCTCGCCGAGCTCCTGGGGCTGCCGCGAGTCGCGGTCGTGACGAAGGTCTCGCTCGGCGACGGGACGGCGACCGTGCACCGTGAGCTCGAGGGCGGTCTCGTGGACGTCGTCGAGGTGGACACGCCGTGCGTGCTCACGATCCAGACGGGCATCAACGAGCCGCGCTACGCGACCCTGCGGGCGATCAAGCAGGCCGAGCAGAAGGAGATTGACGTGCGCGAGCCCGGCGACCTGGGCGAGCCGGCGTCCCGCGTGCGGCGGATGTTCGTGCCGCCAAAGGGGGAGGGCGCGGAGATGCTCGACGAGAGCCCGGCCGAGATCGCCCGGCGGATCAAGGAAATCGTGGAGGAGCGGCTCAAGTGAACCCCGTTTTCCCCGGGGCCGCCGCGGGCCTCCCTCCAGTTCCAGCCTATCGCCGGACGGCGCCCGCGTGGCGCGCGCCCCGCGCCGAAAGGCGCCCGGGAGGGTGCCGCGAGTGAGCGTCCTGATTGTCGCCGAGCACGTGCGCGGGGAGATCCGCCCGGTCACGCTCGAGCTCGTTACCGCCGCCCGCGAGCTCGAGGGCCCGGTTACGGTGGCCGTCATCGCCGGGGATCCGTCTTCGCTCACCGACTCCGTCAAGGTCGATGGCGTCGACGAGATCCTCGCCGTCCGGGTCGAAGCGGAGGAGTTCGAGAACGACGTCTACCAGGTGGTACTCGAACAACTCGTGCAGGAGCGACGGCCGCAAGTGACCCTCGTCGGCTTCACCGTCAACTCGATGGGCTATGCGCCCGCGGTCGCTGCGAAGCTCGGGCTCGGCTTCGCCTCCGATGTCTTCGCGCTGGGAAGCGAGGACGGGACGCTCGTGGCGCAGCGCTCGTTCTACGGCGCGAAGGTCAACGCGGAGATCGAGTTCCCCGGCACAGAGGGGATCCTCCTGATGCTCCGACCCACTGGCTGGCCACCCGCGGAGGGCTCGGGCGGCGCCTCGGTTACCGAGGTTTCGGTGGCGATCGTGGAGTCCCGAGCTCGTCATCAGGATTTCGAAGAGGTCGCGCTGGGTGATATCGACATCACGACCTCCGATTTTCTGCTCTCCGTCGGCCGCGGCATCGGCGAGAAGGAGAACCTGCCCCAGTTCGAAGAGCTGGCCGAGCAGATGGGCGCTACCCTCTCGGTCTCGCGTCCGATCGTGGACGCCGGCTGGATCCCCACCGCTCGCCAGGTGGGCCAGTCCGGGAAGACAGTTACGCCGAAGGTCTACCTCGCGCTGGGCATCTCCGGCGCCGTGCAGCACCTCGCGGGCATGAAGACCAGCGGCACGATCATCGCAGTCAACTCCGACCCCGAGGCCGCCATCTTCAACGTCGCCCACTACGGTGCCGTCGCCGACCTCTTCGAGGTCGCCGAGGAGCTGGAAAAGCTGTTCTAGTCAGCCGCGAAGAATGCTCCGCATTCTCCGCGGAGAGCCACGGCCCGCTCGAGACGAAGGGATGCGCCACAATGGAGCCGGC
>JBOHAD010000098.1:0-7497 GCA_050697555.1 Gaiellaceae bacterium | reverse complement strand
AGAGATCAAGTTCTTCTTCGCGCAGTTCGTCGACATGTACGCCCGCCCCAGCGCGAAGCTCGTCCCGGCTCAGAATCTGGACGACCTCTTGAGCGAAGGCGCCGGCTTCGCCGGCTTCGCGGCCGGTGAGATCGGCCAGATGCCGAGCGACCCGGACATCGCGGCCATTCCGGACGTCGGGAGCTTCACCCAGCTGCCCTGGGAACCGACGGTCGCGCGCTTCGCGTGCGACATCACCGTCGACGGCGAGGCGTGGCCGTACGACCCGCGCACGATCCTGCGCCGCCAGCTCGAGAAGGCGAGGCAGAGGGGCTTCGACTTCAAGATGGGTCTCGAGCTCGAGTACTTCCTCGTCCGGAAGCGCGAGGACGGGGCGATCGAGCTCGCCGACCCGCACGACACGCTCGAGAAGCCCTGCTACGACCTCGTCGGGCTCACGCGCAACCTCGACTTCCTCACCACGGTCTCGACGTACGTGAACGGCCTCGGCTGGGGCAACTACGCGAACGACCACGAGGACGCGAACGGCCAGTTCGAGCAGAACTTCACGTACGCGGACGCTCTCGTCAGCTGCGACCGGGCGATCTTCTTCCGCTACATGGTCCATGTCCTGGCGGAGCGGGGCGGGATGATCGCCACGTTCATGCCGAAGCCGTTCACGCACCTGACCGGCAACGGCTGCCACTTCCACATGTCGCTCTGGGACGGCGACTCGAACGCCTTCCTCGACGAGAACGACCCGCGCGGCCTCGGGCTCTCGGAGACCGCATACCGCTTCATCGCCGGCCTGAAGAAGCACGCGCGCGCCTACAGCGCCGTGACCGCGCCGACCGTCAACTCCTACAAGAGGCTCAAGGTGGGGACGACGGCGAGCGGCGCGACGTGGTCGCCGGTCTGGATCTCCTACGGCTACAACAACCGCACGCAGATGCTCCGCATCCCGGGGCCGGGCCGCGTCGAGGACCGCACGATCGACGGCGCCTGCAACCCGTACCTGGCCGCAGCGGTCGTCCTCGCCGCAGGCCTCGACGGGATCGAGAACGGCCTCGACCCGGGCGACCCGAACTCGGACAACCTCTACGCCGTTCCGTACGACGAGCTCCGCGGGCGCGGGCTCGAGACGCTTCCGGCCAACCTCCTCGACGCGACGGAGGAGCTCGAGCGCGACGACGTCCTCCGCACCGCCCTCGGGCGGGGCCGCGACGAGGACTACATCGACTACTACGTCCGCGTGAAGCGCGAGGAGTGGAGCCGCTACCACGAGCAGGTGACGCCCTGGGAGATCCAGGAGTACCTGACTCGGTTCTAGACCTACTCCCACGTCTAGTTGTCCAGCGCGGTCGCGTGCTCGATGATGGACGCATGACCAAGCGCGCATACGCGAAGCCGAGCCTGATCCGCCTGGGTCTGCTCCGGAAGCTCACCCGCTTCAGCTTCTAGTCGCGGTCGCCGCGGGAAGGCCGAGCAAGCCTCCCGGGCGACGCGTGCGCGGCGCGCGGCCCTCGAGCGAAAGTTTTAGCCACCTGGCTAGTTGTGCTGACCCAGGTCATGCGATACACCCTGGCGGTCAATGCGGCAGACGAGCAGAGCCCATGAACTATGCGGGCGTGTCGAGATTCGCAGGTCACGCCAACTCGCTTGCCGAGAGGGTGGTCGATCCTGGGGGATGAGAGGAGTATTCGCATGAAACTCAAACTAGGCTGGCGGCTGGGAGCGCTCATCGCAGCGGTCGTGACGACGGCTGCGCTGGCGCCCTCGGCCCTTGCCGGCGCGGTCATCACGAACGGCACGGTTGCGCTCGGCGTCAACGACCACGGCCAGCTCAACTTCTCCGACGGCACACGCTTCGTGGGCGTCACCTACGAGCCGACGGGCAACGACGGCACGCGAGCAGGGTGCGAGTGCGAGGGGTGGGGCGCCGGCGCCGGCGGACCAACACAGTTCCAGGGACGCGCGAACGATAACCTCGGCGGCGCTTCCAACCTCTCGCTGGTGTCGTTCACCTCCACGGCCACTACGGCCACCTCCGTGGCCGACGTCCTCCGGAGCGGGAGCGCGGCCCTGCGTGTGACGCACGAGTTCGAGCCGTCTCCGGCAACGCCCAATCTCTACGAGATCACGATCACGCTCAAGAACGTCACGCCGGACACGCTCACGAACGTCCGGTACGAGCGGCTGATGGACTGGGATGTCGAGCCCACGGCGTTCGACGAGTTCGTGACGATCAATCGCGGCTCGACGCCGCCCTCCGACCTCATCTATTCGGACGACAACGGGTTCGGGGACAACTTCCCCTTCACCTCGAAGACCGGTGGCAATGGTCCGCTGGATCCCTCGACCGTGAACGCGAACTACACGGACAAGGGCCCGACTGACCACGGCGCTCGCTTCACGTTCGACTTCGGCAGTCTGGCGCCTGACGCGGAGAAGACGTTCGTGCTCTTCTACGGCGCCGCCGGCACCGAGGTTGCCGCCAACAGCGCTGTCAGCGCTGCCGCCCTGGAGATGTTCTCCTACGGGCAGCCGAACACCGCCAACGGGCCCACCCTGGGCGAGCCGAACACGTTCATCTGGGGCTTCGCGGCCGTAGGCGGCACCCCGGTGATCCCGCCGACGCTCGCGCTCACGCCCGAGACGGCGACCAACACGGTGGGCGAGTCGCATACGGTGACGGCGGAGCTCAAGGACAGCGCCGGGAATCCCGTGCCGGGGGCCTCGATCGTCTTCGAAGTTTCCGGCGCCAATCCGCAGCCGGCGGCGACGAGGACGACCGGAGCCGACGGCAAGGCCACGTTCACGTACACGGGCACCAACGCCGGAGGCGATGTGATCACGGCCTGCCTGGACGGCAACGGCAACGGCGCCTGCGACGTTGGCGAGGTGACGGACACCGCCGCGAAGACCTGGGAGGCCGGACAGCCTTCCGATACGACGGATCCGAGCTGTGAGCTGACGGGGACGGGGACGGACTCTACGGGCAAGAAGTTCATCGAGGTGACCGCCGAGGACGACGAGAGCGGGATCGCCTCGATCCTGGTCACCAAGTCCACGAACGCCAACACGGTGGTGCCGCCCTTCACCCCGGGCACCACTGATCCGGTCGTCGTGCGGGCGACGAAGATCAACAACTCGAAGAGCTCGAGCGTCGAGCTGCGGGTCACCGACGTGGCCGGCAACGTCACCGTCTGCGACCCGGTCATCACCCTCGTCGTGCGCGAGGCGGGCAAGCCGGAGAGCCAAACCCACACGGGCATCCCCGCGATCGAGCACAACGTCCTGATCGAGAACGGGAACCCGGGCCTCAACCGCCTCGACGTCACCGTCAACGGGCACACCTGGAAGCTCACGGGCCTCAAGGCCGGCCAGGTGAGCACCCTCGACGTCGCCTCGGCCATGAACCCCGGCACCGACAACACGATCACGCTCACGGCCTACGGGAAACCAGGCGCGAGCGCCCTCGTCGTCATCTCGGACTGAAAGGAGATCGCCCCTTGAAGACCTACGCGAAACCGACACTCACAAGGCTGGGACTGCTTCGCACCCTCACGCGCTTCAGCTTCTAGCCACCAGCACGACCTCGCGGAGAGCCCCCACCACGGGGCTCTCCGCGCGTAGGCAACCGTCTACACTGAGCTGGATGGATCTCGCCAGCCGGCCGCGCAGGGGGGAGCGCGTTCTCGCCAGGCAGGCGTCCGGCTCCCTCGTCCTCCTCGATCCGGACAGCGGAAAGTACTTCACCCTCGACGAGGTCGGGGCCCGAATCTGGGAGCTCTCCGACGGGAACCGCACCGTCTCCGACATCGCGGAGGCGGTCTGCGCCGAGTACGACGCGCCGCGGGAGGCCGTCGAAGCCGACGCCGTCGAGCTCCTCGGTGACCTCGCGGGCGAGCAGCTCGTGGTGGATGAGGGCCCTCGCTCGTAACCCCCGCGAGCTCGCGCTCACACTGCGAATCCTCGCGGTGGCGGGGCTCGTCCCGGCACTCATGCGGCTCAGGCTCGGCCGCCTCGAGGCCGTGCTGGAGCCGCGCCGCGCGCGCCGTGATCTCGACGAGGAGGCCGCCGAGCGACTCGCGCGGCGCGTCGACGACGTGCTGGCGGCCGGGCGTCCGTTCCTACGCTCGGGCTGCCTCACTCGCGGCGTGACGCTCTACTACTTCCTGCGACGAGCCGGCGCCGACGTCGAGCTCGTCTTCGGGATGGGCAAGCCGGACGACGGCTTCGCCGGCCACTGCTGGCTCGTCAAGGCGGGAGAGCCCTACCTCGAGGGGACGGACCCGCGCCCGCTCTTCACGCCGATGCACACGATCCCGCGCCCAGCCCGAGCCTCCGGGTCTTGAGCGTCAGGCACTACGCCTTCCACGGCGTCGGCATCACGATCTCGAGCGAGGACACAAGGCTCGTCGAGGCGATCGACGGCCGCCTGCGTCACTTTCGCCGGCACGTGGGAGATCCGGGCAGCCTGGAGTTCCGGTTCCGCTTCGTCGGCGGCCCGGAGGAGCACGCCGTGCAACGGCCGGGCGGGCGGGGACGACCCGTGTACGAGCCGCCGGAGGGCGAGGTCACCTACTTCGAGGCCGAGGACGTCCTCTACATCGACTACGTAGACCGCGTTCGCGTTCTCTGCGACGCGGGGAGCGCCTCCGTCGCCACCTCCGCGCTCGCCTCCGAGCGCGACAGCCTCTGGCTCCTCTCGCGGCCGCTCTTCACCCTGCCGCTCGTGGAGCTCCTCAAGCGCCGAGGGCTCTACAGCGTGCACGCGGCGGGCCTCGCCGCGGACGGACAGGCGATCCTCGTCGCGGGCGGGAGCGGGTCGGGCAAGTCGACCCTCGCGCTCGCGCTCCTGCGGGCCGGCTTCGAGTTCCTCGGGGACGACATGCTCTTCCTCGCCCGGGACGCTGACGGGATCCGCGTCTGCTCGTTCCCCGACGAGATCGACCTCGCGGACGAGACCCTGTCGTGGTTTCCCGAGCTCGTGCCTCTGGCGGCGGCGGGAGGGCGAAGCGGCGACTGGCCGAAACACCGCGTCCGCGCCGAGGAGGCGTATGGAGCAGGCTTCGTCGCCGCCTGCCCGCCCGGGATCGTCGTCTTCCCGGTCATCTCGGACGGGGAGGAGAGCGTGGTCGAGCCGCTCTCGCGCGACGAGGCGCTACGCGAGCTCGTCCCCAACGTGCTCCTGACGGATCCGGAGCCGGCGCAGGCGCATCTCGACGCGCTCGGCGACCTCGTGCGGGACAGCGAGTGCTACCGGCTCGCCGCCGCGCGCGACTTCGAACGCGTGGCCGAGCTCGTGCGGGCGCTGACGCGCCATAGTGGTGCGGGAGTGTGAAAACCTTCCACACCCGCGACCGGAAAATCGTCCGTTCCAAGGGTTTTTCCGCGTCGCGCGACGTGTAGATTTGGAACACATGTGCGGGATCGTCGGACTGTTCGGAAAATCGGCCGAGATCGAGGAATCCCTCGGGGAGCACCTGGCGGCGATGGTCGCCCAGATGAGCGACCGGGGCCCCGACAGCGCCGGGGTGGCCGTCTACCGAGATTCTGCTCCCTCGGGGTGGAGCAAGCTCACGCTCTTCTCCGCCGACCCGCTGGAAGACTGGAACGCCCTGGCCATGGAGCTCGCGCAGGTCTTCGGCAACTCGGCGGATCCGAGCGTCCGCTCCAGCCACGCCGTCCTCCTGGTCGAGGCGGAGGCCGAGGAGGCCGAGGCCTGGGTTCGGCGGGCGCATCCGGAGCTGCGCGTGATGAGCGCCGGGCAGACGATCGAGATCTACAAGGAGACGGGCCGCCCGGAGGAGTTCGTCCGGCAGTTCGGCCTGACCGACTTCCGCGGCACCCACGCCCTGGGCCACACGCGCATGGCGACTGAGAGCCGCGTGACGACCGAGGGCTCGCACCCCTTCTCCACCGGGCTCGACCTCTGCCTCGTGCACAACGGCTCGCTCTCGAACCACAACCGCCTGCGGGAGCGCCTGCGGCGGGAGGGCATCGACTTCCAGACCGAGAACGACACGGAGGTCGCGGCCGGGTACCTGGCCTGGCGGCTGCGCGAGGGCGCCTCGCTCGAGGAGGCTCTCGCCGGCTGCCTCGACGACCTCGACGGCTTCTACACCTTTCTCGTCGGGACGGTGGACGGGTTCGCCGTGCTCCGCGACCCGATCGCGTGCAAGCCGGCGGTGCTCGCGGAGACCGACGACTGGGTGGCGATGGCCTCCGAGTGGCGCGCCGTCTCCGTGCTCCCCGGCGCAGCGGAGGCCCGCGAGTGGGAGCCTGCTCCGGGCGTCGTCTACGCGTGGGAGCGCGCGAAAGTTTGAGCGCAGGCGGGGTCGCCCAGACGACCGCGGTCGAGGTCGTCGACCTCGCCGTCACGCCACTGCGGGAGCTGAACCAACGCCTGCACGACCTCGCCGGAGAGGGGGCCGGCCCGCGCCGCTGGCGCGTCCAGAGGGCGAACGGCGCGCACGCGGTCGCCTGCGGTCTCGACACGGACGTCGAGGTCGAGATCGAAGGCCACGTGGGCTACTACTGCGCGGGCATGAACAAGCTCGCGACGGTGCGCGTCCACGGCAACGCCGGCACCGGTCTGGCCGAGAACATGATGTCCGGCACGGTCGTCGTGGACGGCAACGCGAGCCAGTCGGCGGGCGCCACCGGCCGGGGCGGACTCCTCGTCGTCCACGGCGACGCGGCAGCGCGGTGCGGGATCTCCATGAAGGGCATCGACATCGTCGTCCACGGCTCCGTCGGGCACCTGAGCGGCTTCATGGCGCAGACCGGCCGTCTCGTCGTCTGCGGCGACGCGGGCGAGGCCCTCGGCGACTCGATCTACGAGGCTCGCATCTACGTCCGAGGCGAGGTCGCCGGTCTGGGGGCCGACTGCGTCGAGAAGGAGCTGCGAGGCGAGCACGTGGCAGAGCTCCGCGAGCTCTTCGGCCGGGCCGGCTTCGACGACGTCGATCCGACGGAGTTTCGGCGATACGGCTCCGCGCGCGATCTCTACAGCTTCAAGGTGGACAACGCGGGGGCGTACTGATGGCCACGCTCGACAGACCGCACCCCTGGGGTCTCCGCGAGTCGTACCTCTTCGACCGCACGACGATCGCCGAGATCCAGCGCGCCGCGCGCGAAGGGATCTACGACATCCGGGGCTTCGGGGCGAAGCGCCGCGTCCCCCACTTCGACGACCTGCTCTTCCTCGGGGCGAGCGTGTCGCGCTATCCGCTGGAGGGCTACCGCGAGCGCTGCGACACGGACGTCGTCCTCGGGACGCGCTTCGCCCGGAAGCCGCTCGAGCTCAGGATCCCGGTCACCATCGCCGGCATGAGCTTCGGCGCGCTCTCGGCGCCGGCGAAGGAGGCGCTCGGGCGGGGCGCGAGCGAAGCGGGCACGTCGACGACCACGGGCGACGGCGGCATGACGCTCGAGGAGCGCGAGCACTCGAAGATCCTCGTCTACCAAGTCCTCCCCTCGCGCTACGGCATGAACCCGGACGACCTGCGC
>JBOHAD010000097.1:0-7630 GCA_050697555.1 Gaiellaceae bacterium | reverse complement strand
CGCGCCAGCCGGCCCATGGGGAGGTGGACGAGCCGCCGGTCGAGCGCTCCGGGAGTCTCCTCGAAGAGGCGCATGAGGAGCGGCGTCTCCACCGGCCCGGGGCAGAGGGCGTTCACCCGGACGCCGCGGCGCGCGAACTCGACCGCCAGCTCCCGGCTCATCGAGAGCACGGCGCCCTTGGAAGCCGTGTACGAGATCTGCGACGTCGCCGCGCCGGCCAGCGCGACGAACGAGGCCACGTTCACGACGGAACCGCCGCCGCGCTCGAGTAGGTGCGGGATGCCGTGCTTGCAGCAGAGGTACACGCCCTTGGTGTTCACGTCCTGCACCCGCTGCCAGGCTTCCGGCTCCGTCTCCAGGATGGAGGCGTCGTCGGGCGGCATGATCCCGGCGTTGTTGTAGAGGACGTCGATCCCGCCGTAGCGCTCCGCCGTTGCCTCGTACATCGCCTGCACGCTCTCGGCACTCGTGACGTCGACCTTCTGGAAGAAGGCGTCGCGGCACTCGGACGCCGTCTGCTCCCCGGCCTCGTCGACGACGTCGGCGACGCAGATCCGCGCTCCCTCCTCGGAGAAGAGGAGCGCCGCCTCGCGTCCGATTCCGCCGGCGGCGCCGGTGATGACGACGACCTTGTTCTCGAGGCGGCCCATGCGGGCCTGGGATCCTAGCCCGTTTCCAGCCCCGTCAGGAGCCCGTCGAGCCGCGCGAAACGGCCGTCCGCGACGGGCTCTCGCGTCTCGCTCCACCAGGCGACGACGACGTTCGCGCCGTAGCGCTTGTAGGCGACGTACGAGCGCGCGAGCGTATCCAGCTCCCAGTAGATGCCGTTCGCGTCTCGCTCGAGCGGCTTCTTCGTCTCCTTGTTGGTGAGGAGCGAGCCGACCGCCTCCTCGTTGCCCGGCTCGACGACGTAGACGTTGAAGGTGCCGTAGCGGCGCTGGAGCCTCGGCCGAACGTCGAGGCCGAAGCTCAGCTGCTCCCACGCGACGTCGGCGCCGGTAGCGCGCAAGAGCCGGGGCTGGCCGGGCGTTTGCCTGAACTCACGGATCACCTGCTGGGCCGTGAAGGACGGCGGCCCGGGCGTCACCTGGTCGTCATCAGTGGACTCAGCGGCGCCGCACGCCGCCGCGAGCGGGATCGTCGTCGTGAGCGCGAGAAGCAGGGCGATGCGCTTCACGCCCCACAGAGTACCGCGCCTATTCAAGGGAGAAGTAAACGTTCTTCGTCTCGGAGTAGCCCTCGAGCGCCTGCATGCCGAGCTCTCGCCCGAAGCCGGAGTGCTTGAAGCCGCCAAAGGGTGTCGCCACTCGCACGGAGTTGTTCGAATTGACGGAGAGGACACCGGCCTCGACGGCGCGGGCCACGCGCAGCGCACGGGCGCCGTCGCGCGTCCAGATCGAGCCGGAGAGGCCGTAGGGCGTGTCGTTGGCGAGGCGGACGGCCTCCGCTTCGTCTGCGAACGGGATCACGGCCGCGACTGGGCCGAAGACTTCGTCGCGGGCTACGCGGTCGTCGTTGGAGGCCTCGACGAGGGTGCACGGGAACCAGAAGCCCTTCTCGCCGTCAGGGACAGCGCCCCTGAAGGCGACTTCGCCGTCGACGAACGACGCCACCTTGCGGCGGTGCTCCTCCGAGATCAGGGGCCCCATCTCGGTCCTGGGATCGGCGGGGTCCCCGACCTCGACGCCGGCCGTCGCTTCGATCAGCAGCTCGAGGAAGCGGTCGTAGGCCGAGCTCTCGACGAGGATTCGGCTTCTGGCGCAGCAGTCCTGACCGGCGTTGTCGAAGACGGCGTAGGGTGCGGCGGCGGCCGCCTTCTCCAGGTCGGCGTCCGCGAAGATCACGTTCGCCGACTTGCCACCGAGCTCCAGAGTGACCCGCTTGATCGTCGCGGCGGCGCCCTCCATGACGCTGCGGCCGACCTCCGTCGAGCCCGTGAAGCCGATCTTCGCGACGTCGGGATGCTCCACGAGGCGCTGTCCGACGATCGAGCCCTTGCCGGCGAGGACGTTGACGACGCCTTCGGGGATCCCGGCTTCGAGGCAAAGCTCTCCGAGGCGGAGCGACGAGAGCGGCGTCAGCTCGGCCGGCTTCAGGACGACCGTGTTCCCGCAGGCGAGCGCGGGGCCGAGCTTCCAGCTCGCAATGTTGAGCGGGAAGTTCCAGGGCACGATGAGGCCGACGACGCCGAGCGGCTCGCGGAAGGTCATGTCGACGCCGCCGGCCACCGGAATCGTCTCGCCGTGGTGCTTGTCGACCGCGCCCGCGTAGAAGTGGAAGACCTCGGCCACCATGCCGACCTCGGCGCGGGCGCCCGAGATCGGCTTGCCGACGTTCTCCGACTCGATGCGGGCGAGCTCTTCGCCGCGTTCCTCCACGAGGGCGGCCAGCCGGCGCAGGAGCCGGGCGCGGTCGGACGGCGTCACGGCATGCCAGGCCGGGGACGCGGCCTTCGCGCGCGCGACGGCGTCGTCGGCGTCTTCGGCGCTCGTCTCTGGAAGCTCGGCGATCGTCTCCTCGGTGGCGGGGTTGAGCACCGCGGTCATCGGCGCTCCTCCCGGTACCGTGCAGCCTCCTCCACGAGCGCCTCGAAGAGCGCGAAGTCTTCACCGGCCTCCGGGTGCCAGAGGACTCCGAGTGCGAAGCGCCGCGAAGGGTCCTCCAACGCCTCGACGGTGCCGTCCTCCGCCCAGGCCGACTCGACCAGGCCCTCGCCGATCGTGCTGTACCCCTGATGGTGATGGCTCTTCACCGGGGCGCGGTCGCCGAGGAGCCGCTGGAGCCGCGTACCCTCCTTCAGGTCGACGTCGTGGTCGGCGAAGACGCCGGGCGTGTGCTTGTGCTTCTCGTCTCCCACGACCTCAGGGAGGTGCTGGACGAGGTCGCCGCCGCGGGCGACGTTCAGGATCTGGCTACCCCGGCAGACCGCGAGCACGGGCAGGTCGCGGGCGAGCGCGGCCTCGAGGAGCGCCAGCTCGGCCCGGTCGCGCTCGAGCCGGATCCCGTTCGTCTCCGGGTGGACGTCGGCTCCGTAGAGGCCGGGGTCGAGGTCGGAGCCGCCGGAGAAGAGGAGGCCGTCGAGGGCGCCGAGCGTCTCCTCGATCCCGCCCAGACTCGGCGGTACGAGCAGCGGCCGCCCGCCGGCGCGCTCGACCGCTTCTACGTAGGCGAGAGGAATCAAAGCCGCCGGGACGCTCCAAACGCCCCAGCGGGCCTCCTCGGCGTACGACGTTATCCCGATGATGGGTTTCACTGCTCGTCGCGGAGAATGCGCAGCATTCTCCGCGATTATCCGCGCTCGTACATCCGTTCGCGCTCGTAGCAGGTGACGACCTCGTCGAAGAGGCGCTGCTCCGTACGCGCGTAGTTGAGGTAGTGGTCGACGACGTCGTCGCCGAGCGCGGCCCGCGCCATCGTCCCGTTCTCGAGCGTGGCGATCGCCTCGCGGAGAGAGTGGGGGAAGCGCTCGGCGTTCGACTCGTAGGCATTGCCTTCGAGCGCCGGCGGCAGCTCGAGCCCGTTCTCGATCCCGTGGAGGCCGGTGGCGAGCAGCGCTGCGAAGCCGAGATAAGGGTTCACATCGCCGCCCGGGATGCGCGTCTCCGCGCGAATTCCCTGCCCGTGCCCGACGATGCGGAAGCCGCAGGTCCGGTTGTCGTGCCCCCAGGCAAGCGTCGTCGGCGCCCAGCTTCCGGCCGCGAAGCGCTTGTACGAGTTGATCGTGGGCGCCAGGAAGATCGCGAGCTCCTCGAGACACTCGATTTGGCCGGCAAGAAACTGCTTGAAGACGTCAGACTCGCCCGCGAAGGCGTTCTCGCCGTCGCGCCAGAGGCTCGAGTGGACATGGCATGAGTTGCCGATCCAGAGGTGGTCCGGCTTCGCCATGAAGGTGATCGAGCAGCCGTTCAGGTGCGCGATCTCCTTGGCGCCGTTCTTGTAGACGACGTGGTTGTCGGCCATCGTGAGCGCGTCCGCGTAGCGGAAGTTGATTTCCTGCTGGCCCGGCCACGCCTCGCCCTTGGAGGTCTCCACGCGGATGCCCGCCGCCTGCATCCCGTTTCGGATCTGCCGCATGAGGGGCTCGTCGTAGGTCGAGGCGAGGATGTGGTAGTCGAGGATGTAGGGCACGGACGGCGTGAGGTCCCGGTAGTGCTTCGCGTGCGCCTCCGCGTAGGTCTCCTTCAGGAGGTAGAACTCGAGCTCGGAGCCGAACATCGGCGTGTAGCCGAGCTCGGCGGCGCGCTCGACCTGCCGCTTCAGCACCTGACGGGGCGAAGGCGTCACGGGGCTGCCGTCGTGCCAGACGACGTCGCAGAGGACGAGCGCGGTCGCCTCGAGCCAGGGAATCCGCCTGAGCGTAGCCAGATCGGGCCGCAGGCCGAAGTCGCCGTAGCCCTGCTCCCAGCTTGCGATCCCGTAGCCGGGAACGGGGTCCATCTCCATCTCGAGGGCGAGCAGGTAGTTGCAGCCCTCGACGCCGTGCTCGGCCACGTTCTCCTCCAGGAAGAACTCCGCGTGCAGCCGCTTGCCCAGGAGGCGGCCCTGCATGTCCGTGAAGGCGACGACGACAGTGTCGATCGCGCCGCTCTCCGCCTCGTTCCGCAGCTCGTCCAGCGTGAGCATGGGTGCGAGTCATACCACGGAGGACTTGTGACGAGGAGCGCGAACTCTTGACGCCGCAGGCGCGGTGGTTTTCAATCGCTGCCTCTCTCGAACGCAGTCGAGCAGGAGGATCCGATGGCAGAGCGGACGCGAGGTACGGTCACCTATCGCGAGGCGGGGTCGGAGTACTTCGACAAGCGGAAGCTGCGGCGGCACGCCCGCGTCTGGTCGCTCTGGGCGCTCGGCGTGGGCGCGGTCATCTCGGGCGACTTCTTCGGCTGGAACTTCGGCCTCGCGTACGGCTTCGGCGGCCTCCTCGTCGCCACCCTGGTCATCACGGTCATGTTCTTCGGCCTCTGCTGGTCGATCGCGGAGATGTCGCCTGCGCTCCCGCACACCGGCGGCGCCTACTCGTTCTCCCGGTCGGCCATGGGCCCCTGGGGCGGTTTCACCACCGGCGTCGCAGAGACGATCGAGTACGTCGTCACTCCGGCCGTGATCGTGGCCGGAATCGGCTTCTACATGGAGTCGATCTCCACCGACCTCTTCGGAAGCACGCCGCCGCTCTGGATCTGGTGGCTCGTCTTCTACGTCCTCTTCGTCGGTCTCAACTTCGTCGGCGTGGAGGCGTCGTTCCGCTTCACGATCTTCATCACGCTCGCGTCGCTCGCCATCCTGGCCGTCTTCTTTGTCGGCGCCATCCCGAACGTCGACTTCGACCAGTACGCCATCGGCGATCTCGGTTGGTTCCCCGAAGGCATCCCGGGCGTCTTCTTTGCCCTCCCCTTCGCCATCTGGTTCTACCTGGCGATCGAGGAGCTACCGCTCGCGGCGGAGGAATCGCACGATCCCAGGCGCGACATCCCCAAGGGCACGATCTACGGCCTCCTCACGCTCGTCGTGACGGGTTTCCTCGTGCTCTTCCTCAACTCGAGCATCGCGCCGGGCTCTGCGGCCCTGTCCGAGTCCGGTGAGCCCTTGAACGACGGCCTGAAGACCATCTTCGGGAGCGGGACGGCGGCCTCGCTGCTCGCGCTCATCGCGGTCACCGGCCTCGTGGCCAGCTTCCACACGATCATCTACGCCTACGGCCGCAACATCTTCTCGCTCTCGCGCGCCGGCTACTACCCGCACTTCCTCTCCGTCACGCACGGCCGCCGGAACACTCCGCACGTCGCGCTCCTCGCCGGAGCGGTCATCGGCTACGGCCTCGTGCTCCTGCTCGACCAGGCGACCAAGAACGAATGGCTCGGCGGGAATCTGGGCGCCGCACTCCTGACCATGGCCGTGTTCGGCGCCGTCATCTCCTACTTCATGCAGACGCTCTCCTTCATCCTCCTCCGCAGGAGGCTGCCCGACATCGAGCGTCCTTACCGGAGCCCGGTCGGCGAATGGGGCGCCTTCGTCGCCTCCGTCATCGCACTCGTCTCGCTGGGCGCCCTCTTCTGGAACGACGACTACCGGCCGGGCGTCGTGGGCGTGGCAATCTTCTACGCCGTGGCCCTCTTCTACTTCGCACTCGTCGGCCGGAACAAGCTCGTGCTCTCGCCCGAGGAGGAGTTCGCCGTGACGCGCGGCATCCACGGCCATCCGGAGACCGAGGGGTACGGCGTCACGGAGCGGGAAGAGCTTCGTCCGGGAACGACTCCGGCCGCCGGCAGCTAGCCGGCCCTCATTCGGCGCCGCCGAGCTCCTCTGCGAGGAGCGCGGCGGCGTACGCCCGCCAGGCGACCTCGGGCGCGTCCAGGAGGGCGTGCAGCGCCTCCGTCACGTGCGGGAGGCCGGCCGCCTGCGTGCGCAGCTCACGTAGGCCGTCCTCGAGTGGGAGCTGCCGATCGACCGTCCGCAGCTCGTCGGCGAGCGAGGTAACAGCGCGGCCGTCAAGATCGAGGCCGCGCTCCGGGTCGCCGCCTGCCGCGAGCAGCAGGAGAGCGCGGCGGGCGGCCCCGTGCCGCTCGGCCTCGTCCACCGCCACGTTCGCGCCCGCGACTGAGGCGAGGACGACGATCGCAACCGGGAGCGCCTCGCCGCTCTCGTCGTCTGCGAGCGTGCGTTCCATTTCGGCGAGCCAGGGAGGTGGCATCGGGCACACTGAAGCATGCTCTAGCGTTTAGCTCGGCTCGACGTCGCTCGCCAGCAGCGAGTACACGGCCTGGTCGATGCGGATCCCGTGCTTCAGGTGCAGGGGGCGGAGCACTGCCGGCCGAAGTCCTCCGGGAGGGGAACCGGCACGTACGTGATCCGGGCCACCTCAGGGTCGTCCGCGAGCGCCCCCATGTCGTCCACGTCGATGAGCGTGAGCGGCTCCAGGCGGACGGCGCCGTCGTCGAGCGGAGGCGAGGGTGGTTCGAGGTGTAGCACGCTAGAGCGGTAGCTCTGCGCCGACGCCTGCTTCCCGGGCCGCCGCGAGGACGACGTTCGCAAAGGCGGCATCGAGGGCGCCGACGCCGAGGTTGCAGCAGAGGACGCGGCCTACGGTGTTTACGCGGTCGAGGCCTTCGCCGACGCTTCCGGCCGGCTCGGGCCACGCGCGGAAGTGTCCGAGCTCTCGGTAGTACTCGAACTGCCCCACGTCGTCGGCGAGGAAGAGGTCGGCCGCCCTCACCGACTCCGCGCCGAAGTAGAAGTCGAAGTCGATCGGGAGCGCGAGCCAGCGCTCGCCGAGCCACTCCGGTCCGAGCGGGGACGCCGGACTCTCGACGATCGGGCCGGCCGTGATCACGACCTCCGCGCCCTCGACGGCCTCTCGCGGGCCCGACGCCGGCTCGACCGGGCCCGGCATGGCCTCGACTCGCTCCGGATGGGGGTCGTACGCCCGGATGCGCACGCCGGGATTGAGCTCGGCGAGGAGCCGAGCGTGGAAGCGCCCTTGCTCGCCGCAGCCGAGGATGGCGGCCTCGCGCCAGCCGTCCGGCCCGAAGCGCCGCACGCACACGCCGCTCGCCGCCGCCGTGCGGGCGGCCGTGATCTCGGCGCCGTCCATGACGGCCACCGGCAGCCCGGTCTCGGCCTCGTTGAGCACGATCAG
>JBOHAD010000096.1:0-7718 GCA_050697555.1 Gaiellaceae bacterium | reverse complement strand
CCTTCGACGAGCGTGAAGAAAGCGGCCGCGTAGGGAGAGTGGGTCGTTCGCCTGCGGACGTCCTCCCAGTCGATCTGCTCCCGCAGCGACCGCGCCACCTCGAGCACGCTGTCGTAGTCGACGTTGTGCTCTCCGAGGGCGAGGAGCTTCGTCACCAGCACGTCCTCGAGCGAGAGGACGTGCATCTCGACGGCGTCGACCTCGAGCAGGCTCCCCCGGGCGAACATGCTGTCGTCGACCGGCCCGCTCGCCGGCCGGAAGATGAGGTCGACCAGGACGTCGCCGTCCCAGGCCTTGTAGAGCCAGGCCTCTGCCGGCCGCTCCGGCCGCATGCCCGCCTCGACGAGCGTCTCGAGCGCGCGCTCAGCGTCCTCCTCGCGCACCATGAAGTCGAGATCGTGATCCGTCTCCGGACCACCCCGCGCCCAGCAGGCGAGCCCGCCCGCCAAGAGGAAGGGGACGTCGGCGTCGCGCAGCGCGGCGGCCGCCTTCTTCAGCGTCGGCATCATGCGCTCGAACTCTCGGACGCTCACGGCGTCGCGGTACCCTCCACGGCCGATTGACGAAACGGAAGTCTCCCATTCGTGTGGCCGCCGCGGGGGACGTCCACGCAACCCCGGAGCGGCGTGCCCAGGTCGAGGAGTCGTTCGCCGGCCTGGCCGGGCGTGCCGACCTCCTCCTCCTCGCCGGTGATCTGACGACGCTCGGGGAGCCGGAGCAGGCCGACGTCGTCGCCCGCGCCTGCCGGCCGCTCGGCATCCCCGTCTGCGCCGTCCTCGGGAACCACGACTGGCACGGAAACCGCCGCGACGAGGTCGTACGCGCCCTCGAGGAAGGCGGCATCGTGGTGCTCGACCGCGCCTGGACGATCGTGGACGTCGAGGGGACGGAGGTCGGCGTCGTCGGGACGAAGGGCTTCGTGGGCGGGTTCCCCGACGCGCAGCTGCCCGATTTCGGCGAGCCGCTCCTCCGCCAAGTGTACGCGGAGACGACCGCCGAGGTGTGGGCGCTCGAGCGCGGCCTCGACGCCGTCGCGCACTGTCCGCTCCGCATCGTCCTCCTCCATTACGCGCCTACGGCGACGACGCTCGAGGGCGAGCCGATGGGGATCTACGCCTTCCTCGGGAGCGACCGGCTGGCGCGCCCGATCACCGAGCACACGCCGGATCTCGTCGTGCACGGCCACGGCCACGCGGGCACGTTCGAGGGCTTCATCGGCGCCGTGCCCGTCTTCAACGTCTCCATCCCTGTGATGGGACGGGATTTCTGGGTATTCGACCTTCCGAACGACGAAAGGAGCCCCCGTGGCCAGGTGTGACGTTTGCGGCAACGACTACGACAAGTCCTTCGAGGTCACCATGGAGGGCTCGACGCACACGTTCGACAGCTTCGAGTGCGCCCTCCACGCCCTCGCCCCGACCTGCGGGCACTGCGGCTGCCGGGTGATCGGGCACGGCGTCGAGTCCGACGGACGCATCTTCTGCTGCGCCCACTGCGCGGGGGAGGAGGGCGTGAGCGGGCTCCAGGACCGTACGGAATAGGTCCCGGCGCGCATAAAGCGGGCGGCTCCCGCTTCCGATAGGAAGCGTGATGGCTTCCAAACGACCACCCCTGCGCGCCCGCCTGCGCTGGGAGAATCCGCTCCTCACCTCGCCGGAGGAGCCAAGCCACCGCGCCGCGATGGCGCGGGGCGCCGTCTACCTGTACGCGCTCGGCGCGATGCTCTCGCTCGCGAGCCTCGCGCTCCCGAGCGACGGACGCGAGCCGTGGGGGGTCGCCGCCGTCGCCGCCACCGCCTTCGTCGGCGCCGCTCTCCACTGCCTCCTCTTCGATCGCCTCCCGGTTCTCGCGTTCCACCTGAGCTGCGCGGCCGGGACCGCGCTGATCACGACCGCCGCGGCCGCCGGCGGCGAGGCGGGTGGCGCGTACGCCTTCTTCTACGTCTGGGTCGTCCTCTACGCCTTCTTCTACTTCGAGCGCGCCGCCGCTGCGGGGCAGCTCGCCCTCACTGTGGTCGCACAGCTGGTCCTCCTCGGGAGCCCGGCCGGCCACGCCTTCACGCCCGTGCACGCCCTCGTGCTGACGGGCTCGCTGGGCATGACCGCGCTCATAGTCCTCCTCCTCAAGACACGGCTGGTCTCCTTGGTGGCCGGTCTCCGGGCGAGCGAACGCCAGTACCGCACGCTCGTCGAGCAGCTGCCACTCGCCATCTACAGGGACGACGTCGACAACGTGGGCTCGGCCGGTTACATGAGCCCGCGGATCGAGCCGCTGCTCGGCTATCCGGCCGACGCGTGGAGCAAGAACCTGGATCTCTGGATCGAGGTTCTTCATCCCGAAGACCGCGATCGCGCAGTCGCCGAGTACCGCCGCGCGCTGGCGGCACACGAGCCATTCGTCTGCGAGTACCGCCTCGTCGCGCGCGACGGACGCGTCTCGTGGTTCCGTGACGAGGACGTCGTCGTCCGCGAAGCCGACGGCCGTCCCGCCTACAGGCAGGGCTTCCTGCTCGACATCACGGAGCGCAAGCAGGCGGAGCGTGCTCTGGGCGAGGGCGAGGAGCGCTTCCACGCGATGGTGGCCAACGTGCCCGGCGCGATCTTTCGCTGCGCGTACGACGAGCACTTCACGATGGAGTTCGTGAGCGACGCCATAGAGGAGATCTCCGGGTACCCCGCCACCGACTTCATCGACAACCGAGTCCGCCCGTTCGCCAGCATCATCCACCCGGAGGAGCAGCAGTCGCTCGCGCACTCGGTCGCCGAGTGCCGCCCGTACGAGATCGAGTACCGCATCGTCCATGCGAGCGGCGAGATGCGCTGGGTGCTCGAGCGCGGCCAGGCGTCCCGCGGCCCCGACGGGCAGGTGCGGATCGACGGGGCGATCTTCGACGTGACCGAGACGCGCGGGGCCGCGCAGGCGCTCCTCGACGCGAAGGAGTACTCGGAGACGCTCATTCACACGGCCAACGTCATGATCGTGGGTCTCGACCCGAGCGGGCGCGTACGCGTCTTCAACGCGGCCGCGGAGAAGGTCACCGGCTACGCGCAGGCGGAGCTCGAGGGCCAGGACTGGTTCGACGCGCTCGTGCCGCGCGAGCGCTATCCCGAGGCCTGGGAGGAGTTCGCCCGACGGCAGTGCGACGGCGAGCTGCCGGACGACTTCGAGAGCCCGATCCTGACGAAGAGCGGCGAGGAGCGACTGATCTCCTGGAGGAACAGCCAGGTCGTGCAGGGCGACCGGATCGTCGGCTCGATCTCGTTCGGGATCGACATCACGGCGGGCAGGCACCTCGAGGATCAGCTCCGCCAGTCGCAGAAGATGGAGGCGGTCGGACGGCTCGCCGGCGGGATCGCGCACGACTTCAACAACCTCCTCCTCGCAATCACGGGTTACAGCGACCTCGCCCTGGCGCGGCTCGGGGAGGAGGGCCCCGCGGCGGAGGACGTCCGCGAGATCCAGAAGGCGGCCGAACGCGCAACCGCGCTCACGCGGCAGCTTCTCGCCTTCAGCCGCAAGCAGGTGCTCCAGCCGCAGCTCGTCGAGGTGAACGACGTCGTCACCGACCTCGAGGGCATGCTCAGGCGGCTGATCGGCGACCACATCGAGCTCCAGGTCGACCTCGAGGGCGGCGTCGGGCCGGTGCTCATCGACCGCGGCCAGATCGAGCAGGTGCTCATGAACCTCGCCCTCAATGCGCGAGACGCCATGCCCGGCGGGGGGACGCTCTTGCTCGCCACCCGGCGCGTGGAGCTGGGCCAGGCCCACGCCGAGCGACACGTCGGTCTGGAGCCCGGGCCCCATGCGCTCCTCGTCGTCGAGGACACCGGTCTCGGCATGGACGACGAGACGCGCTCGCGCGCGTTCGAGCCGTTCTTCACCACGAAGGAGCCGGGCAAGGGCACGGGCCTCGGGCTCGCCACCGTCTACGGGATCGTGCAGCAGAGCGGCGGGTCCGTCTCGCTCGACAGCTCGCCCGGGAGCGGCACCGTCGCGCGAATCTTCCTGCCGCTCCCCCAGATGCTGCGCGAGGCGCCGACCGTTCTCGGCCCCGACCTCGACCGGCCCCGCGGCTCGGAGACGATCCTGCTCGCCGAGGACGAGGAGGTCGTCCGCGATCTCGTCCGCGAGATCCTCGAGGGAGCCGGCTACACGGTGCTCGCGGCAGCCGACGGGCGGGAGGCCCTTCGTCTGAGCAAGGCGCACGCGGGCGACGTCGACCTCATGGTCACCGACGTCGTCATGCCTGCGATGAGCGGGCGCGAGCTGGCCGAGCGCCTGTGGCTCTCCCGGCCGGAGATGAAGGTCCTCTACATCTCCGGCTACACGGACATCGCCGTCTTCGACCCGGGCCTCCTCGATCCGGGGTCGGCGTTCCTCCAGAAGCCCTTCAGCGCCCCCGAGCTCGCGCAAAAGGTGCGCGAGGTGCTCGACGCCCCTCAGGCCGGGCTCGCGGCCTGAACTTCATCGCACCGGATGCGAAGAACACGGCCGGGTCGGACACGCCCCGGGTCTGACCCCGCGGCACGGCCGAGCGGGACAGGGCTCGGACTTGGCGTCAGGCCTTTCATTCACGCATTCCGCTGCTCGCAGGTTCGGGACTGCTCGATCGCACGACCTGACCCCCCCGCTGATGCCCCAGGCGGGCAGAGCGTGGACCGAGCGCACGGGCCAGAACGCCACGTCCCGTCCGGACACGGCGGGGTCTGACCCCGACACGTCGCCCGCGTCCGGCTAGGCTGCTTCCCGTTCGTCCGCGACGACGCGGCCGTCCTGGAGGCGGATGACGCGGTCGGCGACGTCGAGGAGGGCCGGGTCGTGCGTCGCCACGAGCGCCGAGACGCCGCGGGTGTCGACGAGGTCGCGGATGACCTTCATGATCGTCCGGGCGTTCCCGGAGTCGAGCTGCCCCGTCGGCTCGTCGGCGAGGAGCAGGCGGGGGTCGTTCACGAGCGCGCGCACGATGGCGACGCGCTGCTGCTCGCCGCCCGACAGCTCGTAGGGGCGGTGGTTTGCTCTCCCGCCGAGTCCGACGAGCTCGAGGAGCTCGAGGACGCGCGCCTCGCGCCGGACCGGATCCGCCTTCTGGAGCCTGAGCGGCACCTCGACGTTCTCCGCGGCGGTGAGGATCGGCAGGAGCCCGAACCCCTGGAAGATGAAGCCGATCGTGGTCCGGCGGAAGGCGACGAGCTCCTCCTCCCCCAGGGCCGAGACTTCCGCCCCGTCCACCCAGACGCGACCCGCGGTCGGCCGGTCGAGCCCGCCGACGAGGTTCAGGAGGGTCGTCTTCCCCGACCCCGACGGCCCGTGGAGCACGGCGAGCTCGCCCTCGCCGACGCCGAGGTCGACGTCGGCGAGCGCGTGGACGACCGAGCCGCCGGCCGGGAACTCACGCCCGAGGCCTTCCGCGCGCACGATCATCTCCCGTTCTCCTCGTGCTCGCCCGGCCGGTCGGGCCAGACGCCGATGTGGTCTTCCTCGAGCGCCAGCCGGACGCGCCGCTCGAGCTCCAGCGCGGTCACGTACTCCTGCGGCAGCTGGAGTCGCCCGACGCGGTCGAGGACCGCGAACTCCTCGGCGACGAGCTCCTGCCCGTCCGTCGTCCGGCGACGTAGCGTCTCGGCGCTCGTGCGCCCGTCCCGGATCTGCACCGTGCGACTGACCTGGGTGGACACGAGCGGGTCGTGCGTGAGGACGATCACGGTCACGCCGAGCTGCTCGTTGAGCCAGCGGAGCGCGGAGAAGAGCTCGTTCGCGCTCGCCGTGTCGAGCTCGCCCGTCGGCTCGTCGGCGAGCAGGAGCTGCGGCTCGTTGGCGAGCGCCACGGCCAGCGCGACGCGCTGCTGCTCGCCGCCGGAGAGGTGCTCGGGCCGCTCGCCGGCACGCTCGGACATGCCCACGAGCTCCAGGAGCTCCCGGGTGCGGGCACGCCGGCTGCGGCCGCCCAGTCCGTCGAGCAGCATCGGCAGCTCGACGTTCTGAGTCACGTCCAGGTAGGGCAGGAGGTTGCGGGACGTCTGCTGCCAGACGAAGCCGACCACCCGGCGGCGATAGGCCGTTCGCTCCCGCGGGCGCAGCGCGGTCAGGTCGTGCCCGGCGACGGCCGCCTTCCCGGCGGTTGGGGTGTCCACACCGCCGAGGATGTTCTGGAGCGTCGACTTTCCGCTTCCGGAGGCGCCGACAATGGCGATCACCTCCGCACGGTCGACCCGCAGGTCGAGCCCCTGGAGCGCGACCACCTCGAGGTCGGCGACCTTGTAGATCTTGACGAGGTTCTCGCAGAGGACGAGGGCGCCGTCACCGGTCGTGGGAGGACGCACGCTCATCGCTCCTCCGCTCTCAGCACCCTGCCGAGCTGCGCGCGGCGCGCCGAGGCGCCCGCGGCGACGACGGCGACGGCGAGGACGGCCAGGAAGCTCCCGGCGAGGAGGGCGAAGGCTGCGAGGTTGGCTGTGATCATGGGCTCTCCTCCCGTGAAGGCTGTCAGATCGATTCCCGGAGCGATGAGGTGAGGTACGGCGAGGCCGAGACCGACGCCGAGGGCGAGGGCCACCAGCGCCGGGGGAACGAGCTCGAGGGCGGCGAGCCCGAGGGCCTGGCGGCCCGAGAGGCCGAGCGCACGCAAGTAGGCGACGTCGCGGCCGCGCGCGCGGGCGGTGAGCGCCGCCGCCAGGACGACTGCCAGCCCCGCGAGCACGCCGCCGAGGACGGCTCCCCCGCGGAAGCCGTCCAGCGTCCCGGCCGTGAGCGGCGAGTCGTCGAGCGAGCGGTGGACCTCCCCCCGCGAGAGGACGGTGTCCCCGGGCACGGCTTCGCGGAGCGCGTCGACCGCGCCCCCGCGCACGTAGAGGCGGTTCGGCCGGACTATCCGCTCCCCGAGCGCCGCCCGGAGCGCATCCAGAGGCACGGCCACGACGGGCGCTCCGGCGGGCATCCCGGCCAGCCGTTCCTGCCGCTCGACGGCGACGAGCTCGACCCGCTGTCCCTGGACCTCGACCGTGAAAGGCCGCCCGAGGACGATCGGCGCGCCCTGCACCGGGCGGCCGGAGACGACCCCGGAGATCGAGTCGCCGTCCCCGGAGGGAAGCGGCGCCCCGGCCGGCGTCCCGGCGACGACAGCGGCGTACTCCTCCTCTTCCAAGGCCAAGACCGTGACCCCGCCCAGCGTGCCGGCCCCGCCCGTGACGACCCGGCCCCCCTCGCTCACCCAGGCTTCCGCAACGGCGTCGGCTTCCCGCTCGATCGCCTCCGCGGCGCCTGCCGGAAGTGCATCTTCCCCAGCGTCGATCCTGTAGTCGGCCCCGACCCGGGCCCAGGAGACCTCGCTGTGGCCGCGGTCGATCGTCTCCACCTCGACGGCCGCGAAGACGGCGACCGTGACGGCGAGGACGATCACGAGCAGCGGCACGCCCGTCGTCCCGGGCCGGCGCGCGACACGGCGCGTCCCGAGGGCGGGAACGAGATCGCGCCGACGTGCAGCGACCCGCGAGAGCGCCGCCACCGGGAGCGGGTAGAGCCGCAGCGCGATGATCCCGACCGCGAGCGCGAGCAGCACGGGAACGGCGGCGAGGTATGGGTCGGCGTCGGCGCCCTGCTCGCTCGAGAGCCCGCGCCGGCGCAGCAGGTAGGCCCCCGCGAGCGAGACCGCGACGACGAACCCCTCGAGCACGAGGCGGCGCGACGAAGGCCGCCGCACGACAGCGTCCTCTCGCGCCTCG
>JBOHAD010000095.1:0-7994 GCA_050697555.1 Gaiellaceae bacterium | reverse complement strand
CCGTCGCATTCGTACGTCCGCAGCTGCTCGGGCTCCTTGATCACCCCTTCGGCGCCGAGCGCCGCCTCGACATCTCGGACGAATTCGACCCTCATGGCGTCCCCACCCGGATACGGTATCCGCCCCCCGTCATGGACGTCATCTGTCTCGGAATCCTCGTCGCGGACGCCATCGTCCGCCCCGTCGAGAAGCTTCCCGCGCACGGGTCGCTGGCCCTCGTCGAAGAGGTCTCCCTGCGCGGCGGCGGGTGTGCGCTCAATACGGCCAGCGTTCTAGCCGGGCTCGGCCTGGAGGCCGGCGTCGCCGGGAAGGTCGGGGCCGACCCGTTCGGCGAGTTTCTCCTCGGTCTCCTCGACGAGCGCGGGGTCGACCGGCGTGGCGTGATCGTCGACGGGGCCGTCCCCACCTCGGCGAGCGTCGTCCTCGTGGACTCCGCCGGGGAGCGGACCTTCCTCCACGTGCCGGGAGCGAACGGGCGGCTCCGGCGAGAGGAGCTCGACCCCGGGCTCCTGTTCGGCGCCCGCGCCCTCCACCTGGCTGGAGCTCTCGTGATGCCCGAGCTGGACGGGGAGCCGGCTGCCCACCTCCTCGCCGAAGCCCGTGATCGCGGCCTGCTGACGAGCCTCGACACCGTCTGGGACGCGACCGGGCGCTGGGAGCGCGTCCTCCCCGCTCTCCCGCACGTCGACCTCTTCGCGCCGAGCTTGGCCGAGGGACGGGCGATCTCCGGCGAGCGAGAGCCCGCGGCCGTGGCCGCCTGGCTGCGCGGCCGGGGCGCGCGCACGGTCGTGCTCAAGCTCGGCGCCGACGGTTGCTACGCCGCCGGCGAGGGCTTGGAGGGTCTCGTGGACCCGTTCCCGGTCCGGGCGGTCGACGGGACGGGAGCCGGCGACGCGTTCGTCGCCGGTCTCCTCTACGGGACGCTCGCGGGCTGGCCGCTCGAGCGGGCCGCGCGCCTCGCCAACGCCGTGGGCGCGCTCGCGACCACCGCCGTCGGAGCCGTCGAGGGCGTCCCATCGGTGGCGGAGACGCTCGCCTTCGCCGGCCTGGACTGAGGCGCCCGGCAGGGTTTCCGCGTCACAGCTCGATGCGCACGGCGCCCATGTTCTCCTCCAGGTGCTCGAGCGACGACGTGCCGGGGATGGGGCAGACGACGGGCGAGCGCCGGAGGAGCCAGGCGAGCGCGACCTGGGCCGGCCTCGCGTCGTGGGCGCGGGCGAGCTCGTCCAGCGGTCCGCCTTCCCGCGCCAGCGAGCCGACGGCGAGCGGGTTCCAGGGGAGGAACGCGATGCTCTCACGCTCGCACGCCTCGAGGACGTCCTCCGAGGAGCGGTCGGCGACGCTGTAGCGGTTCTGGACGGACGCGATCGGCGCGACCGCGCGAGCACGCTCGAGCTGCGCCGTGCTCACGTTCGAGAGGCCGATGTGCCGGATCTTCCCTTCGTCGCGCAGGTGCGCCAGCTCTCCCACGCTTTCCTCCAAGGGCACGTTCCGGTCGGGGCCGTGCAGCTGGTAGAGGTCGATTCGCTCGAGGCGGAGGCGCCAAAGGCTCGCCTCGCAGTGCTCCCGCAGGGCCTCGGCACGGCCGTCGCGGATCCACGCGCCCGACTCGTCCCGGACGACTCCGCCCTTGGTGGCGATCACGAGCCCGTCGGGATAGGGATGGAGCGCCTCCGCGATCTGGAGCTCGTTCACCTCCGGCCCGTAAGCGTGTGCGGTGTCGATCAGGTCGACGCCCAGCTCGAGGGCGCGCCGGAGCACGCGGAGGGCGTTCCCGCGGTCGGCCGGCCAGCCCATGATGCGCGGCCCGCACAGCCGCATGGCACCGAAGCCGAGGCGGCGGACCTCCAGGTCGCCGCCGATCGCGAACGTGTCAGTCAGCGGTCGCTTTGGCCTTACGCCGGCGGAAGAGTGTCCACCAACGCCTGCCGTTGGCTCCGCCCCCTATCTCGGGGCGCATGATGCCGGGCGTTGGGGGCGGCGGCGGCGGAGTGCTTTGCTTCTGCGCGTCAGCCACGGTTACAAGAGGGTAGCGCTTGCGGCGGCAAGAAGGACGACAACTTCCAGTCCGAGGCCGGCGGCCGCAATCCGAAAGCCCTGCAGCATCCTCACCATCGTTTTGTCGTTCGCTTGCCAGACGCGATCGAGGTCGTACGCAAGCGTCCGGTGGACTTCCTGCATGTCCTGGCGAAGCTCAAAGAGTCCCTCGTACACCGCTGAGCCTGCAGGCGAGAAGGCGAGATCCTTCCTCGGAATGAGGACGTAGAGGCTCGCTCCGATCGAAACGCCGAACGCTCCCATTGCCGCGCCGATGAGCGGAGGCGCCGCTCCTTCGAGCGCTGGCTGCCCCAGCAGGGTTGCCGCCAGGGCGGACGCGGCGAGAAGCAGGGCGGTTCGAGCCCGAAGTTCTGCGAGAACCTGCTCCTGCTTGTCGAGGCTGCGCAGCGACGCTTCATACGCCAGCCTCTCGAGGGTCGTTTCCATCTCGCCTAGAGATACCCTCCGGCGCGCCAAGACCCGTCAAGCGCAGAACTCGAGCGCTACTTGCGTGTAGATCTCGGCACACCGTTCCACGCTCGCAAGATCGACCCACTCGACCTCGGCGTGCGCGCCCTCGCCGGCCGGGCCGAAGACGACGGTCGGGATTCCGGCGCCGGCGAGCAGCGCGGAGTCGGCCCAGAACGGCACACCGACGATCTCGGGCTCGCCGGCGTGGCGATAGACGAGCTCGACGATCTCCTCCGCCTTGTCGACCTCGAAGGGCTCGCGCGAGAACACGACGCGCGCCTCTCCCTCGATGTCCCCGAGGAGCGCCTTGACCTCGCCTTCCACTTGCGCCACGCTCTCCCCGGGGACGGTACGCCGCTCGCCCTGGAGGAGACAGCGGGCCGGATAGCTCGAGAACTCCTGCCCGCCCTCGACGAGCGAGGCGTGGAGGGAGCCGCTTGCCAGGAGCGGATGCGTCGGCTCGGCACGAAGGCGGCGGTCGAGCTCCTCCAGGCGCACGAGCACGTGGCCCATGTGCGCGATCGCGTCGACCCCGAGGTCGGGACGCGAGCCGTGCGCCGCGCGGCCGGCGACCTCGATCTCCCAGGCCACGAAGCCCTTGTGCGCCAGCGCGAGCCGCTCTTCGGTCGGCTCGGTGACGATCGCCGCGTCGGCGGAGTAGCGCTCGGCAATCCGGGCCGTGCCGACGCTCGCCACCTCCTCGTCGCAGACAACCGTGACGATCACGTCGCCGCGGAGGCTCCCTCTCGCAGCCTCGGCGCCGGCAAGCATGATCGCCGCGACGCTCGCCTTCATGTCGTAGGCGCCCCGCCCGTAGAGTCGCCCGTCCTCGATGCGCGACTCGAACGGAGCCTCCATCCCGGCGACGCCGACAGTGTCCGTGTGCGCGTTGAGCATGAGCGAGCGCCCGCCTCCTCTCCCGCGCGCGACGCCGACGGCGTTGAAGCGGCCGGGGGCGACCTCGTCGAGCTCGACCTCCAGCCCGGCGCGCTCGAGCCAGCCGGCGACGAAGCGCGCGATCTCCCCCTCGCCCGCGCCGCCCTCCACGAGGTCGGGGTTGACCGAGTCGATGCGGACGAGCTCGGCAGTGAGCTCGGAGGGCGACTGGGGCGCAGCCACTGTCGCGAAGTATCTAGGAGCCGGAGAGCGTGACCGGGCCGCCTTCCTCCGCGGATCGGTAGAGGGCCTCGATCGCCCGCGCCTGGCCGAGCGCGTCCTCCCGTCCGAGGAGTGGGACGGCGCTTCCCCGGATCGCGTCGCTCATGTTCTCGAGCTCCAGGCGGTAGGAGTCGATCGCGCCCAGCGCGATCTGCTCGTCCCCGTCCTGCCGGCGCAGCTCCAGCACCGGCGTCCGGCAATGCCACGGGTCGTCGAGGAAGAGCGAGCCTTCGTCTCCGATCGCCTCGAGCTCGTCCCGATGCGGCAGGTGGAGTCCCGAGTCGAGCTGGGCGATCACGCCACCCGGAAACCGCATCGTCCCCGAGAAGAGGACGTCCACGCCGGTCTGGCCGACGACCTGTTCGGCGTAGACCCGCTCCGGCTCTCCGGCGAGAAGGCGTGCCCCACTCACGCAGTAGCAACCGACGTCCATGAGTGAGCCGCCGTCGAGCTCCGCCAGGAGGCGAACGTTCCCGCTTCCCTCGACCGGGAAGCTGAACGCGGCGCGCACGAGCTGAAGCGCGCCGATCGCGCCCGAGTCGACGAGCTCCACGAGCCGTGCGGTCTGCGGGTTGTGGCGGTACATGAACGCTTCCATCAGGACGAGCCCCGTCCGCTCCGCCACGTCGAAGGTCTCCTTGACCTGGGCCGGCCGTCGGCTCAAAGGCTTCTCGCACAGCACGTGCTTGCCGGCCTCCAGCGCGCGGGTCGACCACTCGACGTGGAGCGAGTTCGGCAACGAGATGTAGACCGCCTCGACGTCGGGGTCGGCGAGGAGCGCCTCGTAGCTCCCGTGCGCACGCTCGATCCCGTTCTCGCGCGCATACTCCTCCGCGCGCGCTCGGTCGCGGCTCCCGACGGCGACGACGTCGACGCGGTCGGACTCGCGCGCGCCGGCGAGGACGAGCCGGTTGATGTGGGCGGTCGAGAGGATGCCCCAGGTGACGGCGCCGTCTAGCCCCACGAGGGCTCCGTGACCGGGCGGAAGGCCGCCTCGAGGATCCGGTGGCCGCGCGGGCGCGTGAGGACGAAGACGACGACCTCGGCGACGACCTCGGCGACGTCCTCGGCGGTCATCATCCCTCCGAGCTCCGGCATCTCGGGCGTGCGACCCCGGCCCATGGCGAAGTCGGTCGCGACGCCGCCCGGGCAGACGTTCGCGCAGCGGACGCCGTGCTCCCGGAGCTCGTGGTCGAGCGCGCGCGTGAAGCCGACCTGCGCGAACTTCGAGGCGCAGTAGACAGCCTCGAGCGGGAGCCCTCGCCGGCCCGCCTCCGAGGCCACGGTGACGATGTCGGCCTCGGGGCTTTCGAGGAGATGCGGCAGGGCGGCCCGTACGGCGTACAGCGTTCCCTTGACGTTCACGTCGATCATCTCCTCGAGGTGCTCCGGATCGAGCTCGAGGAACGGCCCGTACGCACCGACGCCCGCGTTGGCGACCAGGATGTCGAGCCGGCCGAAACGGTCGACGGTCGCCGAGACCAGCGCGTCGAGATCGGCCTGCCTGCGAACGTCGCAGGGTCGAGCGACGGCTCCGTCGATGCCGAGGTCGTCGCCGCTCCGCGACGCAAGGCCGAGAGACGCTCCTTCACGGGCGAGCGCACGCGACACGGCAGCTCCGATCCCGCGGCTCGCACCGGTGACGACGGCGACCTTCCCTTCGAGGGATGTCATCAGTCCTCCAGAGGTAGTAGGAACGTGGTCACGATGCAGAGAGACCGGCTCGCGCGACGGCCTGCAGGGCGAGCTCCTCGTCCTGCTCGCCTGGGAGGCCGCTCACGCCGACGGCGCCGACGCGCCTGCCCTCCTCGAAGGCCGCGACCCCGCCCATGAAGAAGGTGAAGAAGGGATCGAAGCTCGCGAGCTCGGCCGCGTCTGCGCGCGCCTTGTCCGCGAGCTCTCGGGTCGTGTGCATGTCGCTCCGAGCGGCGGTGTACGCCTTGCGCTGCGCGTTCAGGCGCGTGTCGGGAGCGGCCTCGTCCATCGTCGCCGCGGCCACGAGCTCCCCGTGCTCGTCGGCGACGAACACCGAAACCGGCCCCGGCGCCTCCTCGACGACCGAGCGGACCATCGCGAGCCCCTGCTCGAGCCTCATGCCGGAGCCGTCCCGTCGAAGTACCTGCGTGCGAGCCGCCACGCAGCTCTTCCGCACGCGGCTCCGAGCCGGCGGCCCTCGAAGTCGTCAGGCGAGACGTGGATGCCCCCGTAGAGGCGCGAGATGCCTGCCTCGTCCGCGGCGTCGAAGTACGTCGCCCACTGAAGCACCACGTCGCGACTCGGCCCCGCCTCGTGCCGGAGCTCGCCGGCGGCGACCGTCCACTCGGCGAGGCCGCCCGGAAAGTACGGGCTGCCGGTGAACGCGGTCACGACCTCCGCCGCGGCCCTGCTGAACGTGCTGTGCCCGGAGACGTAGCCGGCGAAAGCCGGCGTCACGAAGGTCGGCAACTGGTAGGGCACCCACTCGACGGCCCGGATCCACCCCACGCCGCTCCGCTCCGAGGCCGGATCGGCGGGATTACCCCGCCAGGCCCGGACTGCGATCTCGCCAAGGTGGTCGCGCAGGTGTTCGTGGCGGTTCCCGGCTGCGCTCGAGCCGGCAGTGACGACCTCGACGAGCCCTGGGACGAGCGGAAGGCCCTCGGAGTCGTACGCGGGGCCGGCGGGATCGCTCGATTGGCCCTTTCCTCCCATGTAACGGATCATCGAGATCGGCCGCACGGAGTCGTAGCGGGCCTTGGCGCCCCACGACGCCACCGCCGCGTCGTGAACCGCCCCGTTGAGGGCGAAGTAGAGCTTGACGTCCCACTCGAGGCGGTCGACCTCGGCGCCCGTTCCCCCGATCCGCCGCGCGAGGTCGGGCGAGTCGGAGACGGCGTTCACGAGCGTGTTCCAGTGCCCGGGCGGGGTCTCCGAGTCGGGCCCGTCCGCCCAGAACTCCGCGACGACGCGCGCGAAGTCGCCGCGCGGGACAACGTTCGGGGCGTAGAGCTCCCCGGTCACCGGGTTCAGGTCGTAGCCGGCCCCGTCATTCGTGCCGAGCGGGTTGTCGCCTCGCGCGCCCGGGCCGATGTCGACCGTCGCACCGTCGTCCGGGTCGAGGAGGCTCGAGTAACGAATCACCTCGACGGCAGTTTGCTTGAAGAGCGCGTCGCTTCCAGGGTCCCCGAGGTACGGAGGAGGCCCGGGGTCGATAGGAAGCCCATCAGGCGACGGCGCGAGGGCGAACGCATCGACTCGGCCCCAGTGGGATCCGATGAACCTCTGCACAGCGCCCGGAATCGGCAGATCGTTCTGGGCGATCTGCCGCTCGAGCGCGAGCGGCTGCCACCGGTTGGGGTCGCGCAGGACCGTGCCCGGCTCCTCCACGACCATGGGGTCGTTGACGGGGCGGTAGTCCGGATCGGCGTAGCGCCGCTGCTCGAGCGAGCCATCCTCGCGCCCGTACGCGATCGCCGCCGCCGCGATCCTGTTCCCGAGCGCCGCCGGCGAATCACCTTCCGTCGTCACATAGTCGATCCGGTAGCAGAGGGACCTCATGATGGCGGGCAGCTCCGAGAAGGTCTGCTCGAGCCCCGCCGCCAGCGAATAGCGGTGAAGGAGGAGGCGGTAGGCCGCGTAGCTGATCGCCGCCTCGCGCGCGGCGCGCACGTCCTCCGCCTCGTGCTTCTCTTGCACGAAGTAGCCGTCCGCACCCGGGTCGTAGGCAGCCCAGGCATCCCACATGGCGGCCGAGGTGTGGAAGAGGTTCCGGGAGTGCACCGTCGGCGCCGGGGCGTCCCGCCGGATGGCGTCGAGCAGCGCCTCGTCCCAGACCCGCGCCACCGAGTGCCCCTCGGCACGCTGAGGGACGCAGTCCGCGATCAGGTACGCCTCGTTTCCGGGCGAGCAGGCGGCCAGCACCCCGGCTCCGGCTGCCAGCAGGGCTGCGAGCGATCGCCGGATCAGCTGCGTGCCTCCACGACGAGGAGCTGGTTGGCGTCGACGTCCTCGATGCGGCTCTCGCCGCCGCCGGGCCAGCGGACGACGAGCTCGCTCACCTCCGCGGCCTCTCCGAGCCCGAAGTGGCTGCGGGGATCCTCGGACGAGAGGTAGCTGCTCCCGGCACGCACGTCGCGGTGGAGCTCGCGACCGTCGGGGAGAACCGCCGTGATCACGGCTCCCGGGTGGAAGCCCTCGAGCTCCACCTGGAGCCAGTTCCCGCCCTCTCCAACGTTCTCGAGCAGGACGAGGGCGCCCCCGATCGAGCCGACCGCGATGTCGAGGTCGCCGTCGTTGTCGTAGTCGGCCGTCGCGCTGCCCCGGCCGAGGATGGGCCCCACCGCCTGCAG
>JBOHAD010000094.1:0-8014 GCA_050697555.1 Gaiellaceae bacterium | reverse complement strand
CGGCCGTCCAGACGCTGGGCGGCTGGGGCTACTCGCGCGAGTACCCGGTCGAGAAGTGGATGCGCGACGCCAAGCTCGAGGAGATCGAGGAGGGCACCTCGGACATCCAGCGCCTCGTCATCTCGCGGCGCCTGCTCACGTGACGCGGGATCTCGGCGCGCTCTTCGATCCCCGCTCGGTTGCCGTCCTCGGGGCCTCCAGCGACCCGGCCAAGTGGGGCCACTGGCTCGCGCGGGGGGCGCTCAAGGGCGAGGCGCGGCGCTCCGTCTTCCTCGTGAACCGGAACGGCGGCGAGATCCTCGGCCGTCCCGCCTACCCTTCGCTGGGCGACCTCCCCGAGGATCCCGAGCTCGTCGTCGTCACCGTTCCCGCGGCAGGCTTCGAGGAGGCGGTGGACGCCTCCCTCGCCGCCGGTGCGCGGGCACTCGTCGCCATCAGCGCCGGGCTGGGGGAGAGCGGTGCCGAGGGGCGCGCGCGCGAGCAGGCGGTCGTGGAGCGAGTGCGCGCGGCGGGAGCCGTCCTCGTCGGCCCCAACTGCCTGGGCGTCTTCGACGCGGGCGCCCAGCTCGACCTCAGCTCCGACGAGCTGCCCTCAGGGCCGATCGGGCTCGTCTCCCAGAGCGGGAATCTCGGTCTCGAGGTGGGCTTGCTCGCCCAGGATGCCGGGCTCGGCTTCTCCCGCTTCATCTCGCTCGGGAACCAGGCCGACCTCGAAGCCTCGGAGCTCGTCGAGGCCCTGGCGGCGCACGAGCCGACACGCCTCATCGCTCTCTACCTGGAGGACTTCCGCGACGGGCGCGCCTTCGCGCGTGCCGCGAAGGCGGCCGTGGCCGGCAGAAAGCCGGTCGTCCTGCTCGCCGGCGGGGGAACGGAGGTGAGCGCCCGCGCCGCCCGCTCGCACACGGGTGCGCTCGTCAGCAACCTCGCCGCGGTGGAGGCCGCCTGCGCCGCGGCGGGAATCGAGCGCGTGGCGACGCCCAAGGAGCTCGTCGACGTCGCGCAGGCTCTGCTCGCCGCCCCGCCGGCCGCGGGGCGGCGGCTCGCGGTCGTCGCCGACGGGGGAGGCAGCAGCGTGATCGCGGCGGACCTGGCGGCCGCAGCCGGCCTCGAGCTCCCGACACTCGGGAGCGCGACCCAGGAGGCCCTCCGCGAGGTCTTGCCGCCGACCGCGGCGACGGTGAACCCGGTCGACCTCGCCGGCGGCGGCGAGCAGGACGTCTCCAGCTTCGCGCGCAGCGTCGAAGTCCTCCTCCGCTCGGGCGAGGTCGACGCCGTGCTCCTCGCCGGCTACTTCGGCGGCTACGCAGCCTACTCCGACGAGCTCCGCGCGCGGGAGGTCGAGACCGCGGTTGCGATGGCCCGCGCCGCGGGCGAGAGCAGCCGTCCTCTCCTCGTTCAGACGATGTACTGGCAGGCGCCCGCTCCGGTGGCACTTCGCGAGGGGGGAGTGGCGGTCTACCGCGAGCTCGAGGGCCTGTTTCGCGGCGTGGGCGCGCTCGTTCGGCGAGGCACGGGCGCGGCCGCCGGCGTTCCCGATCTCCCCGAGCCTGCCGGGGCCCCGCTCGAGGCGGCCGGGTACTGGGAGGCCCGAGAGCTGCTCGAAGCCGCCGGCGTTCGCTTCGCCGAGGCTAGGCGGGCGACGGGCCTGGACGACGCTCTCGCGGCCGCGGACGACCTCGGCTACCCAGTCGTCCTGAAGGCGCTCGGGCAGCTGCACAAGTCCGAGGGCGGGGGGGTGGCGGTCGACCTCGCCGACCCGGAGTCCCTCGAGGACGCGTTATCCAGAATGGCCACAGCGTTGACTCCGTCCGAGTACTCCGTCGAGCGGGCCGTCCCGCTGGGCGAGGGGGTCGAGCTCATCGTCGGCGCTCGGCGCGACCCGCGCTTCGGACCGGTCGCGCTCGTCGGCCTGGGCGGGGTCTACGCCGAGGTGCTCGCCGAGGTTCGCGTCGCGCTCGCGCCCGTCACGGCGGAGCAGGCGAGGACGCTCTTGCTCTCGCTGCGAGGAGCGCCGCTCCTGACCGGCGTGCGTGACCGGCCACCGCTCGACGTCCCCGCCGCAGCCGGGGCGGCCGCTGCTCTCTCGCAGGTCGCGGCGGAGCGCCCGGAGATCGACGAGATCGAGATCAATCCGCTGCTCGTGACCGCGGACGGCGCCGTCGGGCTCGACGCCCGCGTCGTCCTCGGCGAGAAAGGAGAAGCCCATGCTCGCTGAGGGAACCTTCGACGGCCGCGTCGCCGTCGTCACCGGCGGCGGTAGCGGGCTCGGCCGGGCGCTGGCAGTCGAGCTCGCTCGGCTGGGAGCCGACGTCGCGGTCGCGGGGCGCCGGCCGGAGCCGCTCGCGGAGACCGTCCGACTGGTCGAGGAGCACGGGCGGCGCGGGCTGGCCCAGCCGACGGACGTGCGCGACCCGGCTGCCGTGGACGCCCTCGTCGAGGCGACGGTCTCCGAGCTCGGCCGCGTCGACGTGCTCGTCAACAACGCGGCCGGCAACTTCGTCGTCCGGGCGGAAGACCTCTCGCCGAATGGCTGGCGCGCGGTCGTCTCGATCGTGCTCGACGGCTCCTTCCTCTGCTCGCGCGCGGCGGGGCGGCGCATGATGGAGCAGGGAGACGGGGGCGCCATCCTGAGCGTGATCGCGAGCTATGCCTGGACAGGCGGTCCGGGGACCGTCCACTCCGCCGCGGCGAAGGCGGGCGTGGTCGCGCTCACGCGCACGCTCGCAGTCGAGTGGGCGCAGCACGGGATCCGCGCGAACTGCATCTGTCCCGGCCCCACCGACACGGAGGGCGCGGGCGCTGCGCTTTGGCCGACGGAAGAGGATCGCGCGCGGGTGGCGGCGACGGTGCCGCTCGGCCGCCTGGCCACGCCGGAGGAGGTGGCCGCCTGGGGCGCGGCCCTCCTCTCGCCGCACGCGGGCTACATCACCGGGGAGACGCTCACGATCGACGGCGGCCACTGGCTCGAGCAGGAGTCCTACCTGCCCGCGCTGGGCAAGCAGCGGCGCGACTAGGCCCCGGCCTACCCGGCGTACGGCGCGATGCCGCGCTTGAGCAGTCCCCGCGCGACGATCACTCGCTGGATCTCGCTCGTCCCCTCCCAGATGCGATCGACGCGCAGCTCGCGGAAGTGGCGCTCGGCGGGGTTCTCGGCCATGTAGCCGCGCCCGCCCAAGATCTGGACCGCCCGGTCGGCCACCCGGCCCGCCATCTCCGACGAGTACAGCTTTGCCATCGCGACCTTTCCGTGCACGACGCTGGCGTCCGCGTTCGCGTCGACCTCGTTTGCGGCGTGGTACGTCATGAGCCGTGCGGCCAGGAGCTCCGTCAGGGAGTCTGCCAGGGGGAACTGGACGCCCTGGTGCTCCGCGATCGGGCGATCGAACGCCTCCCGCTCGAGCGCCCACTCTCGCGCGAGGCCGATCAGCCTCTCGGCGGCGCCGCAGCAGCGCGCCGCGATCATGAGGCGCTCGACCGTGAACCACCTCTTCGCGCCCTCGGCGCCGCCGCTCGGCACGCGGTTCTCGTCCGGCACGCGGCAGGCCTCGAAGTGGAACTCGGGATGTGTGTAGATGTAGGGGTCGTGCATGAAGCGCGGGACCCGGCTCATCTCGCAGCCGGGTGCGTCCTTCTCGACGAGGAACAGCGCCTGCTCGCCGCCCTCCCGCGCTAGGACGATCAGGTAGTCGGAATCTTCTCCTCCCGTGACGAACCACTTCTCCCCGTTCAGCAGCCAGTCGCCGTCGTCGCGCACGGCGGTCGTTGCGATCGCACTCACGTCCGATCCCGCCCCGGGCTCGGTGATCGCCCACGCCTCCTGCATCTCGTGCCTGAGCACGGGCAGGACGAAGCGCTCGATCTGCTCGGGGCTTGCAAGCTCGAGGAGCTCCCGTGGCCCGCGCTCGCAGACGATGAAGCCGAGCCCGTTCGTCGCCTTGCCGCCCTCCTCCTCGATCGCCACCTGGGCGAGCACGGGGAGATCCCGGCCGCCGTACTCCTCGGGGATGTTGTAGTTCGAGAAGCCGGCCGCGCGCGCCTTCGCCTTCAGCTCCTCGACCTCCCTGTGGTCGATTCCGCCGCGCTCGAGAATGTGCTCCTCCGCAGGATAGAGCTCCTCTTCGACGAAGCGGGCGGCCCGCCCCTTCAGCTCGACGATCTCGGGAGGGAGTTCGGGGACGCTGATCACCGCGCAGCTCCCGCTCCGAGGAGCTCCTCGCGCGCGCGCGCCAGCTCGCCCGCGACCCGTTCCATGAGCGGCTCCGGCCCGACGGTGATCCGCACCATGCTGTCGAGGCCGAACTCGCTCCCCGGCCGGACGAGCAGCCCGCGGCGCAGGAGACGGTCGTACAGCGCGAGGTCGTCGACCCCGACGTCGACGAGCACGAAGTTCGCCTCCGAGGGGGCCGGGCCGGCACCCCCGTCGCGCAGCCTCTCGGAGAGAAGCTCGCGCGCGGCCGTGTTCTCGCGGCGGCGCTCGTCCACGACTTCGCGGCCCGCCAGGCTCGCGCGGCCGGCCGCGAGGGCGGCCCGGTTGACGTTGAAGGGTTCCTGCACGACGTCTAGGAACGCGGCGAGCGACTCGTGCGCGACGGCGTATCCGAGCCGGAGCCCCGCCAGGCCGAAGATCTTCGAGAACGTGCGCAGGAGGATCACCGGTCGTCCGGCTTCGACGTCCTGCTCGCGCCGCAGGCGGCGCGCCGGGTCGACGTACTCGACGTAGGCTTCGTCGACGACGACCGCGCAGCCCTCCGGCAGGGTGTCGAGGAACGCCTCCCATTCGCCCTGCTCGACGAGCGAGCCCGTCGGGTTGTTGGGATCGCAGATCCAGGCGAGCCTGGCTTCCGTCCTCAGAGCGGCGTCCGCAACGGCCTCGAGGTCGTGCCGGAGCCCCCGGCCGGGCACGCGCTCGACTCGTGCCCCCACGGCGGCGCAGACCTGAGCGTAGAGGCCGTAGGTGGGCGTCGCCACGACGACGGCGTCCCCCGGGTCGAGGAACGCGTGCGCCACGGTGCCGATGAGCGCCTGGATCCCGTGGCCGGGCACGATTCGCTCGGCGCGCGTGCCGACCCATGCGCCCACGGCCTCGCGAAACTGGGTGTACGCCTGCTCCGGGTACATCCAGGCGTTCTCCAGCTCGGCCACGACCGCCTCCGCCACGCCCGGGAACGGTCCCTGGAGCCCCTCGTTCCAGTTGAGCTTCACGATCTCGTCGAGGCCGTGCTCCGCCTTGAGCTCCTCCAGGCTCGGGCCGGGGTCGTAGGGCGCGATGCCGACGAGCGACGGCCGGACGAGGCTGCTCCAGTCGGTCACTCGGTCGGCGACCACATCTCGAGCAGAGCGGGTAGGTGTACGACGGCCGGCCCCTCGCGGGCAAGCCCTCGGGCGAGCGCGTCGCCGAGCCCTTCCGGAGTGGTCGCCTCGGCGGAGACGCCGTACGCCTCCGCGAGCGCGACGACGTCGGGGCCGGCGAGCTCGACCGAGGTCGTCTCGCCGAAGGAGTCGCGCTGGTACTCGCGCAGGATCCCGTAGCCGCCGTCGTCGACGACGAGGAGCACGGCCTCGAGGCCGTGCTGGCGGGCGACGGCCAGCTCCTGGAGCCCGTAGAGGACGCCTCCGTCGCCGGCGACGGCGAGCGCGGGCGTCCCGGGGAGGGCGAGCGAAGCGCCCAGCGCGGCCGGCCAGGCGTAGCCGAGCGTGCCCGACCCGAGGGGGTACAGAAAACGGCGGGGTGTGAGGGCCGGAAGGTGGGCGGCGGCCCAGTAGGCGAGGATGGTCATGTCCCAGGCGTGGACGGCGTCTCGCGGGAGCACCTCGCGGATCGTCCGCAGGAGACCCCGCTCGAGCTCCCGTCCCTGCTCGTCGAGACCGGTCTCGACGCGCCGCTCGACGGCGGCCGCGCGCTCCGCGCCGTCGCCGCTCCTCTGCTCGACCCGCTGGAGCAGCGCGCCCAGGACGGCCTTCGCGTCGCCGACGAGTCCGACCGCGGGATAAGTGGCGCCGATCCGGTCGGGCGCGGCGTCGATCTGGACGAGGCGCCCCGAGAAGGAGAGCCCGTATTGCTGCGTCGTCTCGGCGCCGAGCTCGGTGCCGACGCAGAGGAGGATGTCGGCCCCCTCGACGAGCTCGCGAAAGGCGGCCTCGTCGCAGGCGCAGCCGGCCGCGAGCGGGTCGTCCTCAGGGAAGGCGCCCTTGCCCATGTACGTCGTCGCCACGGGCGCATCGAGGCGGCGCGCGAGCTCTGCGAGCTCCTCCCAGGCTCCGGAGCGGGCGACGCCGCCCCCAGCCCACAAAACGGGCCGCTCCGACTGCGACAGGACGCGTGCCGCCTCGTCGACGTCGGGTAGCGGAGGCGCCTGCGGAGTTGCGTCCAGCTCCTTCGGAGGCGAGACGGATGTCTCGCCTCCGAGATAGTCCACGGGGATCTCGACGAAGACGGGGCCGCTCGGCGGCGTCAGAGCACGCCGCCAGGCGTCCGCGAGAACCGCAGGGATCTCGCCGGCGCTCTCCACGCGCCTCGCCCGCTTGACCACCGGGGCGAAGGAGGCGAGCTGGTCGGGCAGCTCGTGCAGGTAGCCGCGCCCCGCGCCGAGCAGCTCGCTCGGGATCTGGCTCGCCACGGCGACGACCGGGACGTGCGCGCTCGCGGCCTCCATCAGCGCCGCGAGCGAGATGAGCGCGCCCGGGCCGGTGGAGAGGAGAAGCGGCGCGGGACGCCCGCTCACGCGGGCGTACCCGTCCGCGGCGAAGCCGGCGTTCAGCTCCGTGCGGAAGCCGACCGTGCGGATCTCCGTGGCGCGCAGGCCCTCCCAGATCGCGAGCGCGTGGACGCCCGGCACGCCCAAGCAGACCTCGGCCCCGAGCGCCTCGAGGGACTCGGCGACGAGGTGACCGCCCGTACGCGCTTTGACCGCCTGCGCCACAGGCGCGATCCTATCCCCCTCGATGCCGCGCGATCCTCGCCACGACGTCCTCTTCGAGCCCGTCCGCATTGGGCCGAAGACGCTCAGAAACCGCTTCTACCAGGTGCCCCACTGCACGGGCTTCGGGAGCGAGAAGCCGGGCTCGCAGGCTCGCTTCCGCGGCGTGAAGGCCGAGGGCGGGTGGGCAGCGGTCTGCACGGAGGAGGCGCTCGTGAGCGTCGACTCCGACTTCTGGCCCGTGGTCTCCACGCGCTTCTGGGACGAGGAAGACCTTCGCAACCTCGCGCTCATGTGCGAGGAGGCGCACCGCTTCGAGTCGCTCGCGGGGATCGAGCTCACGCACGGAGGCGCGCACGCGCGGGCGCTCGAGGCGCGCGTTCCGGCCGTGGCGCCTTCCCAGCTTGCGAGCGACTACGACCACTTCGTCGTCCCGAAGACGATGGAGAAGGAGGACATCCGCCGCGTCCAGGCGGACTGGGTGCGCGCCGCCCGCGCCGCCCGCGACGCGGGCTTCGACATCGTCTACGTCTACGGCGGGCACAGCTACCTGCCGCTCCAGTTCCTCTCGACCTTCTACAACCGGCGCACGGACGAGTACGGCGGCTCCTTCGAGAACCGGGCACGCTTCTGGCTCGAGACGCTCGAGCTCGTGCGCGAGGCGATCGGCGACGAGTGCGCGATCGCCGTCCGTCTCTGTGTTGACGCGCTGGGACCTGCCGGAATCGAGATCGACGAGGCCCTCGCCTTCGTTCGGCTGGCCGATGCCCTGGTCGATCTTTGGGACGTCAACGTCGGCTCGATCACCGAGTGGTCGAAGGACTCGGGCGCGTCGCGGTTCTTCCCCGAAGGCTACCAGCTCGAGTGGACGGGGCGCGTACGGGAGGCGACGGCGAAGCCGATCGTCGGCGTGGGTCGTCTGACGAACCCCGATCGGATGGCGGAGATCGTCCGGAGCGGGGTCTGGGACCTGATCGGTGCGGCCCGGCCCTCGATCTCCGACCCGTTCCTCCCCAAGAAGGTCGAGGAGGGGCTGTACGGCGAGATCCGCGAGTGCATCGGCTGCAACGTCTGCGTCATGAAGGCGGAGTGGGGCA
>JBOHAD010000093.1:0-8045 GCA_050697555.1 Gaiellaceae bacterium | reverse complement strand
GACGCCGGCGACAGCGAAGTCCGCCAGACTCCAGACCACGTCGTCGGTGATCAGCATCGCCACCAACGGCAGCGACAAGATGAACGCCACGCCGAGGGCAACCCGAACAGCAGATCGATAGAGAGTCTTGCTCGTCTTCATCGCTTCCTCCAGCGTCGAGGGATGGGCGGCCGCCTTCGCGTGCCGCCCGCGCCACGCAGCGTCGGCGGCGAGGCCACGGACCATTCGGGACGCGATGCCGAGCGCGATCCGCCGATCGCTGATCCCGTTGGCCCGTTCGTGCGCGATGTGGTCGTGCAGGTCGGCGCCGATCTCGTCGACCCGACGCTGGGCGATCGGAATGGGCAGGTCCCGCGTGTAGAGCCGCACCCACCGTGCCACCAGCTCTGCCGCGCGCTCCGGTGTCATACGGGCTCCGAGGCGATGCGTGGGGGACGTCCAGCGGCCGTTTCGGCTTTGGCGGTAAGGGCTTGCTCGGCGACACGTACCCCTTGGCCTGTGAGAGCGTAGAGTCGCCGACGGGGTCGTCCATCAACCGCCGCCGCGTCCTCCCACCGGGAAGTGAGCAAACCGAACTCCTCGAGCCGGCTCAGGGCCTTGTACAGGGTTCCGTGGGCCGTCAAGGAGCGAGACCCGCTTTGTTCCCGCATGGTCTGTGCGAGACCGAATCCGTGGAAGGTGCGGTGTCCCGAACGCAGCATCGACAGCGCCACCTCGAGGATCTCAGTCTCCAGAGGCAGCAGAGTTCCGGGCTTGCGTCGTGGCATGTGCCCCAAAATAGGAAGATATCTTCTTATTGTCAAGCAGGCGCCCGCCTCGGCACGCTGGCGCAAGTCGGGCGTCAACGGTCAGCGCCTCGCGCTCGTCGATGCTGCTGGCGTCGCCCACGAGGGTACGTCTCGCGTCGGCTCCGAGCGCTGCGGCGGTCATAGATGACCGCTGCGCAGTGTTGCCGATTTAGTTAACAGCCCGGATGCCACCGTTGGCAATTCTGACAGCAAGATGTGCGGAGTCACCAAGCCCAGGCTGCCCAGAAACCCCCTTGAACAAAGAGCTTCCGGGGCGTAGGCGGAGGGGGAGGGATTCGAACCCTCGAGAGGCCAGTGACCTCTAACGGCTTTCGAGACCGCCCAGGAATAGCCCATTTGCAGGGACTTTACCGCTCGTTCGCCACTGCGTTCGCCAGCGTGGTGATCATGACGACGAGCTAAGGCGAGGCGCCGGGGTCGGCAAAGAGAAGACGCGGGCCCTGGCTCCGTGCCCCCCTTACCATGGAGGATTGGGGCTCTGGCAGCGTGGTCGAGAACCGTGCTAAACGAAACGATTTCCCTGCAATTGGACGAAACCAGCCGCGCAGACGCACCTGCCTCGGAGAGCCCTAAGTCTCCCCCAGAGCCCCGGACCTGTCCCCAGAATCCGCCCCAACGACAACACAAACCTGCTTGAGGGAGGGGTATAGGCTCCCCTAGGCTGACAACTTCGAAGGTGAGGAGGTCGACATGCCCGTCGCAATGCTGGTGGACAACCCCGAGGGTTCGCAGGAGATCTACGAGAAGGTTCGGGCGCAACTCGGCCTGGAGGCACCCGCGGGTGGCATCTTCCACGCAGCCGGGCCGAGTCCGAACGGCGGTTGGCGTGTGATGGAAGTGTGGGAGTCAGAAGAGGACGCAAGGCGGTTTGCCCAGGAGCGCCTCATGCCCGCGTTCGACGCAGCCGGGGTACCTCGCCCGCCGCAGCCTCCGCAGGTTTGGCAACTGAACAACTACATGAAGTAGCTCGCTCCGCCGCACGGCGCACGCAGTACCCGCCGGCAGGTACCGGGAGGGGCGTGCGAGAGGAAACGGGACTCATACGATCGTCTGGCGCCGCCGCATCCTCGTCGTCGACGAGCGTCACGGCTGCGAGATCCGACTCAGGCGACCCGGTCCGTCTGCGGCTGGTTGATAGCAGGCCCCGGGGCAGAGCCGGCCGCCCGCGAGCGCGAATGCGCCCGCTCGAGGTCGACAAGACATGAGTGCCGACGCCTAGGGGCCGGAGAGTTCAGCGACTCCAGGTCCTCGGCGGCATCCGGATCCCGACCTGGGCCGAGGTCTACAGGGACCTCGACAGAGGTCGATTCGTCTACTGGCGTAGGACGGTCACGTCGGCCGGGCTGCTCGATCAACCGTTTCACAGGCCGGGCCGGGGTAAGCGAGCGCAATCGGCGCCCTGCGTACTAAGGCCTGGCGCCGCCAAGGTCGGCAGCAGGAGAGCGTCTTCGAGCTCGAGGATCTTCCACTCGCTCAGCGGCCCCTTATTCATTCCGATGTCGGGCGCGTTCGGCACGTCGAGCCCGGGCGCGTGTGCGAGCGCGTTGCGGGCGAACTTGATCCTGGAGTCCGTGTTGGGCGCCCCGCCGCAACGAGACTCGACAGCGCGGACATGAACCCTCCCTCGTAGAACAGCCACGGCGCGACCCCGACCAGCCAGACCGCTCGTGACGCTGCTCGTCCCGAGCAAGAGCGACTGGCTTGTTCGCGACGACAGAACCTTGCTCTCACGTGTAAGCGGAAGCGGGACGGGGGAGCGGTGCGGAGTGCGACCGTGTCCTCGGGTGCATGGAAAGCGGCGCTGAAGTAGTAAACCCGCAACCGAGCCGCTCTGCAGCTAACGGTCTGCAGCTACATCATGCTCGGCAAGGCTTCTGGTACGAACACGACCAGCGCCCCGTAGGTGAGTAGCGCAGCGGCTGCGAGCTGCCTCGCCCGGTGGCCGAACGGCAGCGACTTCTCGGCGAAGATGAGGAGGACGATTGCGGCCAGAACCGCCAGATTCAACATCCCGAGTGGGAAGACGATCACGAAGAAGAGCCAGCAGCACCCCAGGCAGTAGAGGCCGTGCTCGAACCCCATGCGAAGTGCGCCGCCGTAGCCATCGCGCCAAGAACCGAGGATGAAATCCAGGGGGGCACGGCATTTTGAGAGGCAGATGTTCTTGAGGGGCGAGAGCTGGTAGAGGCCCGCGAGGATGAGGACTCCCCCGCCGAAGCGGGCGGCGTTGTTCATGAGCCACATCGACTCGTCCGCCACCTCGCTTGCTCCGACCGCGGCGGCGTAGGCGAGCGCCCCGAACGCCGTCCAGATGGCCAGGTAGGAGCCAACGAACACCCAGGTCGGGACGTACGGCTTGCCCCTTCGCTGCTTGCCGGCCTGGACCTTGGCGAAAGTCAGGATCATGGGCGCTGCCGTCGGGAACATCATCGCCACCATCATCGCCACCCAAATGGCGAGGAAGAGAGGCACGCCCATGTCCATCGTGAGCATGTTCCCCATGTGCTCCATGTCGGCCGTGGAGGACTGCCAGACGAGGACTGCCCAGGCTGCGGCTGCGAGCACGAGGAGCGCGCCAAGGATCAGCGCGCGTGCGCGAGCTAGGGGGAGGAAACGTGAGCCATTCGCCCGATGGACGCGAGCGCCCGGGACGCTCAAGCTGCTGGTGAAGCGGTCACGGCAGCCTGACTCAGAACTCGTCCTCGCTCGACCACTCGAACGGGATGTGCTTGCTCGAGCGACCAGAGCGCTCCCAGCTCAGACCGAACGCGCTGGCCTTGTCGGTCGAGGCGATCCCGAACGTCGCCGCTCCCTGGCCGGGGCCCGCCTCGCTGCCCGGTGGGTTCAGCACCGCCAGGCGCTCGCCGGGGCGGCTCGTCGGCCCCTTCAGCAGCTCCGTGCTGCCCTCGGCCTTGCCCGGCACGATGAGGCGCCACGAGCTCAGATCGTCGTCGATCTCGAGCTCAATCGGGGCGAACTCGAGCCCCAGCAGGTTGCCGAGCATGGTGTCGGCGAACAGCTCGGGCCAGCCGCCGGCTTGCCCGCCGAAGACCGTCTGCAGTGCCTCGCGCTGGCGCTCGTCCGCGCGCTCGTCGATGAGGATGCCCAAGTCCATGCGGGTGTCCTCGTCCCAGATGTTGCCCTCGAAGCGGAGCACCCCGACGACGTTCAGGCCGCTCAAATCGACATTGCCGTAGTTCCCCTCGCGTATCCGGTACGCGATGATCCCCTCGCAGTCGCCCTCGCTTGGCGGTTGCCCGAACGTGCACGGGCAAGGCACGCTGCACTTGCAGAAGTCAAGGAAATCACCCACGATGCGCCACTGCTCCGCCATCGTCCCTCCTCGCGTGAGCCGCCGTTTTCTGACCGCCGATTCTCGATCCACCAGAGCGGGGAGTCAAGCCGCGCTCGGGCGGAGCAGGCTCAAGCCCTCGCCGACACGCGGCCCGCTCGCACGCAGCCGCGCGGAACCGCGCTCCCTCACGGAAACCCGCTTGGTTGAGCGGAGAGGGAGGGATTCGAACCCTCGATCCGCCTAACGACGGATAACGGTTTTCGAGACCGTTACGAAGTTGCCGATTTGCAGGAACTTTTGCTCCCGTGGGCCAGTTGGTGCGCCAGTCAGCGGACATGGCTGCCGCGTTCGTGAACCGGTCGCGGCTGGTTAGGACGCCTCCAGCTTTTGCTTCAGCCGCTGCAGGCTGTCAGGAAGCTGCCTTCGCGCGTCTCGACGTACGAGCGGGGCGAGCAGAAGCCCGAGCCCGTGCCCCTCGAAGTCGAGCTGTGCCGAGTAGCGGGTGCGCTGCCCGCCGTCGAGCGGCTCGAAGGTGATCCTCCCTTGCGGCCGCACCGGCCCGTCGATGCCTCTGAAAGCGAGCCGGTTGGACGGATCATGCTCGGTGACCTCTAACGTGAACGTGCGTGTGCCGCCGCCGACGCGGCGCGTCTGCTTCACTCGCGTGCCGACACGAATCGGGCCTTCTCCCTCCACCGTGGCGGCGAGCAGCTTCTCCTGCCACTCGGGATGGCGGGCCATGTCGCTGACGTACGCGAAGACCTCCTGCGGCGGGCGGCCGATCTCGATGGTCTCGTTGATCGCGGGAACCTCCCTGTTGCTGGCTCCGCAGGATGATCGCGGCAAACGGCGCAGAGGTCAATGCAGCGCCCCGCCCTCGCGCCCTCAAGAGGGCCCCCCGCGTGCTTCCCGAACGGAGTCTGCAGGTGAGCCCCCTATTGTTCAGGCAACACGCTTGCGCCAAGAACGGCTCGCTTGAGCGGAGGGGAGGGATTCGAACCCTCGCCGGACTCAGGGGCCGCAACGGTTTCCGAGAGCGGACTAAAGTCCCACTTTGCAGACACTTCGTAGTCAGTTCGCCACCCTATTCGCCAGCTGCGCTAGCTGGCACAAGCGAAGACCCGGCCCCGAGCCGGTCATTCAGCCCAGCAGCTTCTCGTCGTACGGATACGTGCAAAGAAGCTCCGCGCCGTCCTTCGTCACGAGCACTTGGTCTTCGAGCTTGACGCCGAAGGGAGCGCCTACCTCTCCGGCGTAGCACTCGAGGCAGAGCACCATGTTCTCCTCGATCTCGCGGTCCGGCGGCGCTTGCCCGTCCCGTTCGTAGTCCTGCGGATAGAGGATCGTGGGCCCCTCGTCCTCCAGCCCCGCTCCATGCACCATGCAGGCGTAGCGCTGCTCCTTGTACCTCTCGGGCAGCTCTGGCGCTGCGGCCACGAACTCCGCGAAAGTCATTCCCGGCCTGACGAGCTCGACCATCGCGGTCACGCACTCGTGGGCGACCGCGTAGGCCTCCTTCTGCTCGGGGGTCGCCCGGTCGCCGCAGAGGAAGGTACGCGAGACGTCGATTACGTATCCCTCGTAGCCGTTCGAGTCGGTGTCGACGCCGACGAGGTCACCCGGCGCGACGATCTTGTCGTGCGCCTCGCTCATCCAGGGATTCGTGTTCGTCCCTGAGGAGACGAGTCGCGTGAAGAGGAACTCGCCGTGGCGCTTGAGCAGCGCATTGCCGAGCACCGCGAGGAGCTCGTACTCGCGGATCCCCGGGCGGATCGCCGCTTCGAAGTCGGCGAGGATCGCGTCGCCGATGCCACCGTTTACCTTGAAGACCTGCACCTCTTCCGGCGTCTTCACCTCGCGGGCGGCGGTGGTCGCGAGGCTCGCGTCGACGACTGGGATGCCCTCGTCCTGGAGGGCGAGGAAGCCGATTGTGTCGAGCTTGTCCACCCCCAACCGCTCGTCCCCGAGGCCGAGGTCCTCGAGCACCGAGCGGATCCGACTCGCCCAGGCGCGTGCCTGCTCGTACGCCCGCTCGCCCTCGAACTGCCAGCCGTTGGCGGGGCGCACGTCGCGCACGAGCCTCCTGGAGACGTGCATCGAGGCGCTGTACTCGAACAGGATCGGTTCGCCCTCGGCCGGGACCACGCAGTAACGTCCGAACGTGCCCGACGCCCAGACGCCCATCACGTCCGTCCCGGTCGCGTACCGAATGTTGGCGGGATTCCAGAACAGGCACACGGGCAGGTCGTACCGGCGCATGCTCAGCTGAAGCCGGTCGAGCCGTTCGGCGCGCAGCCGCTCGAAGTTGATCTCGTTCAGATTGGGTACGCGAAGCCGGTGGACACGGTCGCGAGCACCGATCTCGATCTCGGTCACGCTTTCTCCTTCCGCTCGTCAACATCCGAGTCGAACATCTCGAGGACAACGGGCAGAACGACCGCCGCGGGGCCTTCGACTGCGAGCGCCCATTCGAGATCGGGACCCAAGCGGTCGGGTGAGGACGTCCGGACCGGAACGCCGAAGGCCGCGCAAAGGGCGGGGAAGTCGGGCTCAACGAGGTCGACTGCGTGGGTCGCGCCGTAGGCCTCGCGCTGGTGCGCGCGCAGGATCCCGTAGCCCCCGTCGTCGACGAGAAGCAGCTTCGCGGCGAGCCCGTACTGGCTCGCCGCGGCGAGCTCCTGAACGCCGTACAGGAAGCCGCCGTCGCCGACCACGGCGAGCACGGGAGTCTCCGGAAGAGCCGTGCTCGCTCCTAGCGCCGCCGGCCATGCGTAGCCGAGCGTTCCCGAGCCGAGCGGGTAGAGGAAGCGCCGTGGGGCCGCGGCCGGGAAGTACTCCGCCGCCCAGTAGGCAAGGATCGTCATGTCCCACGCGTGGGCGGCGTCGTGCGGCAGGACGTCGCGGATCGTCGCGAGGAGACCGGGCTCCAGCCGGTGCGCCCTCTCGGCGAGAGTGCGCCCGGTGCGCGCCCGGACTGGTGCGCGACGACCAGAGGCCCGGCACGATCAGGTAACGGCGCTCGAGCGGGCCGTCGTGGGCATGGCCCTCGTGGCAGAGCGCGCTGGAGCAAGCGTTCCACCCGAAGTGGTGCAGCTCATTCCCTGCGGTGGGCAGCTCCGTCCAGCCGATCACCCCGCCGTAGGTGGGCGACCCAGCGTCGCAGTCGACCACTGTCATCGCGTCGTGGTGCGTGCCGGCCGGGTCGAACGCCGCGACGTAGGCGAGCCTCTCAGGCGCCGCGGCGATCGCCGCGGCGGGCGACCGATAGAACGTAGGGTCCGCACCCTTGGGCATCGGAACCTCCCCTCATCGGATCCCTAGAAGACCGGATTCTACGCCCGGCCCTGGGGGTCTTGCCAGGCACGCGAGGCGTGCCAAGCCGGGCGACACTCGCCACGGGCGCGATCCTCGACCGTATTCCATGAGCTTGGGCTGCGATCTCCTCTCAACGGCTCGGGCCGGCCGGCCACAAGGAGGGATCCAACCGAGTGTCGTGCTGTCCGCGGAGGCAGCCTTTACCGCTCACCGGCAAACGGTCGAAATAACCGCCGCATCGGTTCTCCAACCAGGCAACGAGGCTGCTTTCCCTCCGTTGCCAATCCTGACGCGGGAAGCGGCCGAATTGCCTCGGCTCTCCGAGTCGAGAAACCGCTTGAACACACGGTCTCTCGGCTGAGACGGAGGGGGAGGGATTCGAACCCTCGAGGGGCCTACCGGCCCCTAGCGATTTTCGAGACCGGACTAAAAGTGGCGCTTTGCAGGGATGTTGTATCCAGTTCGCCAGTGACCCGAGATGAGAACACGCAGTCGATGACCTAGGTGTAGTTCCCAGACAGGTTGTTGACGGTCGGCTGAGCGGCTGACGTCAACGAGCCCTCCTAGGGTGCGGCTTGTCGGAGTCGCAACCACAGGGAGGGCTCGATGATTCTTCATGCTAATGC
>JBOHAD010000092.1:0-8046 GCA_050697555.1 Gaiellaceae bacterium | reverse complement strand
TGCTGGACATCGCCAAGGGCGTGGCCGCCGCGCTCCTCGGGCGCTGGCTCGGGGACGACCTGATCGGCGTCCTCGCCGGGGTCGCCGCGATGGTGGGGCACTGGCGTCCGCTCTTCCTGGGCTTCGCCCGCGGAGGGAAGACGGTCGCCACGACCGGCGGGGTCGCGCTCGCGGTCGCCCTCTTCCCCGCGCTCGCCGCCGCGGGTACCTGGATCGTCGTCTTCTTGGCGACGCGCTATGCGTCCGTCGCGTCGCTCGCCGGCGCCCTCGCCCTGCCGGTCTTTGCGCTCTTCTTCGGCTCCTCGTGGCCGGTGATCGCCTTCACCGCCGGCGCCGCGGTGGCGATCGTCGTCCTCCACCGCACGAACATCGCCCGGCTCGTCGCCGGCGAGGAGCATCGCATCGCGCTCCGCCGCCCCGGCCGGCTCGGAAGCTCGCCGGCCCCGCTCGGGTCGAAGCGGATCTGATCCGCGAGGGCAAGGGCGGCCGCAGACTTGTCACGCTTCCGTAGCGGGTCTGATCCCGAGTTCTGGCCCGCGTTCCGCCTGCTGAGCGGATTCCCGCCGCGGACCGGGGTCGGACCCCAGCAAGAGGGGCGCCCGGATGTGCAACGGCTTCCACCCCGACGACCCGTAGCCGGGCGCGGGCTCTACACGGCTCGCAGCCAGTCCCTGAGCTCGGTGTGGCGCGCGGAGTGCTCGCCCCCGGCGAGCTCCTCGCGCACCTCCCCTGCCGTTCCGAAGCGCTCGGCGAGGACGTCGTGGTTGTGGATCGTCTCGAAGTTGACCTGGCGGGCGAGCACGAAGTCGTCGTCCTCGAGCTCCCCGTACGTCTCGAGTGCGCTTCGCAGCATCAAGCGGACGGAGTCCTCGACGAAGCGCGGCGCGAGGTGCGCGTGCTCGACCACGAAGAGCTCGTCCGGACGCTTGAGGAGCTCGTAGATCGGCGAGCTCATCGAGCGCTCGACGATGTCGACGAGATCCTCGGCGTCAAGGCGTAGCTGCGTGCCCAGGAGAAGCGTCCCACGGCCTCGCTGGTTGTGCGTGGCGAGAGGGACGAGCTCGAGGATGCGCTCGACGTCCGCGCCCTCGAAGCCCGCTTCGCCGAGACGCTCGGCCGCCTGCTCGCGCACGAGACCCTGGGCGCAAGGGCAGGCGTTGATCCCGGTCGCCTCGACGCCGACGACGCGGCGCGAGCGCTTGGGCGAGGCCGCGGCCATCCCGACGAGCGTCACGAGCTCCTGTGTGCGCAGCGCGGTCACCGGCGTCGAGCGCTCGATCGGGTAGCGAGCGGCGATCTTCACCTCCGCGCGGAGAGCCTGCTGGCGCTCGACGATGTGGCGGGCGATGTGCTCGGCGAGCCGCTCGATGAGGAGCCTGCCGCGGATCACGAGCTCGTCGATCGCCTCCTCGAAGAGCTCCGGGAAGCGCGACATGTGCACGCCCTTCTGCACCGGGTCGAGATCGACGAAGCACTCGATGTCCGCCGAGACGAGAGCGTCCTGGCCGCCGTGCTGCATCCGTACTGCCTTCTGCACGCCGGTCACGCCCGCGCGCGAGAGGCCGATGCGCACTTCCGGTGCGGTCGCCTGGAGATCGGGCGTCGCGGCTACTCTGCCTTCCACGCGGCGAACGCTAGCAGCCCCAAAATGGCCTCCGACAATCGCTTCCCCGAACTCGTCTCCATCGCGTGCCACGACCTGAGGACGCCGCTCGCCACCGTGTACGGGTTCTCGCGGACGCTCGGCCGGCTGGAGCTCGAGGACCCGGCGTCGCGGTACGTGGAGATGATCGACGCCGCCTCCGACCAGCTGGGCGAGCTTCTCGACCAACTCTCGCTGGTGGCGCGAATCGAGTCGGGCCGTTACGAGCCGTCGCTCGCCGAGGTCGACTCGCTCGAGCTCGCACGCGCGGCTGCCACGGAGCTCGGCGAGGAGCGCGTGCTTGTCTCCGGCGACGGTGCCGGCGTGCGCGTGGAGGTCGACGCGACGCGGCGCGCGCTCGCCCAGCTCGCGCGTGCGGCTGCCCGGCACGGCGGCCATGACTCGGTCACCCTCGTCGTGCGCGGCCCGGAGCTCGAGCTCACGCCCCTCAGCCGCGCGGCCGCGCCGGTCCTCCTCGGCGAGGAGGTGCGCGAGCTCGGTGCCGCCGCGGCCGGCGTCCTCATTCGCGCGCTCGGCGGATCGCTCGCCGCGGACGGCGAGCGGCTCCTCATTCGCCTGCCGGCGTAGCCGCGGCGCCGAGCACGTCTAGGAGCTTCTCGACCACGAGAGGATCGAACTGGCTCCCGGCGTTGCGCCGGAGCTCGGCGACCGCTTCCTCGAGGGGCAGCGCAGCCCGGTAGGCACGGTCGGTGGTCATCGCGTTGTAGGCGTCGCAGCAGCTGACGATCCGGGCGATCAGGGGGATGTCCTCAGCGGCCAGGCCGTCAGGGTAGCCGTCCCCGTCCCAGCGCTCGTGGCACGAGCGGACGATCCGGCCGACGTCGCCGAGCAGGCCGCCCACCTTCTCGAGCATCTGCTCTCCGTCGATCGTGTGCCTGTTGATGATCTCGCGCTCTTCCGGCGTGAGCCGCCCGGGCTTGTTGATGATCTCCTTCGGAACCCGCACCTTCCCCACGTCGTGCAGAAGGGCTGTGAACTCGGCGTCGCGCCGATCCCGGGCTCCAAGCGCGAGAACGTCGGCTACCGCGAGCGTGAGCTCGACGACGTCCCGGCTGTGAGTCCCTGTGTAGGCATCGTCCGCCTCGACGACGTCGCCGAGCAAGAAGGCCGTTCCGCGGTACGCGGTGCTGAGCTCGCGGGCGTGATCGATGCGGACCTGGCGCTCACGTGCGAAGACGGACAGGAGAAGGATGAGCGGGAGGGCCAGGAGGAAGCCGTACGCATCCTCGACTGCTGCGAAGGCGACCGCCAGTCCAATCGAAGCCAGGGCGGCGTCGACGAGCCAGACGAGGCTCATGGCCCGAAGCTGGACACGCGGTGCGACCCCTAGCGTCAGCCGCTCGTGTGCGGCCGCGCTCGCGAAGTCGACCGCGAACTGAGCCGCGAGCGCGCCCAGATAGAGGAGGGCGGCCGAGATTGCGGGCGGCGCCTCGCCGGCGAGTCCCAGCACGAGCACGGGGCCGAACACGTACCAGCCGTTCGCGAAGGGAATGAGCACACGCTGCAGGTGGATCGTGCCGCGCGAGTGCTCGACCAAGTTGGCGATCAGGATGCCGGCCGCGACCATCAGGGGAACCCACCCGACGGGTGCGACGAAGAGCATCGGGACGAGCACGACCTGGGTGGGCACGGCCGAGCCGGTGCCCACCTCGAAGTCGAGCATGAATGCGAGGGCGTAGGCGGCTACGAGCAGGGCGACGACCACCGGACCTGGCGACCGCTCCGATACCGGGAGCAGGAGCGCTGTGAGCACAGCCGCGGCGAGGAAGCCACCGCCGAGGAGGCCTGCTCCCAACCGCTCGCGGGCGGCGAGGCTGCGGGACCGCCGCGCCCGGCGGTCGTCGATCGCGTGCTGGGCGTCCGGGTCGAGGCCGGACTGGGGCCGGGTGTGGCCGCCGACGACGTCTACTGCACCGCTTGCCATGACGGTCTCAAGATCGGCTGTGGCGCCTCCGCCCTTGATACGCGCGTGCGGAACCTCCCTCTGAGGGATCGAGGCTCCCCCGATCGGGTGATCGCACCCCGCGTCCCGCGGCACCACAGTCAGAGGGCTCGAAGACTCTGCGGCTAAGGGAGAAAATCTGTGGCGAAGCGGCTTTCCATCTTGCTCCTTGCGACCGTCTCTGCCGTCGTGCTCGCAACCCCGGCCCAGGCGGGCCTTCTCACCGGCGTTCTGCCGGGGCTCGTCTCGCCGGCCGACAGCCCGTCGACGTGCGACACGAACGTGTCGCAGCCATTCAAGCCGTGGGGGGACCGGGCTTACTACGTGCTCGTCCCAGGCGGCTCATTCGAGCCGGGCGGCCCCGCGTGGAAGTCGAGCGGCGGCGCCCGGATCGTGCGCGGGAACGAGTCCTTCTTCGTCCGCTCCAAGCGCGACCGTTACTCGCTGTACATGCCGTCCGGCAGCTCCGTGATCACGCCCCCCATGTGCTTCGCCGCGGGCGACTGGAAGATGCGCTTCTTCGCGACCGGCGGCGGCACCGTGCGCGTCCAGGTCCGCGTCAAGAGCCTCCTCGGCCTCCTCAGCATCCTCGACGGAGGAACGGTGAGGAGCGGGTCGGCGTGGAAGCCCTCGCCCGAGATCGGTCTTCTCGTCACGAACCTCGGGGGCATCCTGGCCACGGACAGCATCTCCTTCCGCCTGATCGCGAAGGGCAGCGTCCGGGTCGACGACGTCTACCTCGACCCCTGGAAGAGCACGTAACCCGAGCGCGGGCGCTCTCGAGCGCGCCGCTCCGAAACACGAGACGGCGGGCGCCTACGGGGCGCCCGCCGTCTGCTGGTGCTAGCGCAGAAGCCGCGACAGGCGCCGGTCCTCGAGCACGCGGCCGCCCGTCTGGCAGTTCGGGCAGTAGAAGATCGTGTGCTTCGTGCATGTGGAGCCGGACGCCACGCGCTGCGCGCTCGTCCACGTCGCCCGGGCGGCAGCCCGCCACGGCGGGCATGAACGCGTGACGCTCGTCGTTCGCGGGCCGGACCTCGAGCTCCCGCCGCTCAGCCGTAGTGCCGTACCGGTTCCCGCGGCGAGGAGCTCCGCGAGCTCGGGGCCTCCGCGGGCCTCCTCATGCGCGCGCTCGAACGCGCGCTCGAGGCGGACGCGACCGCCTCCTGAGCCGGCTACCCCTTAGCGCTGGATGAACAGATCGACGTAGACGTCGTCGATCTGCCACTTGGCTCCAACGCCGACGGGGCGGAACGGAAGGCGACCGCCAGCTCTCAACACGGCCCGAGAATCCGCGCGCTCACGATCGTCGCCCCGGCCCTGAGCGTAGAAGGTAGAGACTCTGCGCGACCGCGCGGAGACCTTCCCGGCCCCGGCCGGGAGGCTCCCGAGTTTGGGCGAAAGACGGCTGCGATCCCCGCCGCGAGGGCCGCCGGTGGAGCTCGAGCTACTAGAGATGCCGTTGCGCGGCGAGGATGACGGCGACCAGGAGGGCTAGCGTCACCACGGGGCCGGTGATCGCCGGTCTCCCCGCGCCGTCGGGAGCGGTGATGGCCGCCATGGGAGGTGCAGACTCGGGAGCGTCGGCGGCGACGGGATCGTCCCTTCCGAGCGAGGCGTCGTCGAGGCCGTCGGCGAGCGAGTCGCGGCTGCCGCGACGCAGCCGGGCGCTGAGGCTGCGCGTTGCGCCCGCGCCTTCCGCCGTGGTCTTCGTGCTCGAGCCGCCGAGGATTAGAAGAGCGGTCACGATGCCCGCGAGCGCTGCCAGCCCCAGCGGGGTGCGTAGGTACACGAGCGCCAGGCCGACCCGCGGCACGCTTAGGCCCTCCGCTCCCACGACGTCTTGCGGCCGTGGCCGCCACGGGTCGCGCCCGTTTCGGTCGTCTCCCTGCGTGATGTACCCAGAGCTCGCGGAGCCGGCGACGATGCGATGAATCACCAGCACGCCTGCTCCCGGCTCTCCTTCCGGAATGCGGTACGCGACGACGTCGCCGACGTCGTAGGTGCGATGCCGTACGGTGACGACGACGTCGCCCGCGTGGAGCGTGGGCTCCATGCTCTGCCCGGACACGATCACGTACGCCGTCCCGCCGGAGAGAAAGCCGGGCCAGACGAACAGCGCACACGCGACGGCGGCGGCGAGGAGCGCGACCGTCGCAGCCCTACGCGCGGTGCGGTGGCTTGGACGGCGCAGGCGAGTCCTCCGCTCGCGGGACTCCGATGCGCTCGCTTCGATGCCTGTCTCCACCATCTACGGGTAGTAGGTGATCACCAGGCTGGGGCGCTGACTCGCCGTCGCGTGCTCGCGGGAGCTGAGTCTGCCCTCGACACCGATCAGAGCGCCCTCGGCCGCATCCGCGACGCGCCAGCCATTGTTTGCCGTGCCGTTCACGAACGCCTGCACATCGGCCACCACCGCCCAGGCAAGCGTGACGCCGTTCGTCGTTCCGGTGGAGGCGCTGTCCGTCGCCGAGCCGGCGACGCCGGGCTGGTTGCTCCAAGTCAACGTCGTCTCTCCCCACGAGGCGCTTACTCGCCGGATCTGGTACGTCCTGTTCTCTCCGGGCGCGGTCGAGAGGTGGAGGCTCACCGTCGCTGTCTCGATGCGTGCGCCGCTCGGAATCGAGCAGGAGGAAAGGTCGAAGCGGACGAAGCTTCGCTTGTTGCCGAGGCTATCCGACCGGACATGCAACTGCGTCGCCGTGCCGAAGTTCGAACCCTGGCTGAGAGCCGCGCCGTCCGCGTACGTGTCGGCTGCCGAGGCGCTCAACGTGCAGGTGCTGATCGGGATGGAACTCGCGCTCGTGAAGACGGTAAGGCGCTTCGGCGTTAGCGGGAGAGAGGCAGCGAACCCGACGGCGCCGCCGAGCAGCAAGCAGACCGGCACGAGGACGACGAGCGGCGGGAGAAGGAAGCGTCGCATGTCAGGGCCCCACGACCGCGACGTGGACCCCGGCCACCTGCTCGGCCGCGGGCTGCGGGCTGACCGAGACGGTCAGCGAGTTCGGGCTCGTGTCCCCATCAGTCGGGATCGAGCTCGGCCCTCCGCTCGCGATGCCGTCGCCCGCGCTGTCCGTGATCGTGATCGAGACGTTGCCACCTTCGCAGTCGGGATCGGCGATGTCGGCGACGGTCGCGGCGGTCACGTTGCCGCCGACGGTGGTATAGCTGACGCTGAAGCCGTTCCCGTCACAGGCCGCGATCGCCGCATTGCCGGCCGAGACGTGGTCGCTGCTGATCCCACCGAGGGCCGCAGCCGACGCCAGGCCGGCCGTGACGACTGCGACAGCCGCTGTGGTACCGAGAACGAGTCTTCTCACGCGCGAACGCCTCCTGGGCCGTGAACGTGAGCGGGCGGACTCGGTGCACGAATCCCGCCGCTCACATGCCGTTTGTCCTCGCTAGCTCGCGATGAGGACGTGCACGCCCGCCGAATCTTCCGCCGACGCGGCGGTCGAGAGCGAGACGTCGAAGGACGTCGCCGCGCTCGTGGGGATGGCGACGCTCCCCGAGCCGATCTGCGCATCCGTCGAGTCCGTCAGGCTGACGCTGAGCGTCTGCCCGTCGCAGGTGTCGCTGACGCCGCTCACAGTGACGCTCGAGATCTCGTAGCGCTCGTCCGTCGCATCCCACGCGGTGCTGTAGCTCGTGCTGACGCCGTTGGTGTCGCAGGCGGCGACGGCGACGTTGTCCGCGCCGACCGTGCTGCTCGTGATCCCGCCGAGGGAGGCTGCCATGGCAAGCACGCCGCCGAAGACGAGAAGAGCCGCGAGGGCGGCGATGCCTGTCCTTTTCCTCATGTTCATCCCTTTCCTGTCAGGGTTCTCACTGCCGGAAGCAGCGACCAGGCCCCAAGAACATCGGGCGAACGCACGCGCAGCTTTAGTGGAGCTCGCGCTCCTGCACGACGTCGGCGAGATCCGTATCCCCGGATCGTCAACAAGCCGGGTGCCCTCACCGACTAGGAGTTCGCCGTCGTGAAGACTCACATCGTCGAGGGCGAGCGCATGCTGGAGCAGGTCGGCGGGGCCTCGGCGGTGGAGCGCTGCGCCGGCACGCGTTCGATCGTGCCGTCGTCCGGGCGCTCGCCGAGGTCGTCACGCGCCCGCGGCTCGCCACCTGATCGCATGCCGGTCAAATCGCGACGATCATTCAGCGGCGGTGTGGCGGCGGGCGGCCCGCGGCCAGTCGAGCATCCGCCGTGACGAGGGGAGCGTTCAGGCGCTCCGCGAGCGTGACGTAGCACGCGTCCGTGGGCGGAGAGGTTCACGCGGAGTTGAAGCGCACGCTGGAGAAGAAGGACGGTGACCTAGCTGTAGTTCCCAGACAGGTTGTTGACGGTCGGCTGAGCGGCTGACGTCAACGAGCCCTCCTAGGGTGCGGCTTGTCGGAGTCGCAACCACAGGGAGGGCTCGATGATTCTTCATGCTAATGCGGTCCT
>JBOHAD010000091.1:0-8392 GCA_050697555.1 Gaiellaceae bacterium | reverse complement strand
CGGATCATCTGGAGATTCCTGGATGGGTATCCGGTCCACGCTCTCCCCTTGGGAAGCGAGGAGGAGGCGGCTGCGGCTTCCGCCCCCTCCCGCGAACTAGCGGATGGCGAAACCACCCGCTTGCAATCGCGCAAGATAACACCAGATTTCCTCACAGTAAAGCGGGACGGTAAAGCAATCTCTTCCCTTGCATAAAGCGGACGCGGAATGCAAAGGTGCTTCGACGGAGGCGGAAGGCGAGGTACTTGCGCCCCGATGCGGCGGGGGCGGGACCGCGCCCTCCGCCTCTCGCTAGATCGTCCGCGTCAGCGGCCCAGGCGACGCCCGGGAGTCGACGCGCCCCTGCTGTGCCCTCCCAGTCGCGCTCGGCGAGGCGGATCTGGCTCCGGGCGAGCTGCACCGTTCCCTCGAGAGCCGGCGTCCGGCGCTCGCCGGCTCGGTGCTCGTCGGCGATCGGCTCGAGCTCTTCAGCGGCTTCCCGCGCGCCCGATCTCGCCCGCCGCGAGCGTGCTCTCAACCTGGGAGACTCAGGAGGAAGCGGACGGCATCACGAGGCTGACGGTGACGACGAGCTCGGGGTGCGCCGAAGACCGCGGAGCAGGTCGCCGGTGTGATCCCTTTGGAGCAGGGCGGGGGCGGCTGGAGCTGGATCCTCAGCGACCTGAAGACGCTGCTCGAGATCAGCAAGCCGCTCAAGGGCTGAGCGGACACGGAGGTCGCGCGGAAGCTCGAGCTAACCCCGTCACGAAAGGCACGCCAAACTGGGAGAGCGACCCCTCCTCATGTCGCGGCGATCGCTCCGTCGGGCGCGCGTGGATCGTCGAGCACGGTGAAGAGGGTCAGCTGCATGCCGTCCGGCGCCCGCAGGCGCACGTTCCGGTGCAGCCACGGCGTCACGACCGGCCCGGCGACGAGCTCGGCGCCGCCGGCGACAAGGTCCGCGGCCGTCCGTTCGGAGTCAGCGACCTCTAACGCGATCCGAACGGCGCCGGCGACGCGCTCGCCAACCTCGACCTGATCGACCAGCTCCGCCTGGGCCGTCGAGAGAAGCTCGAGCGTCGCCCGCCCGGCGTCGAGGATGGCGCCGCTTCCGGTCGGCTCCTCCCACGACCGGATCACCGGGAGCCCGAAGACGTCGCGGTAGAACCCGAGAGCGCGGTCGTAGTCTTCCACGGTCAGCGCGAGGCGCAGCTCGTGGACGGGACCTTCTGTCATTGGAGCTCCTTGTCAGCGGGTTGTGGGCGTCTCGAGGAGTCTTGCAAGGAGCCCAGCCAGCTCGGCCCGCTCCTCCGCGTCCAGACTCGCCAGGAGACGCTCTTCGTCGTGGAGATGCGAGGTCAGCGCACGGTCGGCGATGCGGCGGCCGCTCGGCGTGAGCGCGATCAGCGTCGAGCTGCGGTCCGCAGGGGATGGCTCGCGCCTGATGGAGCCGGCCCGCTCGAGCCGGTCAAGGCGTTTCGTCATTCCCCGCCGCCGAGATCAGGACCGCCTCGGCAAGCTCGGTCGGCGTCAGCCGGTACGGCTTCCCGCTCCGACGAGGTGTGCAGAGGGCGTCGATAACATCGGAGGCGACTCTTGTATCCGCACGTTCACCCATTCGAAACGAAGGACTCGACACGCTCCAGCTCGCCAGGGACATCGAGGAGGAGGCGCGTCGCTCGCGAGCAGTCAGGCGCCTGCGCTTCTCAGTTCATGGGCCGTAAGGTGGGTGTCGTCCGGCCGGGCAAGCCTCACACGTCACTCGGCTAACCGTGCCCGCGGACCCAGACAAGCAGATCGACCGTCTCTACACGCTTCCCGTGGACGAGTTCGTCGAGCGACGGAACGAGCTCGCCCGCTCGCTCCGCAAGGACGGCAACCGTGAGGCGGCCAATCAAGTGAAGGGGCTGCGCAAGCCGACCGTGCCAGCCTGGGCGGTGAACCAGCTCGCCCGCCGCGAGAAGATGCGCGTTCGCGGCCTCCTCACCGCCGGCGAGCGTCTTCGCAAGGCGCACGAGAAGCTCCTTGGGGGTGGGTCGCCGGAGGCGCTGCAACGCGCGCGAGACGACGAGCGCAGAGCGATCGGCGAGCTGGCCGGCGCGGCCGAGACACTGCTCGAGGAGGCCGGTCATCCGGCGAACGAGGCGACGCTCGACCGGGTCAGAGGAACGTTGCACGCTGCCGCCGTCGACGAGGAGGTCGGCCAACGCGTGCGTGAAGGAAGGCTCGACAGAGAGGAGGCGGCCTCCGGGTTTGGCCTTGCGAACCTACCGGCCGCCCCGGCGGCGAAGAGAGGTTCAGGAGCGAAGCAGGGCCAGGGGCAGAGGACGAGGCGGATCGAGGCGGCGCGGGAGAAGCACCGCGACGCCGAAGGGCGCCTGCGCGACGCTCGCCGCTCCGTCAAGGACGCCGAGCGAGCCGTGAAGAACCAGGCGCGCGAGCTCGAGCGTGCCGAAAGCGCGCTCAAGAGCCGGCAGTCGGACGTGCAGAGCGCAGAGCGCGAGGTCGACCGGGCCCGACGGTCATTGGACAGGCAGAGCGGCTAAACGCCGAGAAGCCCCCGGGGTCATGCCGGCCCCTCGTACTCGTCGTGGCGGCGCCACCATTCATACCGCGGCGTCTGGGGCCACCCGTCGGGTGAGTCCTCCCAGTTCTCCTGCCGTCCGAGCGGCGTGAGGTCGAGGAAGGTCCAGATGCTGCCGAGCGCCTCGACCCCGCGCCCATCCGAGAAGTAGGTGCGGAAGACGCTGTCGCCGTCGCGGAGGAAGACGCTCAGGCCGAAGCTCTCGCCTCTTTCGGTCGTCACACCGATGTCGACGTTGAAATCGTTGCCGGAGGAGGAAAACCACGGCACGGTCCAGCCCATGCGTTCCCTGTAGGGCTCGATCTTCGCGAGCGGTGCGCGTGAGACCAGGACGAGGGAGGTGTCGCGGGCGTGCAGATGGGCGAGGTGGCCGATGTTGTCGACGACCAGCGAGCAGCCGTCGCAGCCCGCCGACGGCCAGCCGGGAGCCCCAGGGGCGAACATGAAGTGGTAGACGATGAGTTGGCGGCGTCCGTCGAACAGATCGAGCAAACTCGCTTTCCCGTGCGGGCCTTCGAAGACGTAGTCCTTTTCGATCTCGGCCATCGGCAGCCTGCGGCGCTCTGCCGCCAGCGCGTCTCGTGCCCGCGTTGCCTCCTTTTCCTTGACGAGCAGGCGCTCGCGCGCGACCTGCCAGTCGTCTTGGGACACGACCTGTGGAAGCTTCATCGTCTCTCACTCGCTCGTGTCGCCGAGGCCGGCGAGAAGGGGCCCGCGCGCGAGCCCCCTCTGAGCGGCACTCGGGGAACCGCTACGACACGGACTTGACGACGCCGACCGTGTGGCCCTCGGGGTCGGTGAAGTGGCCGAGCTCGACCCCCTCCGTCACCTCTTCCGGGCCCATGATCCGCGACCCACCGAGGCTCTCGGCCTTCGCGAGCGCGGCCTCGACGTCGGGCACCTCGACGTAGAAGGTGACGTGGCCGGCGTACCCCTCCGGCCCCGCTCCGACGCCGCCGCCGATTCCGACGCCGTCGGCGTTGACGTTCCCCTCGCGCGGCACGATCCCGTAGCTCAGCGGGTTGTCTGAGTCGATCTCCCAGCCGAACAGGTCGGAGTCGTAGCTCTGCAGCTTCTCCCCGTCCTTCCCGATGATCTCGAAGTGGACGACCGGCTGTCCCATGCTCTCTCCTTTCCGCGCCGGGGGCGCCGGCGCTTGGCGGCTACGGCGTACCTTGAAGACCGCGGGTCGGCCCGAGACTCATCGCTGCACTCGACAGCGACGTCCTTGCCGGCCTCCGCGGCGGCGGGGAAGGCGAGTAATGGTGTGGATGCAGTGTCGCTCGACGGCTTCCATCGAGGGGGCCGAGCGGCGAGTTCGAACAGGCCCACGAGAGGAGAGGTTCATGTACAGGGTCATTCGTTCCGGCGAGCTGCAGCCCAGCCCCGGAGGCACCGTGACATTCGAAGGCGACCCCTACGGTTCGGGCGTCTCGTTCTTCCTCGTCAACAACGAGCCCGGGAAGGGGCCTGACCTGCACAAGCATCCCTACTCCGAGACCTGGATCGTGCGCAGCGGAAGGGCACGGATGACCGCGGACGGTTAGGACATCGAGGCGGGTCCCGGCGATCGTCGTTGTGGGCTCAGAGACTCCCCACAAGTTCAAGAACATCGGCAGCGAGCGGCTCGGCATCATCTGCATCCACTCGTCACCGCGAATCCAGGAGTCGCTGGAAGAGTGATGGGCCGGTCGATCAGCTCGGCTGCGGCACGATCCTGATGTACGGCTTCGGCTCCTCCCACTCGCCGAAAAGCTCCTTCGCTTCGTCGTTCGAGACGGAGCCGGCGATGATCACGTCCTCGCCCTGCTTCCAGTTCACGGGCGTCGAGACCTTGTGCTTCGCAGTCAGCTGCAGCGAGTCGATCACCCGCAGCACCTCGTCGAAGTTGCGGCCCGTCGTCATCGGATAGACGAGCATGAGCTTGACCTTCTTGTCCGGTCCGATCACGAGCACGTTGCGGACGGTCTGGTTGTCCGCCGGCGTGCGCGCCTTCGCGTCCCCCGACACCTCCGCCGGCAACATCCCGTAGAGCTTCGACACCTTGAAGTCGGCGTCGCCGATGATCGGGTAGTTCGGCGCGGCGCCCTGCGTCTCCTCGATGTCCTTCGCCCAGGCGTCGTGGTCGCCGGTCGAATCGACCGAGAGCCCGATGACCTTCACGTTCCTGCGGTCGAAGTCCGGCTTGATCGTCGCCATGTAGCCGAGCTCGGTCGTGCACACCGGCGTGAAATCCTTCGGGTGCGAGAAGAGCACCGCCCAGGAATCGCCGATCCAGTCGTGGAAGCGGATCCTTCCTTCCGTCGTCTCCGCCTCGAAGTCCGGCGCGGTGTCGCCAATCTGAAGAGCCATCTCCTCCTCCTCTCCGAAAGCACGCGCGAAGAGCGCGGGCACGTGCTCTGCGCCGACCTCCGGCGCAGCCAGGGTGATCATCCCAGACTCGGCGACTGAAATCATCCCGATGTCGAAGTACGCTCCCTGGGGTCTCAGGAGACGTGATCGAGAACCAGCGCGCCCAAGGAATCGACGAGAGAGCGACGGGCGAAGGGCCCGAGGACGACCTCGCGCGGGGCCGTGCCTCGTACGAGCGGCGCGCGTGGCAAGGCGCCTACGAGTCACTTTCACACGCCGACCGGGCTACTCCGCTCGGAGCGGAGGACCTCGAGCTGCTCGCGACGTCCGCGTACATGCTCGGCCGAGACAACGAGTACCTGACCCTTCTCGAGCGCGCTCATCACGCCTATCTGGAGGCGGGCCAGACCCTCCGCGCAGTCAGGTGCGCGTTCTGGGTGGGCATCAACCTCGCGCTTCGCGGAGAGATGGGCCCCGCCGGCGGCTGGCTAGGCAGCGCCCAGCGGCTCCTCGGCGAGGAGGACTCGGTCGAGCGTGGCTACTTGCTCATGCCGCTCGTCTTCCAGCACGAAGCCCGCGGTGACTTCGCGGCCGCGGCCGCCGTTGCCGCCGACGCGGCCGCCCTCGCCCAACGCTTCGGCGACACGGAGGGGCTCGCGCTCGCCGTTCAGGCGCAGGGCTACATGCTGATCAAGGCGGGCCGCGTCAAGGACGGCCTCGCCCTCCTGGACGAGGCCATGGTGGCCGTCGCGGGCGGGAAGGTGTCCCCGATCGCGACGGGCATCGTCTACTGCGGCGTGATCCTGGCCTGCCAGGAGGTGTACGAGCTCCGCAGGGCGCAGGAGTGGACCGCGGTCCTGACCCGTTGGTGCGAGGAGCAACCTGATCTCGTTGCCTTCACCGGCCGCTGTCTCGTGCACCGGGCCGAGATCATGCAGCTACACGGGGACTGGAGCGACGCCCTGGTGGAGGCACGGCGCGCCGGAGAACGCCTTGCACGGAGCTTCAACCGGGCCGCCGCCGCCCAGGCCTTCTACCGGCGGGGAGAAGTCCATCGCCTGCGAGGCGAGTTCGCGGAGGCCGAGGACGCGTACCGAGAGGCAAGCCGCTTCGGCTGGGAGCCGCAGCCGGGCATGGCGTTGTTGCGACTCGCCCAGGGGCGGCGCGACGCGGCCACAGCCACGATTCGGCGTGCGATGGGCGAGGCCGCGCAACCTCTGAGGCGCGCGAACCTGCTGCCCGCCTACGTCGAGATCATGCTGGCCGCCGGTGACGTCGAGGAGGCGCGCACCGGTTGCCGTGAGCTCGAGGGGATCGCCGGGCGCTACGAGAGCGCGATGCTCGCCGCCCTCGTCGCGCACGCTCGCGGCGCCTCGGAGCTCGCGGCCGGGGACGCCCGATCCGCACTCGTCTCGCTGCGGCAGGCGGGAGAGACGTGGCAGGAGCTCGAGGCGCCGTACGACGCAGCGCGAGCGCGGGCTCTCATCGCGGAGGCATGCCGCGCGCTCGGCGACGACGATGCCGCCGCACTAGAGCTGGAGGCCGCCCGCGACATGTTCGCCGAGCTGGGGGCAGCCCCCGACCTCGCGCGGCTCGATTCCACTGCCGGGCGTGCCGCGAGAGAGGCACACGGGCTTACACCGCGCCAGGTGGAGGTTCTTCGCCTCGTCGCCGCCGGCAAGAGCAACCGGGAGATCGCCGCGTCCCTTGTCATCAGCGAGCACACGGTCGCCCGGCACGTCCAGAACATCTTCGCCACGCTCGGGGTCTCCTCCCGCACGGCGGCGAGCGCGTTCGCGTTCGAGCACGACCTCGTCTGACGAGCGCACCGTGGTCAGAAATGACCACGACCGGCGTGCTCTCGAGTTGGTGGATACGGGCGAAGCGGAACCCGGCTGCGCTCCCTAGCGTCGTCTGCACCACCCGAGCGCAGGAGGAAGAGATGACCTTGACGCAGGACACCGAGCACTTCGAGACCGTGGTCGTCGGCGGCGGCCAGGCGGGCCTCGCCGTCGCATACCACTTGACGAAGCGAGGGCACTCGTGCGTGGTCCTCGACGCGAGCGACCGGATTGGCGACTCCTGGCGCCAGCGCTGGCCGTCGTTGCGCCTGTACTCGCCGGCCCGCGCCGATGGGCTGCCAGGGATGCGGTTTCCGGCTCCGTCGGGCTCGTTCCCGAGCGGGCGCGACATGGCCGACTTCCTCGAGGCATACGCGCACAGGTTCGCCCTGCCCGTTCGGACGGGAGTCGCCGTCGACGGGCTGGAGATGAACGGCGACGGCTACGTCGTCATGGCCGGTGAGCGGCGGTTCGAGGCGGACAACGTCGTGGTGGCAACCGGCGTCTTCCAGCACGACCACCCGGTGAGGCCCGAGTTCGCCGCCGAGCTCGATCCGAGGATCAGGCAGCTCCACTCCGCCGACTACCGCAGCCCCTCGCAGCTCCAGGAAGGGGCGGTGCTCGTGGTGGGCGCCGCCCACTCGGGGGGAGACATCGCATACGAGGTCGCGCGTGCCGGCCACCAGACACTGTTGTCGGGCCGCGACACGGGGCAGATCCCGTTCGACATCGAGAGCCGAAGGGCGCGGTTCATCTTCCCGCTTCTCCGATTCGTCGCCACCCGCATCCTCACGGTCTCGACGCCGATCGGTCGCAAGGCGAGATCTGCGATGCGCACGCACGGAGGCCCGCTCTTGCGGGTGAAACGGGGCGACCTCGAGGCCGTCGGCGTGGAGCGTGTCGTCGAGAGGACCGTCGGCGTCGACGACGGGAAGCCGGTGCTGGCGGACGGCCGGGTCGTCGACGTGGCGAACGTGATCTGGTGCACCGGGTTTCGCAACGACTACGGGTGGATCCGGTTCCCGCTGCCGGTGGGCGCCGACGGATTCCCCGAGCAGGAGCGCGGCGCCGTCCCCTCGTCGCCCGGCCTCTACTTCGTCGGGCTGCCCTTCCTGCACTCCTTCGCCTCCATGCTCATCATCGGAGCGGGCAGGGACGGCGAGAGGGTCGCGAGGCACATCCTGTCGCACCGCGCGAACAGTCGACGGCGCGAGCGCCAGGGAAGCCGGACGCGAGCCTCGGCGGGACAGGAGCTCGCAGCATGAAGGGGAGCGCCGACGACGCTCCGCCGGGTAAGGGGCGAGACGAGGGCTGGGACGAGACGGTGCTGGTCTGGAACGCGACGGTGGCCCGGATCCCGGCGCCTGCCGTCCAGCCGGGCTCGGCTCAAGACGTCGCCGGCGTCGAAGGCGGCAACGCTACGCCGAATCGCCGAGCGTGAGTAGAGCGCCCGATCCCGTCACTCCCTACTGCTGTGGCTTCGCGTACGCGGGAGAAATCCCGAAGTCGACTACCTCGCAGGTTTCCTCACCTACAACCCAGGCGTCGTGCCCAGGTTCGATACGGACGACGTCGCCGGGGCCGGCCTCGCCCTCGGTTCCGTCGTCCATGACGACCTTCATGCGACCGGAAAGCA
>JBOHAD010000090.1:0-8414 GCA_050697555.1 Gaiellaceae bacterium | reverse complement strand
TAGCGCTCCTTCTGCTCCTCGCTGCCGTCGTTCTTGATCGCCAGCGCGCCGAGCTCCTGGAGGGCGAGGATCAGGCCGGTCGTCGCGCAGGCCTTCGAGATCTCCTCGATGGCGACGAGCACCGTGAGCGTCCCCGTCCCCGTCCCGCCGTAGCGCTCCTCGAACGGGAGGCCGAGGATCTCGTGCTCGCGGAAGAGCTCGACCAGGTCCCAGGGAAACTCGGACGACTCGTCGATCTCGGCCGCGCGGGGAGCGATCCGCTCGCGCGCGAGCGTCCGGATCAGGTCGCGGATCTCGCGCTGCTCCTCGCTGAGCGGCTCGAACGGCACCGGCGCGAAGTGTAGGGATTCACCTCCAGACGAGGTCGCGCGCGACGAGCGGCAGCCGTATGCCGGGCGACGACGGCTCGTCGAAGGGGAAGAAGACGATCTCGTCACCCCTCGTGGCGACGATCCACGCTTCGTCCGGGGACCACGAGAGGGCTCGGACGCCGACGGGCAGGCGCACACGGCGTCCCTCCCCGTCGAGCACGATCGCCCCGCGCGACGATCGGGCGGCCGCGAAGTTGCCTTCGGGGCTGACCCGCAGGCCCGACATGCCGGTGCCGAACGCGGCAGGCCGCGCTACGAGGCGGCCGGCGCGAAAGACCGCGAGCAGGTCCGGCGTCGCGCTCGGCGGCGTCGCGCGCACGACGGCCGCCACGGTCGTCTGAGAGAGCCAGGCCGCTTCCACGATGCCGAAGTCTCCCCCGAGATCGCGGGCCAGGCCGGCCCGCGAGAGGAGAACGCGGGTCGGGAAGAGCGAGACGAGCTCGCCGTTGCGGACGGCCGTGAGCGTCCCGTCCGGGCGCCACGCCGGCACGCATGCGGGGGCGCGGGAGAGGATCGGCCCACCCAGCTCGGAGAGCTCGATGCGCCCCGACCGGCAGCGCGCGACGAGGATGCGCTGCGGGTCGCCGACGGGCTGGCCGAACCGCCGCGCCACCAGCCCTGTCAGCCGGCACTGACGCTCCGAGGAGGCCGGGTGGTCGGCAAGGTCGGGGAGGGTGAGCGCCCGGAGGCGGCAGTCGTCGTCGGCGTAGGTGAGCACGCCGCGTAGGCCTGCCTCGCGCAGCGCCGCCGCGGCGCCGAGGAGCTCGTCCGCCGTCCAGTCGAGGTCGCGGGCGGAGACCGGGATCCGGATCAGCCTCCCGTCGGGATCCTCCGTGGCGAAGACGTAGACGCTCGCTCGCGTCGCGAGCGCAGTCCAGCGCTCGTCGGGCGACCAGGCGATCGCGTACGGGTCGGTGACGCCTTGGGGAAGGGCCACCGGCTCGCCGTCTCGGGTGAAGACACTGACTGCGCCGTTCTCCCGCTCGATCAGCGCGACATACGTTCCCCGCGGGCTCGGGCGCAAGACGCCCGCGCTTCCAAGCTCCCAGCGCGCAAAGGCGACAACGACGCGCTCGTCCTCGACGACGGCGAAGATCCGGTCGAGACCCTCGCTGTCGGTGAGAAGCGCAGCGATCCGTTCCTGGCCCAGCGGGACGGCTTGCACGGCCCGGTAAGAGCCCTCGAGCCCTGTTGAGCGCCGGACGGCCCGGCTGAGCTCCTCCTTCGACAGCACGACCTGCACGACGCCGGCGCCCAAGCCGGCCCAGACGACGTCGCCGTCGAAAGCACCGATCCCCCCGGTCGGGACATGCGGCTCGCACCTCTGGATGCGCGAAGCCGGAGCCGCGCGGAGGCTCGGGAGCCGCAGCGCGTGCAGGCGGCATCCCTCGTCGCTGTACACGAGCGTGCCCGTGGCGCCGGCCGCGCGGAGGCCGGAGACCGCCGCGGCCCGCTCGGGAGCGACGGCCGCCTCGGCAGGCGCCCGGCGAGAGGGCTCAGAGCCGTTTCGAAAGGCGTCCACGGCCGCCGCGACGACGAGCACCGCGACGGCCGCGACCAGGAGCCCGGTCGGAAAGCGACGCATCGACGTTCATTGTGCGCCGAACCGCGCGTGCAGGTGGTTGTCGTGGTTCGCGAGCACCTGGACGACGTCCGGTGAACCCCGGAGGTGGGTGCCGGGGCCGACGAACACGCGGACTGCCCCCGCGCGGACGAAGCGGTCGACGAGGTCCTGAGCGAGCCGCCCGTCGATCTGCACCGCGCGCTTCGGCGGCCGCTCGCGGCGGTCGAGGCGCGGGTAGTAGACGTCCACGTCGAGCCCGTTCTGGTGAGACACGTGGCGCGGTCCGAAGTAGCCGCCGCGCGGCCGGCTGAGGTCGCCGATTCCCAGGCGCGGCGCTCGCGGGTGGTCCCGCGCGTACTCGCGCACGATGCGGAGAACGAGGCGCACGAGCTCGTCCGTCCCGTGCCGCCGCCAGGCTCGATTGGGCGAGCGATGGAGGAGCGGATCCCAGGTGAAGAAGCGCGCGCCCTCGCGAGGCACCTGCACGCCCCGCACGAGCCGACCGGAGCTCCACGTCCCGATCGCCACGGAGTCGCGCCAGCGGATCGGCCGCGGCGGCGGCTCGGGCTCGGGCTCGCGGGCAACCGGAGCCGGGACCCGCCCCGATCCGGTGTCGAGGTAGGCGGCCGCCGCAGCCGGGGCCGCGAGCGCGAGCAGGACGAATGCGGCGAGGAGCCTCAAGGGGCTGCGAGTAGTACGCTCAGGGGCGAGGTGAGGTCCCGGACCTCGGGGACAAGGGTACGCGTACGAGGAGCTATGGGTCTCGGCACGATTCTCTCCGCCGCGCTCGCGCTCGTGCTTCCCGGCCCGGCCGGGGCCGGCGAGCACCGCCGGGAGCTGCTCGGCTACTCGGTGCAGGAGCGGCCGATCCGAGTGCACCGCGTCGGGAACTTCTCGAGCCCGCGACGAATCCTCGTCGTCGGCTGCATCCACGGCAACGAGTGCGCGGGCATCAGGATCACTCGACGCCTCGTCCAGGGAAGGCGGCCGCGCCAGATCGACCTCTGGGTCATCCACGCCGTCAATCCCGACGGGCGGCGCCTGCGCGTGCGCCAGAACGCGCGCGGAGTCGACCTCAACCGCAACTTCCGCTCCGAATGGATCCCGATCGGGCAGCGCTGGGATCCTCAGTATTCGGGCCCGCGGCCCTGGTCGGAGCCGGAGACGCGCCTCGCCCGCGACCTGGTCCGCCGCATCCGGCCGGACGTGACGATCTGGTACCACCAGCCGCAGGCGCTCGTGCGCGCCTGGGGCCACAGCCGCCGGATGGCGCGCCGGTACGCCCGCCTCGCGCGGGAGCCGTACCGCTCGCTCCGCTGGCCGAACGGGACGGCCCCGAACTGGCAGAACCACCGCTTCCGGCGGGCGAGCTCCTTCGTCGTGGAGCTCGCCGCGGGGCCGCTTTCGGACGCCGCCGCGGGTCGCCATGCTCACGCCGTGAGGCGGCTCCTACCCGTCGGGTGAGACGAGAAGCGAGCGGTTGCACAAGTCCTCCGGCTCACGCCCGCCGAGCACCTCGCCGGCTCTGAGGTCGACGATCCGCCCGTCGCAGGAGCCGTCGAAGCTCACATAGGCGAACGGCCCGGCTGCCTGTACGTCCCACACGGGCTCGTCGCCGAAGAGCCGAAAGAGCCTCTCGCCGGCGCGGTCGAAGGCGCTCAGCCCTGCACCTTCGGAGACGCCGGTCTCCGAGTTCCAGCGGCTCCCGTAGGCGAAGAGGAGGCCGCCGGCCAGTGCTGCCGCCGTCCCCGCCGGTTCGAGCGTCCGCTTCGACCACGTCCGCGTGTCGACGAGTGCAACCCCGGCCGGGGTGGTCCTCTGGGTTTGGTTCCCTTCGTGATCGAAGGAGGCGTGGTCATCGAACCCGGCGACGGCCAAAAGACCGTTCCCGAGCCAAACTGCGCTTCGCACCGATCCATCGCTCGCGCCCTTCGCCTCGGCGGGGGGCTCCACCCAGTTTCGTAGCCGGCCGAGCAGCGAGGTCTTCTCGCGGAGCTCGTGGTAGGTGATCCCGAGTGTCCGAAGATCGACCTCGGCGACAACGTCCTGCGCGGTCACGACGAACGCCGTCTCCCGAGACTCGTCGACCGCGAGCGCGGGCGTGCGGTAATGATCGACGGTGAATCCGCCCTCGAGCTCCTCGTGCTCGAAGCCGGCGCGGACGTGGTCGAGGTGGAGCACGCGAATGCTTCCGTCGGCCGAGAAGACCGCGAGCCGCGCGGCGCCGATTCCTTCGGAGCGTGGGCCGAGGAGCAGGAGAAGTCCGCGCTCGGTGCGGACGAAGCGCAGTAGGGAGCCGCCGAGCGACCGCCGGAAGAGGACGCGCCGCGCAACAGGATCTACGGCGACCGCATCGACGCCGATCTCCCAGTTGAAGCCGGTGGCGAGGAGGACCCGCCGCGGCTCGGGCCACGCGACGGCGCCGAAGTCTCCGCGCCCGGGAATGTCTGCTAGCACGCGCATGCGGTCGAGCTCGATGACGCGGATCGCCCTGTAGCCGGCGAAGACGACCTGTGACCCATCGGGGGAGAGGGCCCAGGACCCTCCCGCGTGGCCGAGTGGGGCACGCGGTCCGGGCAGAGGCTCGAGCGAGCGGGCGTCGAGCCTGGCGACGAACGACGCGTCGTCTTCCCCCCAGACGACGCCGACCACGGAGCGAGGCGCCTCGGCCGGAGGAGGCGACGACCGATCACCAGAGCACGCGGCCAGGAGAAGCGCGGCGGTGAGCGCGGCGGCGATCCTCACGCCGCGAATACGGAGCCCACCGCCCGAGAAGTCCTGCCCTTAGGCGGTCGTCTTGACCCGCTTGATCGCGTCCGAGGACGCGAGCTCGGAGCCCGCCGCGCGCATCTCCTCTAGCGCGCGCTCCGAGTCGCCGGTGTTGACCTCCACCCCGCGGATCGCATCCTCGACGACGGTGACGTCGAAGCCGAGCTCGAGCGCGTCGAGGACCGTGTTCTTGACGCAGTAGTCGGTGGCGAGACCGGTGACGAAGAGCCGGTCGACAGCGCGCTCGCGGAGGAGGTCTCCCAGGCGCGTGTCCTGGAAGCCGGAGTACCCCTGGCTCGCCGGGTCCTGGCCCTTGTCGATGACGACGTCGACCTTCGCTCGGTCGAGCGAGGGATGGAGCTCGGCGCCCTTCGTGCCCTGGACACAGTGAACGGGCCAGATCGAGGGCGGATCGGTGCCCTTCCAGGAAGCGGGATCGACCTCGACGCCGCTGAAGGAACCGTGCTCCGGCGGGTGCCAGTCCCGCGTGGCGACGACGAGGTCGAAGGAGTCGAGCAGGTCGCCGATCGGGCCTCCGATCTCGTCCCCCTCGGGAACGGCGAGCGCACCCCCGGGGGTGAAGTCGTTCTGGAAGTCGACGACGAGGAGGGCGTCCACGACCCTAGGGTAGCGGGGTCTCGGCCTCCTCCCGGACGGCGGCGGGATCGGCGAGGAAGCGCGCGAGCCGCTCCGCCTCCTCCTCGTCGAGCGAGACGGCCGCCTCCGCCCGCATCGAGCGCGCGGACTCGTTCCAGACGCTGAAGCGGACGTGCGCGAGCTGCCCGCCGAGATAGCGGGAAACGCGCAACGCCTTTCCCCTGTCGCCGTCGATCGACGGATGCGCGCGGAAGAAATCCACGATCTTCAGGCGCTGCGCCGCGCCGCACCAGGGGCAGAAGCGGAAACGCTCCTCCATCTCCCCGCGGCAGCTCGCGCAGGTGCGCATCTTGCCCGAAGCGTACGACGCGCCCGGGACCTCCGCAAGCTGCGCAGCCGTACCCTCGGCGATGGACCGGAGCGTGGATCCCGCTCGTATAGTCAGCACGCGATGGCGAGCGCTGGCCGCGACGAGCGCGCCTGGGTTCGGGGAGCTCAGGCGGGGTCGGCCTCCGACCTCGAGGCCCTGTTTCGCAACCACTGGCCGCGCGCCTACCGGGCGGCCTACCTCGTCGTCCACGACGCGGCGGCCGCGGAGGACATCGCGCAGGAGGCGTTCCTTGCAGCCGTGCGTGCCCTGGACGGCTTCGACCGCCGCCGCCCCTTCGGCCCGTGGCTGCACCGGATCGTCGTCAACCGCGCGATCGACTGGGCCCGCGCACGCACCCTGCGGCGCGAGGTCGGCGGCGAGGCGGTGCTCGAGCACGCTCCCGCCCCGCCGGAGCCGCGGAACCCACGAGAGCTCTCCGCGGGCGTCGTCGACGCCCTCGCCTCGCTCTCGCCCGAGCACCGCGCCGTGATCGTGCTGCGCTACCTGCTCGACTACTCGCCGGGTGAGATCGCCGGCATCCTCGACGTTCCGCGCGGCACCGTGAACTCCCGCCTTCGCCGAGGTCTCGACGCGCTCGCCGAGCGTATTCCCACGGAGGAGCCGTGATGGACCCGGAGCTCGGCCGCCTCTTTCTCACAACGCCGGTTCCCGACGAGCTGGATGCCCAGCGCCGCGCGTGGAGCGTCGTGCGCACGGCCTACGCCGAGCGCGAGCCGGTCTCGCGCCGGCGCGGCCTGCGGCCGGTCCTGGCCCTCGCCGTGCTCGCGGCGCTCGTCGCGGCCGCGCTCAGCCCTCCCGGACGGGCGCTCGGCGACTGGATCCGCGACAACGTGCGAGGCGAGGAGCCTCCGCAGCCGGCGCTCGCTCGGCTCCCGGCGGCCGGCCGAGTTCTCGTCACGTCCGAGCAGGGGACGTGGGTGGTCAATCCGGACGGGACGAAGCGCCGGCTCGGCGAGTACGACGACGCGTCCTGGTCTCCGCGAGGCTTCTTCGTCATCGCCACCAGCGGTCGCCGGCTCGTCGCGCTCGAGCCGGAGCAGGGGGGCGTGCGCTGGTCGGTCTCCCGCTCGGCCGCCGTGAGCGATCCTCGCTGGTCCGGGGGCGGCCTGGACACCCGCGTCGCTTACAGAAGCGGAGACTCCCTCCGCGTGGTCGCTGGAGACGGCGCGCCCGACCGGCTGCTGGCCCGGAGCGTCGCGCCTGTCGCCCCGGCGTGGAAGCCAGGTGACGGTCACGTGCTCGCTTATGCAGATCCACGCGGCCGCGTCCACGTCGTGGCCGTCGACTCCCGGCGTGAGCTCTGGCGCTCGCGCCCGCTCCGGGGAGTTCGTCAGCTCGTCTGGTCGGCGGACGGACGTCGGCTCCTCGCCGTGACGAGAGGCGACCGGCACCCGCTTCTCGACGGACGCGGACGCGTCTCGCGCACGATCGACCTGCCGAGCGGCCACGTGCTCGTGGGCGCGAGCTTCGCGCCGACGGGGCGAACGCTGGCGTACACGAGCTTCGATCCGACGACCGAACAGGGAGCGGTGATCGTCGATGACGACGGGCGGCGCCGCGCGCTTCAGACAGTCGAAGGCAGGCTCGAGGAGGTTGAGTGGTCGCCGGACGGCCGCTGGCTGCTCGTCGCCTGGCCGGTAGCGGACCAGTGGCTCTTCCTCCGCCTGCCCGGCGGGCCAAGGCTCAACGCCGTGGGCGACATCAGGCGCGAGTTCGACCCGGGCGGCGACGGCGGCGGCGCCTTCCCGCGCGTCGCGGGCTGGGTTCCTCCCGCCCCCGGCGCCTAGATGGTTGATCGGAAAGTGTGGTGCCGGCGGGGTCGTCTGTGACCGAGCCTGAGGCCGCGATCATCCGCAGCCCGTACCTGGAAGGTACGGGTGAGGAACGAGCGTGGTGTCAGGCGACGCGTCACGGGCGTCGTCCGGCGGTGCCACGGTTTCCGGTCAATTTTCGATCAATCATCTAGCCGCGCGTCGCGCCGGGCGCGCGCAGGTCGATCACGAGCGCGCGGAAGCGGACGCGCCGGTCGCCCTCGGGCGCGGCCGCCAGCGGCTCGACGCCGTAGTGCGCGTACGCCTCGCGCTCCTTCCCCGGCGAGATGCCGATGGCGTCCGAGTCGTCACCGAAGAGACCGCGGTCGTCCTCCTCGTCGTAGGTGGGCGCGTCCTTGACCACGTCGTCCGTCCACGGGATCCTGAGCTCGTCCTCGACGAGCTCGACGCCGCGGAGCGGCACGAGCACGCGTGGGCGCGTGCCCCACACCCCGTTCCAGAGACCTAGCCATTCCGGCCGCCCGGTTGCGTCGTCCGCGAACAGGAGATCGACGTAGCCGACTGACTTCCCGTTGGCGTCGACGACCTCGTGCCCGACGAGCGGGGTCAATTCTTCCTGCGAGTACGTCTCGAGCATGCGTATCGCCTCCTTGCGGAGACGATGCCCGCTGCTCCGGCGCCGAAACGAGCGGTGCCTACCCCTAGTAGCGGTAGTCGTCGTCCTCGGTGGTCGTCTCGTCGGTGGTGGTGTCGTCCGTCTGAGTACCGGCCGCGGCGCCGCCGACGACGACCGTGCCCTCCATGCCCCGATCCCTGTGGTCGTCGACCGGGCAGTAGAGCTCGTACTCGCCGGCCTCCGTGAGCTCGACGGTGAGCTCGGCTGTCTCGCCGGCCCCGACCTCCCCGGTCTCCTCCTCGATCCCGTGGCCGTCGATCTCGAGCGCGTGCAC
>JBOHAD010000089.1:0-8500 GCA_050697555.1 Gaiellaceae bacterium | reverse complement strand
GGCGAGCCGGCCCCGACGGGTGCGCCGTCGAGCTCGACGACGGGCATCACCTCGCGGACCGAGGAGGAGGTGAACGCCTCCTCGGCTTTCGCCAGGTGTGCGAGGGGGAAAGCGCCCTCACGAACCTCGTACTCGAGGGCGGCGGCCGCCTCGATGAGCGTCGCGCGCGTGACGCCGGCGAGGATGCCGAGCTCGAGCGCGGGCGTGTAGAGGACGCGCTCGTGGCGCCACCAGACGTTCGTCACCGGCCCCTCGAGCACGATGTCGTCGCTGGCGACGAAGACGGCGTCGTCGGCGCCCCGGCGCTCGGCCTCGGCCTGCGCCGCCATGTTCACCGCGTAGCTCGTCGACTTGACGCCGCCGAGCAGCCAGGGCGCGACTGCGCGCAGGTCCGCGTCGAGCCCGAGCGGCGCGGAGATGACCTTCATCCCGCGCGCGCGAAGCTCCTCGAGGTGCGGCGGCAGGGCGCTGACCATGGCGAGGCGCACCGAGCGGCCACCGTTCTCCCGGCCGGCGGTCAGGTAGAGGCGGAGGACAGCGTCCTGTTCGCCCGCGTGGCTGATCGCTGCGCGGGCGAGAGACCTGAACTCTTCGGCGTCCGCCTGCGCCAGCCCGAGGCGGGCGGCGGATCCGGACAGTCTCCGGAGGTGCTCCTCCAGCTTGAAGGGGCGGCCACCGTAGACGCGCACCGTCTCGAACGCCGCGCGCCCGCGCAGGAACGCCTCGTCGTCGGCGTGGAGGATCGGCTCGTCCGGATGGACGAGGCCGCGTCCCCCAACCGCGAGCGCGAGGACCGTCACGAGACGACCGGCTCGCGGGCCGGCGCCGCGATCGCGTCGAGGAGCGGGGCGGCCTTGACCCAGGACTCTTCGATCTCCTCCGCGGGATCGGAGTCCCAGACGATGCCGCCTCCGACCCAGAGATGGATGCGGCCGTCGGCGACCGCGAAGGTGCGGATCGTGAGCGCGAGATCGAGGTCGCCGCTCGGGTGGACGCGTCCGAGCGCGCCCATCGAGGCCCCGCGCCCGACGGGCTCGAGGCTCGCGATGTGGTCGAGCGCGGAGATCTTCGGGGCACCCGTGACAGAGCCGCCGGGGAAGGTGGCGCGCAGGAGCTCCGCGAGGCCGACCCCCTCGCGGAGGCGTCCCTCGACCGTGCTGACGAGGTGGGTGACGCCGGCGAGCGGGCGCTCGGCCATGAGCTCGGGCCAGCGGACGCTGCCGGGCTCGCAGACGCGGGAGAGGTCGTTGCGCTCGAGGTCGACGATCATCACGTGCTCGGCCGCGTCCTTCTCGGACTCGTGCAGCTCCCCGGCGGCGCCGGCCGGACGCGTGCCCTTGATCGGCATCGTCCAGACGCGGCGGCCGCGGCGGGCGAGGAAGAGCTCGGGGGATGCGGATACGATCGTCCAGCCGTCACCCGCGAGCGGCTCGGCGTGGAGCGGCCGGAGCGGAGCGAGGCTCTCGGCGAGCCCGGTCGGGTCGCCCTCGAAAGGCGCGGAGAGGTGCTGGACGAGGTTGACCTGGTACACGTCGCCTCTCGCGATCGCGCCCTTGACGGAGCCGATCGCGGCCGCGTAGTCCTCCTCGCTCCAGGTCGGGCGCCACTCGCCGGTCAGATAACGACCGGCCGGCCGGACGCGCTCCTCGACGGAGTGGACGTGGACTGCCGCGAGTGGAAGCCGGCAGGGCTCGGGTGGGTCGGGCCACGGGGAACGGCGGAGGTCGCCGGAGATCCCGTAGCCGAGGTAAAGGTCTGCGACGACTCCCTCGGCCCCGCCGCCGAAGAACCCGGTCCGATGAAGGTAACGCTCGACCTCGGCCAGGGGGTCCTCGGCGCTCCAGACCTCGTGCACGGTCTAACGCTACCCGCCCGCGCTCGTAGAATCGTGGCGATGGATGCGAAGCCGATCGGGATCTTCGATTCGGGCGCGGGTGGGCTGACCGTCCTCCACGAGTGCCTCGTGACCATGCCGCACGAAGACTTCGTCTATCTGGGCGACGGCGCCCGCTGTCCCTACGGCCCGCGGCAGCCGGAGGAGATCCGGCGCTTCGCGCACGAGATAGCCGCGTACCTGGAGCGGAGCGGCGTGAAGCTGATCGTGGCTGCCTGCAACTCGGCGACCGCGGCGGCGCTCCCGGCCCTCCAGGAGGCGCTCGCCGTGCCGGTCGTGGGCGTGCTCACGCCCGAGGCGCATGCGGCCGTACAGGCGACGCGCAACCGCCGGATCGGGGTCCTCGCCACCGAGGCAACGATCGAGAGCGGCCGCTACGCCGCGGCTGTGCGCGCGCTCGACGCGGGCGCGAAGATCGTCTCCGTCGCCTGTCCCCGGCTCGTGCCGCTGATCGAGGCCGGCGAGGCCAATCACGACCTCGACGAAGCCGTGCGCGAGTACTCGGCGCCGCTCAAGGCCGCGCAGGTCGACACGGTCATCCTCGGCTGCACGCACTACCCGCTCGTCCGGCGCATGTTCGAGCGCGTCTTCGGCCGTGGGACGACGCTGATCTTCTCTGCCGAGGAGACGGCCCGTGAGGTGGCGGAGACCCTCGAGCGGAAGGGCATCGAGAACGAGGGCGGCCACGAGGGCTCCACCCACTTCCTGACGACCGGCTCGCCCGAGGAGTTTCGCACCCTCGGCGAGCGCTTCCTCCAGCTCCCGATCCGCCGTGTTGAGCACGTCGCGGTCAGGGACCTCGAGCTCGCGGCCGCGTGACCGACGTTGGCTCCTCCCCTGGGGCCACCCCGGGCCACCACCCGCTTCGAGCGTACCGCCGAAAGGCGCTCGCGTGGTGCGCGGATCGTGCCGGGAGCGTGCCGAGATGACCCGCGAGGGGCGCCGGCCCGACGAGCTGCGCCCGGTCGAGCTCGTCATCGACTTCGTCGAGCAGGCACACGGCTCGGTGCTCATCTCCTTCGGCAAGACCCGTGTGCTCTGCACGGCGACCCTCGAGGAAGGCGTGCCCCGCTGGCTCTCGGGTTCGGGCCGCGGCTGGCTCACGGCCGAGTACGGGATGCTGCCCGCGTCGACCGGCACCCGCACGCAGCGGGAGGCGAGCACGGGCAGGCAGAAGGGTCGAACCGTCGAGATCCAGCGGCTGCTCGGCCGCTCGCTGCGCGCCGTCTACGATCTGGAGAGGCTCGGCGAGCGCACCGTTTGGATCGACTGCGACGTTCTCCAGGCGGACGGCGGCACTCGCACGGCGGCGATCTCCGGGGCGTGGGTCGCCCTCACGCGCGCCGTGCGCCGCCTCGGGCTCCCCGAGCCTGGCGACCTCGTCGGCGCCGTCTCCGTGGGCCTCGTCGCGGGCGAGTCGCTTCTCGACCTCGACTACGAGGAGGACTCGAGCGCGGACGTCGACATGAACGTCGTCATGACGGGCGCGGGACGCCTGATCGAGGTGCAGGCGACCGCCGAGCGGATGCCTTTCACCCGCGAGCAGCTGGACGGCCTCGTCGACCTCGCAGCCGCAGGGATCGTCGAGATCGGTGCCAGGCAGAAGGAGGCGGCGGGCTGATGCCCGACGTCGGCTGGGAGGACGTACTCCTTCGGATCGTCGTCGCCGCCGTCCTGACGGGGGCGATCGGCATGGAACGGGAGCTGCGCGAGCGGGCGGCCGGGCTGCGCACGCACATGCTCGTCGGCGTCGGCTCGGCGCTCTTCACGATCGTCTCCGCCTACGCCTGGGGCGAGTTCCGCTTCTCGACGGCCGAGGGGATCGTCTTCGACCCGACGCGAATCGCGGCCCAGATCGTGACCGGAATCGGGTTCCTGGGCGCGGGCGCCATCATCCGCCAGGGCCTTTCCGTGCGCGGGCTCACGACCGCCGCCGGCCTCTGGGTCGTGGCCGCGATCGGCATGGCCGCCGGCGCCGGCTACTACTCGGCCGCCGCCATCACCACCGGCGTCGTCCTCGTCGGCCTCGGCCCCCTGCGCTGGGTCGAGGGGGGCTTCCTCTCACGCATGCGCCGCGGCGGTCGCGTCCTCGAGGTCGACATGCTGCGCGAGCGCCCCATCTCGAGCGTCCTGGCTGTCGTCGAGGGCCGGCGCGCGCGTGTCAACCGCGTCGAGTTCGAGGACGACGAGAACCGCCGCCAGGTGCGGATCGAGCTCGACGTCCCTCTCGGCGCCGCGGAGGCGCGACTCGTGGACGAGCTCGCGTCCCTGGGAGACGTCACGGCCGTCCGGTGGACCGACTGAAGGTCAGGCTCGCCTCCGCCAACCCGCATAAAGCGCGCGAGCTGGGCGTGCTCCTGCCGGAGTGGGAGATCGAGCCGCTCGACGCCGAAGAGATGCCGGGGGAGGTGGGCGCCACGTTCTACGAGAACGCTTGCGCCAAGGCACGCTTCGGCCGACTGGTGGGCGAGCTCGACGCGTGGATGCTCGGAGAGGACTCCGGGCTCGAGGTCGAGGGGCTTGGCGGCCGCCCCGGGATCCGTTCTGCACGGTACGCGGGAGAGGAGGCGAGCGACGAGGACAATCTCCGCCGCCTGCTGGAAGTGCTCGCGGGCGTGGGGCCCGACGGCCGCCGGGCGCGCTACGTCTGCGAGCTCGTCTGTCTCTCGCCCGAGCTCGAGGAGTTCCGCGGGAGCGGGACGCTCGAGGGGCGCATCGCCGAGGAGCCGCGCGGCACGGGCGGCTTCGGGTATGACCCCGTCTTCGTGCCCGACGGAGAGAGCCGCACCGTGGCTGAGCTCGGCGACGAGTGGAAGGCGCGGTCGAGCCACCGCGCCCGCGCCGCCGAGGCGCTGCGGGAGGCGGTAGGCAGCGCCGTCCGAGAGGAGTAAAGTCCGCGCGTGCAGCTCTTCTCGCACGACTCGAAGGCCGACGCGCTCGCCCGCACGCCCCTCTTCGGCGCGCTCTCGCGCGGCGACCTGGTCGAGCTGGCCAAGGTCACCGAGGACATGGAGGTCGAGGAGGGCAAAGTGCTCGCGCGCGAGGGCGAGATCGGACAGGAGTTCTTCGTCATCGTCGACGGCGAGGTCTCGATCTCGAAGGACGGCCAGGAGCTGCGCACGCTGGGGCCGGGCGACTTCTTCGGCGAGATCGCGCTCATCTGGGACTCGCCCCGTCGCACCGCGACGGTGACGGCGACGAGCCCGCTGCGCTTCTTCGTGCTGACGCGCCAGTCGTTCAAGGGCCTGGTCGACCGCCACCACGAGATCGAGAAGCGCGTCCTCGAGGCGCTCGAGGAACGCGTGGGCTCGCCCACAGGCCCCTCCAGTTAGTGCCCCTCCAGGCAATACACGCCCGCTTCTGACCCGCGATCACGCGGCGCCAGAGCCCACCCTCGCCCTTACCAAGGCTTCTAGCCTTGCCTGCGGGCGAGTGCAGGCTCTGGCTTGGTGCTCGCGACCCAGAAGCTGGGCAGCATCACCTGAAGGAGCACTAGGCCAATCCGGTCATCTGCTCGCCCGGGCGCTTTCGCCCGCGCTCGAGCCACCAGTTCACCTCGGCGCCGAGCACGAGCACGTTCGCCATCAGGTAGAGCCAGACGAGCAGGAGCACGAGACCGCCGTAGGCCTGGAGGGCGACCAGCTCCTTCGAGAGACGCACGAAGACGGGAAGCACCTGGAAGCTGGCCTGGAGGAAGACAGCGGCGAAGAGGGCGCCCGGGAAGGTCTCCCGCCATGTGAGGGCCGCGTTCGTGAGCCGGTGGTAGAGGCCCCAGATGAGCCCGAAGAGAAGGGCGGTGGAGGCGAGGAGGGCGAAGACGTACGAGAGCACGCGCCCCGCGAAGCCCGCGCGCTCGGCCAGCTCGACGCCGACCGAGGCGATCACGAGGGCGACGAAGAGGAAGACGAGGAAGAGGGCGGTCAGGAGGAGGACGAGCGCCTTCTGGCGGACGAACGAGCGGTTGGGCAGGCCGTAGACGATGTTGAAGGCGGACTCGAGCACGCTGAAGAAGCCGAGGGCGGCCCAGAGCAGGCCGATCCCTCCGATGATGCTGAGCTCCGTCGACTGCTCCTGCACCTCCTCGACGACGTCGAGGAGGCGGTCGACCGAGCTCTGCGGAAACGTGCGCCGGAGCTCCTCGATGAGGTAGCTCGACTCGTCCTGCTCGCCGGCGAGCCCAAGGAGCGCGAGGGCGAGGAAGAGGAGGGGGACGAACGCGAGGATCGCGAAGTACGCGATCATCGCGGCCAGGTGGGTGCCGCGGTCGGCCAGGAACTTGTTCACGACCTGGTGCACGGAGCGGGGCCAGTCTAGGGATGTTAGGTTTGCCCGCCATGGACGCTGGCCAGGCGCTCGCCGACCTGACGGAGATCTCCTCGCAGATCCAGGGGGCTGTCCTGGCCTCGGCGGACGGGTCCGTGGCCGCCTCGACGTTCGAGGACGAGGAGCGCGGGAAGGCCGTCGCGGCCGCGGCCGCGGAGCTCCTCCAGGCGGCTGAGGAAGCGCGGAGCGACGGCGGGGAGGGGCTCGTGCAGCTCCAGGCGGCGACGTCCGAGGCCTCCGTCTTCGTCGTGCGCGACGACAAGCACCTCGTGGCCGCCGTGACCGGGGCCGAGCCGACCGTCGGCCTCGTCTTCTACGACCTGAAGACCTGCCTGCGGCTCGCCGGCGAGCAGCCGGAGCCGCAGAAGAAGGCGCCCCGTCGCCGGCGCAAGAAGGAGGGGGAGGACGACGGCGCGGAGTAGGGTCGCCACCACTCTGCTGGTCGCCGCCGGCTCGCTCGCCGGTGCGCTCCTCTGGCGCCGCCGCTCAGGTCGCGGCCGGGAGCACGTCGACCTCTACTTCGCCGACGGCTCGATGGTGTCGTTCGCCGGCGACTCGCCCGAGGCGGCGCGCCTGCTCCCGCTCGCGCGCCGGGTGCTCTCCCACGCGAGATGACCGACGGCGAGCTCGCGAGGCTGATCCGCGAGCACGCCTACCTCGAGGGGGACTTCGTGCTCCGCTCGGGCCGCCGCTCGCGCTACTACCTCGACAAGTACCGCTTCGAGACCCGGCCGGAGCTCCTGCGCGCCCTCGGTGAGCGGCTCGCCGCCCGTGCCAGCGAGGCCGCCCCGGGCGCGAGCCGGCTCGCCGGCCCCGAGCTCGGGGCCGTCGTCCTCGCCGCCTCCGCCTCCCTCGCCGGCGGCCTCCCCTTCCTGATCGTCCGCAAGGAGACGAAGGGCTATGGCACCGAGCGCCTCCTCGAGGGCGCCTACGAGGAGGGGGAGGAGGTCTGCCTGATCGAGGACGTCGTCACGTCCGGAGGCGCCGCCGTGCAGGCCGTCGAGGCGCTGCGGGCGGCCGGACTGGCCTGCCGGGCAGCCGTCTGCGTCGTCGATCGGGAGGAGGGCGGAGCGGACGCCCTGGCCCGCCAGGCCGTCCGCCTGCACCCCCTCTTCCGCGCCCAGGACGTCGTCGAAGCCTGAAAAGGCCCGCAAACCCGCATGGTTGCTTGCTATCGGAGTGACCTGTTAGGGTTTTGGCCGGTTTTTCAGGCAAACAGAGGACGGAAGGAGAGGGCAGTGACGAAAGCCGAGTTCATCGACAAGGTCGCGGACAGGAGTGGGCTCTCGAAACGCGACGCGACCAAGGCTGTCGACGCGTTCCTCGACTCGATCACGGATGCGCTCAAGAACGGTGAGCCGGTTTCGTTCACCGGGTTCGGCAAGTTCTCGGCGCAGCAGCGCAGCGCCCGCCAGGGCGTGAACCCGCGCACCGGCGAGCGTGTGCAGATCCCCGCCGCCACCGTGCCGAAGTTCTCCGCAGGAAGCTCGCTCAAGCAGGCGCTGCGCTAGCGCCCGCGCACCCCTCCCTTCACGAGATCGACGGCGAGGGCCGCACTGCGGCCCTCGCCGGCTCCCGCTCGCGGGTGGACGGCGAACATATGTTCGCCTATCATTGCGGCCATGCAGCTCGCGTTCGACGCCGCCGACCGGCTGGTGGAGCTCGTCGAGGAGCGGCGGGGGCCGGTGCCGGCCGAGGAGGCGGCGCGCTCGCTCTACGCGCTTGCGCGCGCGCCCGTCGGGCTTGCGCGGAGCCTGCTCGAGGAGGTCGTGGCCGGCGACGCCCGCCTCGCCTGGAGCGGCAGCTGCGTCGCGCTGGCCGCCCCTCCGGGCGCCGGTCTTCCCCTGGAGGTTGCCCGCTACGTGGTCGTCGACCTGGAGACGACCGGCCTGCGCCCGGTTCGGTCCGCCATCTGCGAGATCGGCGCCGTCCGGGTCGACGGGCTCCTCCCGGCGGGGACGTTCCAGACGCTCGTCGACCCCGGGCTGCCGCTGCCGAAAGCCGTAGCGAGCCTCACCGGACTTGCCGACCGTGACCTCTCGGGAGCGCCGTCCGCCGAGAGCGCCGTCCGCCGCTTCCTCGCCTTCGCCGGCGACTCGGTTTTCGTCGCCCACAACGCCCGTTTCGACCTCGCCTTCCTCGACCGCGAGGTTGCCCGGCTGACGGGCCGCCGCATCGCTTCGCCGGTCGTGGACACGGTCGGGCTCGCCCGCCGTCTCCTCGCCGGCCGCTCTCGCCGTGCCGATCTCGGCTCCCTCGCGCGCTTCTTCGGCACGTCCGTGC
>JBOHAD010000088.1:0-8543 GCA_050697555.1 Gaiellaceae bacterium | reverse complement strand
GCGACGAGCGTCTTGGAGCCGACCGGGTTGCCCGAGGCGACGTACTCCTCGACGAGGCGGGCGAGGAGCTCCTGCTGCCGGAGGGTGAGACTGGGCTGCTGCGCGTCAGTCATACGCTCGAATTGTACGTTTGCAGGGATTTCCCGCCTCTAGGCCAGAAGCTCCGCGGTGACTCCGCCGCCGAGAAAGCGGCCGCGGCTCGTGAGCACGAGCCCGTCCTCCCGCCCCTCGGCCAATCCGAGGCGCTCAAGGCGGGCGAGCGCGTCCGCGTCCAGGACGCGGCGTACCTCCGCCAGCGCGAGCGGACGGTCGAGGCGGAGACCGAGCATGAGACGCTCGCGTGCACGGATGTCCTCGCCCAGGAGCTCTACCTCGCGCGGCGGCCGCTCGCCTGCGGCCAGGGCCGAGAGGTAGGCGGCGAGCTTCGGCCTGTTCCGCCACCGGACTCCGCTCACGGTCGAGACGGCGCCGATCCCGAGGCCAAGGTAGTCCCGCCCGCACCAGTAGGCGAGGTTGTGGCGCGCCTCGCGCCCTTCACGGCAGAAGTTCGCCGTTTCGTACCAGCGGTAGCCGGCGCGGACGAGGGTCTCGACAACGAGCTCGAAATAGCCCTCCATCGCCTCCGCCTGGCGCCCGAGCTCGTTCCCGTGCGCGTGGGTGAAGCGGGTGCCGGGCTTGGCCTCGAGCTCGTAGCAGGAGAGGTGCTGGGGCTCGAGCGCGAGCGCTTCCCCTATGTCCGCCTCGACGTCGGAGGCCCTCTGGCCTGGGATCCCGTAGAGGAGGTCGAGCGAGATGTTCTCGATGCCCGCATGCCGAAGAAGATGAACCGCGAGGCGGACGTCTTCCGGTCGCGCACGGCGCTCCAGCACGTCCAGGAAGGCCGCGTTGAAAGATTGTGCGCCGAGCGACACGCGGTTGACACCGTTTCGCGCGAGAAGCTCGGCCAGTGAGGCCGTGACCGTCTCCGGGTTCGCCTCCACGGCCACCTCGGCGGCGGTCGGCAGCGCCCCCAAGAGGCGCCGCAGCTCGTCCGGCTCGGTGAACGTCGGCGTCCCGCCTCCCAGGTAGACGGTCTCCACCCGTTCGGCGAGGAGGGGACGCTCGAGCTCGAGCTCCGCCAGGAGGGCATCGACGTAGGCGGCGTGCTGGCCCCGCCTGCCCACGACGGTGACGAAGTCGCAGTAGCCGCAGCGGTGCCCGCAGAAGGGCAGGTGGACGTACAGGTGCCGGACGGCGCCCGCGTTCACTTCCGCTCCCCGTCGAGGTTGAGGACCGCCAGGAACGCCTCCTGTGGCACTTCCACCGAGCCGACCTGCTTCATCCGCTTCTTCCCCTTCTTCTGCCGCTCGAGCAGCTTGCGCTTGCGCGTGATGTCGCCGCCGTAGCACTTGGCGAGCACGTCCTTGCGCTTGGCCTTGATCGTCTCGCGCGCGATGACGCGCGAGCCGATGGCGGCCTGCACGGGGACATCGAAGAGCTGCCGCGGGATCTCTTCGCGCAGGCGGTCGACGAGCGCCCGCCCGCGTGCGTAGGCCCCGTCCCGGTGGACGATGAGGCTGAGGGCGTCGACCGGCTCGCCGGCGAGGAGCACGTCCACGCGCACGAGCTCGCCGGGCTCGAACCCGAGCACGTCGTAGTCGAAGCTCGCATAGCCCTTCGTGCGGCTCTTCAGCTGGTCGTAGTAGTCGTAGACGATCTCGGCGAGCGGCAGGTCGAAGGCGAGGAGCACGCGCTCCTCGCTCAGGTACTCCAGGTGGTGGAAGCGGCCGCGGCGCTCGTTGTTCAGCTCCATCACGGAGCCCACGTACTCCTTCGGGACGATCGTCGTCGCGCGGATGTAAGGCTCGTCGACCTGCTCGACCTCGCGCGGCATCTCGGCGGGGTTGTGCACCTCGACCTCCTCCCCCGCCTTCGTCAGGACGCGGTACGCGACGTTCGGTGCCGTCACGAGCAGGTCGAGGTCGAACTCGCGCTCGAGGCGCTCGCGCACGATCTCCATGTGCAGGAGGCCGAGGAAGCCGCAGCGGAAGCCGAAGCCGAGCGCCCGCGAGGTTTCCGGCTCGTAGAAGAGCGATGCGTCGTTCAGCCGCAGCTTCTCGAGCGCGTCGCGGAACTCCGGGTAGTCGTCCGAGTCCGTCGGGAAGAGCCCGGCGAAGACGGTCGGCTTCACGTCCTTGTAGCCGGGAAGAGGCTCGGTCGCCGGCCCTTCCTGGGAGGTGAGCGTGTCGCCGACGCGGAGCCGGCTCACGTCCTTGAGCCCGGTGACGACGTAGCCCACCTCGCCCGCCTCGAGCGTCGGCGTGGGGCTGCGAAAGGGCGAGAAGAAGCCGAGCTCCTCGGCCTCGAAGCGGGTGCCGGCGGCCATCGCCCGCAGGCGCTCACGGGTGCGAAAGCGCCCGTCGACGACCCGCACGAAGGCGACGACGCCGCGGTACTGGTCGTAGGAGGAATCGAAGACGAGCGCGCGCGCCGGCGCCTCGGGCTCCCCATCCGGCGACGGGATGCGCTCGACGACGGCATCCAGCACCGACTCGACGCCCTCCCCAGTCTTGGCGGAGATGCGCAAGACTCGGCCACTCTCCTCGCCGACGAGGTCGGCCACGTCGGCCGCCGTCGCTCCGGCGTCGGCCTGCGGCAGGTCGATCTTGTTCACGACCGGGACGATCTCGAGATCGTTCTCGAGCGCGAGGTAGGCGTTGGCGAGCGTCTGCGCCTCGATCCCCTGCGCGGCGTCCACGACGAGGAGCGCGCCCTCGCACGCCTGGAGCGCGCGGGAGACCTCGTACGTGAAGTCGACGTGCCCCGGGGTGTCGATGAGGTTGAGCTGGTGCCCCCGCCAGGCGACCCGCACGGCCTGCGCCTTGATCGTGATGCCGCGCTCGCGCTCGAGCTCCATCGTGTCGAGCACCTGCTCGCGCATCTCGCGCTCGGAGAGGGTCTGCGTGAGCTCGAGGATGCGGTCGGCGAGCGTCGACTTGCCGTGGTCGATGTGCGCGACGATGGAGAAGTTGCGGATGCGGTCGAGGCTCACTCGGAGGTTGTAGCGGATCGGCGGCGGAGCGAGAGGAGCAGGTCGAGCTCGCGGATGCGGAGAAGCCGGGCGAGCCCGAGGAAGGCCGCCACCGCGGCGGCGATCCCGAGTCCGACGGAGACGACCTGAGCGCCGAGTGAGCGACCGAGCGCCTCGTCGAGCCCGAACCAGGCTCCGAAGGCGACGCCGGCTGCCAGCGCCGAGGCGAGCGTGATGCGCCAGTAGGAGGAGGCGAGCGCCCGACCGTCGACACGTCCGAGCCGGCGGCGCACGACGACGAGGAGCGCCGCGGTGCCCGCGATGTTCACGAGCGAGGTCGCGAGCGGGATGCCCCAGACGCCGACGCGGAAGAGCGCCGCGTTCAGGGCGACGTTGAGCCCGAGGTTTCCGACCGCCACGGCCGTCGGCACCCACGGGGACTGGAGGCTGAAGAAGGCCCGGTTCAGCATCAGCATCGTCCCGTTGAAGGTGAGGCCGAGCGCGAAGGCCGCCAGCGCGGAGGCGACGACCGGCGTCTGGTCGGCCTCGAACTCGCCGCGCTCGTACAGGAGCCGGACGATCGGCTCGGCGAGCACGGCCGAGACCGCGCTCGCGGGGAGGAGCAGGAAGCCGATCTGGCGAAGCCCGAGCGAGACGGTCTCGCGGAATCCGACCAGGTCCTGGCGGGCCGCGAGACGCGAGAGGCGGGGGAAGAGCACCGTGGCGACGGCCACCGAGAACATCCCCTGGGGGAGCATGTAGATGCGGAACGCGGCGTCGATCGCGCTGGGGGCGAGATTCGGGTCGACGAAGCGGGCGGCGAAGAACGTGTTGACGACGAGGTTGAAGTTGATGAGCCCGATCCCGAGCGTGACGGGCAGCATGAGGGCGAAGACACGCTTCACAGCCGGATCCCGCAGGTCGACCACCGCCCGGATGCGCCCGTCGCGCCCGCGCAGCCACCAGACCGGCGTCACCACCTGGATCACGGTGCCGGCGAGGACCCCGCCCGCGTAGACGTAGAGCTGCGCCTCCACGCTCTCGAACCGGGGCACGAAGACGACGAGCGAGACGATGATGGCGATGTTCCAGAGCACCGGCATGAGCGCCGGGACGGTGAACTCCTCGTAGGAGTTGAGAATCCCGACGACGATCCCGGAGACGCCCAGGAGGACGACGATCGGCATGAGGACGCGCGCCAGCCCGGTGGCGAGCTCTTCGTACTCGCCGCCGAGGAAGAGCCGCATCACCCAGGGAGCCAGCAGCAGAAAGAGGCCGGTGACGGCGCCGAGAACGACGAGGACGAGCCAGATGAGCGTCGAGGCGATGCGCCACCCCCGCGCGCGCTCGTCCTTCTCGAGGAGCTCGCTGAACACGGGGACGAACGCCGCGCCCAGCGCCATGTCGGCCGCGAGCGCGCGGATCAGGTTGGGCACCTGGAAGGCGACGGTGAAGGCGTTGATCGGCCCCTCGACGCCGAAGTAGCGACGGGCGACGATCTCGCGGAAGAGCCCGAGCACCCTCGAGAGGCCGGTGGCGCCTGCGAAGATCGCCGTCGACCAGGCGAGGCGGCGCGAGCGGCGGGGCTCTTCCGCGGGCACGCGGGCGAGGATAGGCGAGCCGCCGGAGGCTGAGGCCTGCTGCTAGGATTCCGCCCTGGCCCGGAGGGGCCTTTTCTCCGTATGCCGAACATCAAGCAGCAGAAGCGCCGTGTCGACATCGCCGCCCGCCAGCGACTCGAGAACCTGCGCTATCGCTCGACCGCGAAGACGCTCCTCCGGCGGCTGGAGACGGCGGTCTCCGACGGAGATTCGGAGACGGCCGCGACAGCGCACCGGGAGCTCGTCCGCTGCCTGGACAAGGCCGCGGCGACGCGCGCGCTCCACCCGAACAAGGCGGCCCGCAAGAAGGCGCAGGCCGCGCGCCTCCTCGCCGGCCCGGGTCCTAGCTAAGCCGGCGCTGCTTCCGGCGCCGGGACCAGCTCGACGAGGGCGCGCTCGAGCTCGATCTCACCCGCGAGACGGCTCGCGCCCTTGAGCGACGCGTCCAGGGCGGCGAGGCGGACGACGGCGGCGTCCAGCTCGTCGCGCGAGTAGTTCTCGGCGTGCCCGATGGCCTTGCGGACGCGAAATTCGTGCTTGCGCAGGCGCTTGGCGATGTCCCGCGCGCTGAGCCCCTCATCCGCGAGCGCCTGCACCGAGCGGACGAGCCCGACCTGGGCGGAAAGGCGCATGGCCACGACGAAGGGCTCTTCGCCGTGCTCCAGATCCGACTCGCAGGCCGCGAGCATGCGCGGCAGGTCGCGGGCGCCCCAGGCATCGGTGAGGGCCCAGGCGGAAGCCTCCTGCGCCGAGGCGGCGAGCAGCTCCACCTCGCGGCGGCCGACCGGCTCCGTCCCCGCCCAGGCGGCGATCTTCTCAGCCTCGGTGGCGAGCGCCGTGACGTCGTCGCCGACGATCTCCACGAGCGCGCGTGCCGCGTCCGCGTCGGCCTGGACGTGCAGGCCCTCGAACCGGGCGCGCACCCAGGCCGGCAAGTCACGCTGCTTGGGCGCCGCGTACGCGAGCACCTGGCCGCTCGCCCCGACGACTTCGGCGAGCTTCGAGCCCTTGGCGAGCGCCTCCTCTGCGACGAGCGCAAGCACAGCGCCGGGAACGGGCTCGCGCAGGTACTCGGCCACCGCGCCGACGTCCTCGTCCTTCCACCGCTCGACGCCCTCGACGACGACGAGCCGGCCTCCCTCGCCCGCGAAGAGGCCCAGGGCGTTGCAGGCGGCGACGGCTTCGGCGCCGTCGACGTTCTCCGCCGAGAGCAGCTCGAAGGACTCCTCGCCGAAGCGGGCACGCAGGCGGCGGAGCGCGAGCCGGATCTTCGGCCGGTCGCCGCCGACGAGAAGGTACGCGGGAAGCAGCGGCTTGTCGCTCATGGGCCAGCCTCTGGCTCATGAGCGTGTGGAGGGGGGGTGGGGGACCCGGGAGGTTCCCCCCCAGAGTCGAAGAAGGGGGCGAGCCGAAGGCGAGGGACGCTCATGAGCCGTGAGCATAGTCAGCGCTCGTCCCGGACCGAGAGACGCTCGCCGTCCGACTCGATCGTGACGCGCCCGTCGCGGTCCGTGCGGTAGACCGTGAGACCCGAGGTCGCCTCGAGAGTGGCGAGGATCGAGGGCGCCGGGTGGCCGTAGTCGTTCTCGCCGACCGAGACGACGGCGATTCGCGGCCGCGTGAGGGCGAGCAGCTCTGCCAGGCGTGGATCGGCGGAGCCATGATGCGCGACCTTGAGGATCTCCACCGGCGGCGGCCGCAGCGGCACCGTGACGTCGCCCTCGGCGTCGGCGGTCAGGAGAACGTCCGTCTCGCCGTAGGAAGCAAGGACGACGACCGCGTGGTCGTTCGGGTCGTCGGCGGGCGAACCTGCGTCGTCGGGGGAGAGGACACGTAGGCGCAGGCGCCCGACGCGGTACGAGGCACCCGCGCGGGCGGCCACGATGGGAACCTGCCTGCGGCGGGCCTCCGCGAGGGCCTCCTGCTGCTCCCTGCTCGGCACGGGGATCCGCGGGTCGAGGACGAAGCCGACGTCGAGTCGTTGCAGCACGTCGGCGGCGCCGCCGACGTGGTCGCGCTGCGGATGGGTGAGGACGAGGGCGAGCAGACGCCGGACTCCGAGCCGGCGGAGTTGCTCCGCCACGTCCGCTTCGGGTGGCCCCTGGTCGACGAGCACGGCGCCCTCGGGCACCTGGAGGAGGATGCCGTCGCCCTGGCCGACGTCGAGGAACGTGAGACGGAGCCCGCTGGGCGGAGTTGGCGCGTCGCTCGGGGCGCTGCGCCAGACGACGACGATCCCAAGCGCCAGGGCGAGGACGGCGGCCGTGCGTCGCCCTCTTGGCGGCCGGACGTAGACGGCGAAGACGAGCAGGAGCACGACCGCCGCGAGCAGGGCGAGCGCGCCCCGCGAGGTCGCTTCCGCGTAGGGCAGGCCGCCCACGAAGCGGGCGCAGGCGGCGAGGTAGGCGGCCAGCCAGCCGTTCGCCCACGCGAGCGCGACGGCCGCCCCGGGAAGCACCGGCGCGAGCGCCGCTGCGGCGAGCGCGAGCCCGAGCAGGGGAGCGACGACCGGCGCGGCGAGCGCGTTCGCCAGAACCGAGTAGACGGGGACGGCCCCGAAGTGGAGCCAGACGATCGGCGCCGTCGCCGCTCCGCACGCGCCGGAGACGGCGATCACCTCCGCGAGCCGGCGCGGCAGCGGGTACCCCTCCAGACGGCGGTCGAGCCGCGGGACGAGGACGAAGATCGCCGCAACCGCGGCGAAGGAGAGCTGGAAGCCCGGCTCGAGCAGGCTGTAGGGGTTCCAGGAGAGGAGGACGGCTGCCCCGACGAGCAGGAAGTACCAGCGGTCGCGCGGGCGGGACGCGAGCCAGGCGAGTGAGGCGAGCGCCCCTGCGACGCCGGCGCGGACCACGGAGGGCTGCCAGCCGACCGCGAGCACGTACGCCAGGACGGCCCCGATCGCGCCCACCTCCCCGGCCCAGCGCGGGAAGCCGAGCGCCCAGGCGAGCAGGATCATCCCGCCGACGACGTAGGCGACGTTCTGACCGCTGACGGCCAGCAGGTGGTATAGCCCTGAGGCGCGGAAGCGATCGCGAAGCTCCTCTTCGAGCCCCTCGTCCTCTCCGAGGACGACACCGGCGACCACCGCGCGCCGCTCTCCCTCGAGACCGGGCGCCATCGAGCGCGCCACCGTGGCGCGCAGCCGGTCGGCGAGGCCGCCGACGCCGCCCCGGCGCCCGACGACCCGGAACGAGCCGGCGCGCAGCACGACGTGGACGCCCTGCCGACGCAGGTAACCGGCTTCGTCGAAGCCGCCTGTCTCGTCGGGGCCGCGCGGCCGCACGACGGTTACGACCGCCTCGAGGATGCCTCCCTGCGGCGGCGCGCGCTCGGGCGGCAGGTCGAGACGGGCCCGCTCACGAAGGTCAAGCCGGCCGAACCTGAGGACTCGCACGGGCACGCGCACGGCGAACTCGCTCCGGCGCGCCGGCCCCGTGACCTCCACGCGCGCGAGCGCCGCCCGGTCCACGTCGCCGGCGAGAAGGCTCCGGTCGAGCTCCCCGAGCCGCTCGCTCCCCCACCAGCAGCCCGCGGTTGCGAGGGCGAGCGCGAGCGCCGGCCCGCGTCTGCGATCGAGCGCGAGCGCGGCGAGGGCGAGGACGGCGGCCGCGACGGCCAGCGCGGGATGGGCGAGGCGGACAGCGAGTGCGAGGGAGAGGCCCACGCAGAGGGACGCGGCGAGGAGATGCGACGCCGGGGCGCGCCGGAGGGGCTCGCCGAAACGTGAGCTGATCTCGTTCACAGGCCGACGAGCGGGCGAAGCTCCTCGAGCGTCGAGGGCCCGATTCCCGGAACGGCGTCCAGCTCGTCGATCGACGAGAAGGCGCCGTTGGCCGTCCGGTAGTCGAGGATCTTCTGCGCAGTGATCGGACCGACTCCCGGCAGCGTGTCGAGCTCCTCGAGCGTCGCCGAGTTCAGGTGGACCACGC
>JBOHAD010000087.1:0-8597 GCA_050697555.1 Gaiellaceae bacterium | reverse complement strand
CGCGTGGACGACGTCGGCCACCAGGTTGAGCAGGATGATGGCGAGCGTGGTGAGCACGGTGGCTCCGAGAACGAACGTGTAGTCGCGGGCCGACACGGCCGCGACGAAGTACCGGCTGAGCCCGGGCACGGAGTAGATCGTCTCGATCACGAACGCACCGGTCACCATGAAGCCGAGCAACGGCGCTGCCACGGTTACGGCGGGGATGAGGGAATTGCGGAGCGCATGGGCGACGACGACACGCCGGAATCGCAGCCCCTTCGCCCGCGCCGTCCGAACGTAGTCCTCCTGGAGGGTCTCGAGCATCGACCCGCGAACGATGCGAGTGAGGTAGGCCATCGGGAGCATGGCCAGGGTCAGCGAGGGCAGGAGCTTGTGCCGCCAGCTCGTCCAGCCGTTGGTCGGGAGCCAGCCCAGCCTCACCGAGACGATGTAGACCAGCATCGTCGCGACGAGGAAATTGGGAACGGCGAAGCCGAGGCTCGAGAAGAGCCTGACGGCGTGGTCGAAGGCGGTGTTCGGCCGCAGGGCCGCGAGAACCCCCGCCGGCACTCCGAGAAGGATCGCCCCGGCGAGAGCGAGGATCCCAAGCTCGATCGAATCCGGAGCCGTCTCCCTGATGAGCTCGTTCACGGTCTCGTTGCGAAACGCCAGCGACGGGCCGAAGTCGAAGGTGACCACTCCCTCGAGAAAGTTGACGTACTGCTCGTACCAGGGAAGGTCGAGCCCGTAGCGCCGCGCGAGGTTGTTCTCGATCGCCTCCGGCTGCGGGTCGCCGTACTTCACCCAGCGCTCGCCGGGCGCGGCGAGCCCCAGGAGCGGGCCGTGGACGAACGGGTTCCCGCCGATCGCGCGCATGAGAAAGAAGATCATCGTGACGGCGATGAAGAGGACGGGAATCGTCCAGATGATCCGCCGGACGACGAACGCCGCCATCAGGATGGCCGCCGGGAGCCGCGAGCCTTCTTCGTCCGGTTCCCGCACACCGACATCGCGCACCACTTGCCCGAGAGGTTCTTCGAGCGGTCGTAGAAGACCCAGAAGCAGACGTCGCGCGGGCACGCCTTGAGTCGTGGCCAGGTCCCGGCCGCCATGGCCGTGTAGACGACTGCGAGCAGTCGCCCCAGCGCTCCGTCGAGCCCGGCGGCGCTCGGGGCGAGGTCGAGGCCACCCTCGGGCGCGAAGCGGAGGGAGAGGTGCGCGGCCCGCGCCGCGCGCTCGAGCGTCGCGCGCCCGTCAGCATCGGGTGCACGCGCGTTGTTCTCCAGGAGGAGCGATCTGAGAGCCTCGCGGACCTCCAGAGCCAAACGCAGGTCGGCTTCGTTCAACGGGTCGGCGTTCGGCGCCAGCGCTCCGACTCGGATGAGCACGTCCCGGAGGTCGCTCGGAGAGACGAGCTCTTCGCGGCGGTTCTCGATGTCGACGGTGTTGACGAAGGCCTGCACCATGCGCAGCGGCTCAGGCGCCGGCGACCGGCCTCCCGGATCAGGGAGCATGGAACCATCTTAAAGGCTTTGCTGGGGCCGAGCAGGTCCCATCTACACCCACAAAGCGTGGGTCTTCTGACCGGCAAGCTGGATTAGACGGTGCAAAGCGGGGTCAGACCCCAGTACGAGTGTGTGCCAAAGCAGCGCGGGGTCCGCGCGAACGTAGACTCCGCCTCGCCATGACTCGCGAAGCGAAGCTCGTGCAGACGGAGAACGGCCTCGTTCCCGAGGGCGACGGCTGGTTCGTCGTCAACGCGCGCGACGCGCGCTGGGGCCACACCCGCGACACGGGCTCGTTCGTCGCGTTCGAGGGCGAGGCGAGGTTCCCCCAGCTCGGGATCAACGTGGCCGTGATCGGGCCGGGGCAGCCGAGCGCCGTCTACCACGCCGAGGACACGCAGGAGGACTTCCTCGTCGTCTCCGGCGAGTGCGTGCTCGTCGTCGAGGGAGAGGAGCGGCAGCTCGAGGCGTGGGACTTCGTGCACTGCCCACCCTGGACGGAGCACGTCTTCGTCGGCGCAGGCGAGGGCCCGTGCGTCATCCTCATGGTCGGCGCACGGCACGCCGAGCGGAGTGGGGTCCGCTATCCGGCGAACGAGGTCGCGCAGAAGACGGCGCGGGGGCGGCGCGCGAGACGTCCTCGGCGCAGGAGGCCTATGCGCCGTTCGCCCGCGTCGAGGACGGGGCCTACCGCGAAGGGGACCTGCCGGGGTAGCCTACGCAGCCGGCCGCACGAAGAGGCCGGCCGCGGCCTTCTCGCCGATTGCGCGCTCGTCGCCGTCGAGGGCGACCGCGAGCTGCCCGGCGGCGGGCTCCGCGCGGCGGAGCTCGAGGCTCGTGCCCGGAACGAAGCCCTCCTCGTAGTACCAGTGCAGGAGGTCGCCGTCGTGCTCGGCCAGCCGGACGATCTCGGCGCGCGAGCCCGGCTCGAGCTCGTTCAGCGGCTTCAGCTCGAGGTTCTCCGCCTGCTCGAAGTTCGTGTCCACAGGCCAGCCGTGCGGGCAGCGCTCGGGCTCGCCGAGCTGCCTGGCGATTCGCTCGACCATCTCGTCCGTGAACGTGTTGCCGAGCAGGTCAGCCTGCTCGTGCGCCTCGGCTGGCGTATAGCCCATGAAGTCAGTGAGGAGCCGCTCGATGATGCGGTGCCGGCGGACGACGCGCTCGGCGATCTTCGTGCCCTTGGCCGTGAGGATCGCCTCCTTGTGATCACCCCGCTCGACGAGTCCCTCGCTCTCCAGCCGCTTCAGCATCTCGCCCGCCGACGCGCGGGAGACGCCGAGCATCTCCGCCACCCGCACGGCGAGAGTGGACGAGCCCTTCGTCTCCGGCCGGTACTCCCCGATGGGGAAGGCCAGGAAGTAAATCGTCTCGAGATAGTCGTCTACGGAGTGCCCAGCCGCCATCTTCGTGACAATCCTATCGGTGCGCCGCTATGCCTCCGTCTATCCGCTCGTCTCGGGGCGGGCTCTCTCGCGACCGTTCACCTACCTGGCAGACGGGCTCGAGAAGGGATCGGTGGTCTCCGTCCGCTTTGGAAGGGCGCGTCGCCGCGGCGTGGTCGTCGGGCTCGAGGACGAAGCGCCGCCGGAAGTCGAGCCGGTCGCGGTCGAGCGCGTGCTCGGCGCGGTCTCGCCGGAGCTCGTCGATCTCGCCCTCTGGCTCGCCGACTACTACGGATCGACACCAGCCCGCGCTCTCTCGCTCGTCGCACCCGAGCTCCCCGCGCGGCGGGCGGGCGCGGCAAGACGGGAGCGACCGGGTGAGCTTCCGGGCGAGGCCGAACCGGAGCGGTTGACGGAGCCGCAGGGGCGCGCGCTCGCGACCATCACTGGCGCGCTCGGCCAGGGTGGCGCCTTCCTCCTCTACGGCGCCACCGGAAGCGGCAAGACCGAGGTTTACCTCCGGGCCTGCGCGGAGGCGCTCGCCCGCGGGCTCGACGCGATCGTGCTCGTGCCGGAGATCGCGCTCACGCCGCAGGCGCTCGGCCGTTTCCGCACCCGCTTCGGCGAACGCGTCGCCGTCCTCCATTCCGGCCTGACCGAGGCCGAGCGGCGCGACGAGCGCGAGCGCATCGTGGCCGGAGAGGCCCGCGTCGTCGTGGGTGCGCGCTCGGCCGTCTTCGCCCCGGTGCGGCGGCTCGGGCTCGTCTGCGTGGACGAGGAGCAGGACGCCTCGTACAAGCAGGAGTCCGACCCCCGCTACGACGCACGCACCGTCGCCGCCAAGCGTGCCGTTCTCGAAGGGGCGGTCGCGGTCTTCGGAAGCGCGACGCCGCGACCGGAGAGCTGGGAGCGCCTCGAGCGCCTCGAGCTCGGCGGACGGCTCGCGCGGCCGCTGCCGCCCGTTCGGGTCGTGGACCTCCGCCGGGAGGCCGGCTACCCGCTCTCGGCGCCGCTTCTCGAGGAGCTCGGGGCGGTCGCGGACGGAGGCGGCAAGGCGATCCTCCTCCTCAACCGGCGTGGCGTTGCGCCCGCGCTCCACTGCCGAGCCTGCGGCGTCACGCTTCGCTGCCCCTCATGCGACGTGGCGCTGACCCTGCACGCGGACGGGCGGCTCCACTGCCATCACTGCGGCCGGCAGGAGGCGGCGCCCGAGCTCTGCCCGGCCTGCGGCGCGGCGGAGCTCGCACGGCTGGGAGCCGGCACCGAGCGGCTCGAGGCCGAGCTCGCAGAGCGGCTGCCGGAGCTCGAGCGCTTTCGCCTCGACGCGGACGTCGCCGGGAATCCCGGCAAGCTGGCCTCCGTGCTCGAGCGTTTCGCCGCCTCCGAGCGCGGAGTTCTCCTCGGGACGCAGATGGTCGCCAAGGGGCACCACTTCGAAGGCGTCGCGCTGGCGGCCGTCGTGGACGCGGACACCGCCCTCGCGCTGCCGGACTTCCGCGCCGAGGAGCGGACCTTCCAGCTCGTCACGCAGCTCGCGGGCCGAAGCGGGCGCGACGCGCCGGGCCGCGTGCTCGTGCAGAGCTACCAACCGGACGCACGCCCCATCGCGCTCGCGGCCCGGCACGACGTGGAGGAGTTCCTGGCCGGCGAGCTCGCACGCCGGCGCGAGCTTGGCTACCCACCCTTCCGCCACCTCGTCCGCGTCGTCGTGGCCGGGCCGACCGGAGCCGGCCCGGCGGCTGTCCTGGGCGAGCTGCGCGGCGAGCTGGACGCCGCGGCGCCGGACCTCCAGGTGCTCGGCCCGGCGCCCCTCCTGCGCCTGCGCGGGCGCTTTCGCGCGCAGCTGCTGGTCAAGACGGAGACGCCGAGGCCGGTGGCCGCCCGCGCGGGGCGGCTGCTCTCCTTGGCGGCGCCGGCGATGCGCCGTGACAACCTCACGGCCTCGGTCGACGTCGACCCGCAGGGCGTGTTCTAAGCGTTTGCTCCCGCAACCGCGCGGGGATCATCGCAGCATGGGAATCGGAGAACTCATCGGACTGATCATCATCGGGCTCGTCGTCGGCGCCCTCGGACGGCTCTTCCATCCGGGTAGCGATCCGATCGGGCTCCTGGCGACGCTCGTGATCGGCGTCGCTTCGGCCCTGCTCGTCGGCTGGTTGTTCGGCGGCGGGATCCTCGGGTTCATCCTCGCCGTGGTCGTTGCCGTCATCCTGGTGGCGCTCTATTCACGGCTGGTGGAGCCGCGGAGGACGACGGCCGTCGACCGAGTGTAGGCTCGAACACCGGGGCGAGGGCCCCTCTAGACTTCAGCCCCCGTGGGCGAGGTCGAAGGCCAGGTACGGCACGAGCGCCTCGATGCCGAGCACGAAGCTCGGCGTCGAGCTGCGCTGGCCCAGGTCCGGCAGTACCCGGACACGGTGCTGCGCATGCGCGCGAACGAGGTCGAGCTGCCGGACGCGTGGCTCCCGATCCTGGTCGAGCGCATGACGAACCTCATGCACGAGGCCAACGGGGTGGGGCTCGCCGGCCCCCAGGTCGGCATCCTCAGGCGCGTGCTCGTCTACCAGGTCGCCGAGGAGAATCCGGCCGTCGCGCTCGTCAACCCGCGCGTCGCGTCCTCGTCCGAAGAACTGGTCATCGAGGACGAGGGTTGCCTCTCGCTCGGCGCCGCCTCGGTGATCGTCCCGGTCGAGCGCGCGCAGTCCGTCACCGTCGACGCGTTCTCGCCCGAGGGAGAGCCGCTCGAGATCGAGGCCGAGGGGCTCGAGGCCCGGGTGATCCAGCACGAGATCGACCACCTGGACGGCGTCCTCATCATCGACCGGACGACCCCGGAGGCGCGCCGCGAGGCGCTGGGGAAGCTCCGGCCGCAACCGGTCCTCGCTCCGTTCGCTTGAGCATCGGCGTAGCGGCGACGGGGCCGTTCGGCGCCGGGATCCTCGAGGGGCTTGCGGCGCGCCGCGAGATCGAGCTCGTCCTCACCCGCCCGGACCGGCCGGCCGGCCGGGGGCGGAAGAAGACCCAGACGCCTGCGAAGGAGGCGGCGCTCGCGGCCGGGCTGCGGATCGAGCAACCGGAGCGCCTGACCACCTTCCCCGGCGAGGCGCGCATCGTCATCGTCGCCGACTACGGCGTCCTCATCCCCGAGAAGCTGCTGTCCGAGCGGCTCTGGCTGAACGTGCATCCGTCGCTCCTGCCGCGGTGGCGGGGTCCGGCGCCGGTCGAGCGGGCGCTCATGGCCGGCGACCGGGAGACGGGCGTCACCATCCACCGGACGATGCCCGAGCTCGACGCGGGGCCTATCGCCGCGCAGCGGCGGTTCCCGATCGGACCGGAGGACGACGCCGGCGTCGTGTTCGATCGGGCGATGCTCGTCGCCCACGAGCTCCTCGACCAGGTCTTCGCGGAGCCGACGTTCGTGCCCCAGCCCGAGGCCGGGGCGACCTACGCGGACAAGATCACGGCGGCCGACCGGGAGCTCGACTGGGAGCTCCCGCCGGAGGAGAACCTGAACAGGATCCGCGCGCTCTCTCCGCACATCGGCGCGCGCGGGCTGGTGGAGGGCCGGCGCCTGCTCGTCTGGCGGGCACGGCCGGCTCGCGAGGAGTCGCTCCTCGTCGCCGGAGGGCTGGAGCTCCTCGACGTGCAGCGTGAGGGCGGCAAGCGGATGACCGCGGAGGAGTACGTACGCGGACTGCGTCGGTAACCCCGCGCGGGGTCGCCCTCGACGTCGTCCGGCGGGTCTTCGACGAAGGCGCCTACGCCGACAGGGCCTTCCGGGCCGCAGCGGCGGAGCTCGACGGCCGCGACCGTGCTTTCGCCATGCAGCTCGCCTACGGGACCGTGCAGCGGGTGCGCCCGCTCGACAACGCCATCGAGACGCTGGGGCGGCGCCCCCTTCGCAAGCTCGATCCGCCCGTGCGGGCCGCGCTCCGGCTGGGTGCGTACCAGCTCGCGTACACCGATGTCCCGACGCACGCGGCGGTGGACGAGACCGTGGAGCTCGTGCGCGCGGCGGGGCTCGAGCGCGCGGTCGCCTTCGCGAACGCCGTGATGCGGCGTCTCAGCGAGGGGATCGAGGGCCTGCTCGCGCGCCTGCACGAGGAGACGCCCCCGGCGGCCGCGCTCGTGCACTCGTATCCGGACTGGATCGTGGAGACGTGGTGGCGGGAGCTCGGGCCCGACGGAGCGCGGGCGCTCATGCGGAGGCAGAACGAGCCCGCCGAGACGGCGGTGCGAACGCCGGACGGGCCGAAGGTGGTGGACGCGATCCCGCCCGAGTGGCTCGAGTCGGGCTACGCGTGGCCTCAGAGCCGCGGCTCGCAGCTCGCCGGGGCGGCCGTCGGCGCGCGCCCCGGCGAGCGCGTGCTCGACCTCTGCGCGGCGCCGGGCGGCAAGGCGACGCAGCTGGCCGCGGCGGGAGCGGAGGTCCTCGCAGTCGAGAAGCACCCGGGACGGGCGCGGGAGCTCGAGGAGAACGCGAAACGCCTGGGTGCGACCGGGCTCACGGTTCTGTGTGCGGACGCGCTCGAGCTCGCCCCCGAGCTCGGCGAGTTCGACCGAGCGCTCGTCGATGCGCCCTGCTCCGGCCTGGGAATCCTCAACTCGCGGCCCGACCTGCGCTGGCGGGCACGGCCGCTTCCGGAGCTCCAGCTCGACCTGCTGCGCGCCGCGGTCGAGCGCGTCCGCCCCGGCGGCACCGTCACGTACGCCGTCTGCACGATTCACTCGGCCGAGAACGAGGAGGTCGTCAGCTCTCTCGGACTTCCGCTCGACGACCTCGGCGCCCGCTGGCCGGACTTCCGGCACCCGCGGCGGCCGGAGTGCCTGCTGACGCTGCCGCACGTGCACGGGACGTCGGGCTTCTTCGTCGCCCGTCTCCGAACGTAGAGTTCGGCCGTGGGCTGGCGGGACTGGATGCGAACGGTCGAGATCGAGCCGTCGCTCTACGCTGCCGACTTCAGCCGCCTCGGCGAGCAGGTGCGGCACCTGCTGAACGCGGGCGCACGCATCTTCCACTTCGACGTGGGGGACGGCCACTTCGTCGAGCCGGTCACGATCGGGCCGATCGTCCTCCGCTCGATCGCGCCGCTGATCCACGACGGAGGAGGCCGGCTCGACTGCCACCTGATGGTCTCCAATCCCGAGCACCACTTCGGCCAGATCGCCCAGGCGGGCGGGGACAGCGTCACCTTCCACGTCGAGGCCTGCGAGGAGCCGTGGAACGCGATCACGCACGCACGCGCGGAAGGGCTCGAGGTGGGCGTCGCCTTCAACCCGGGGACGGAGGTCGAGGACGCGGTCGCGGCCTCGCTCGGCGCGGATCTCGTCCTCTGCATGAGCATCCAGCCCGGCTACTCCGGCCAGGAGTTCCTGCCCGACTCCGTCGACCGGATTCGCGCGCTCCGTGAGCAGCTCCACGACCGTGTGGCCGTGCAGGTGGACGGCGGGATCACCCAGGACAACGTGCGTGCCGTGCGCGAGGCGGGAGCGGACCTGATCGTCGCCGGCAGCGCGATCTTCGACCGCGAGGACCTGAACCGCGCCTACCTTCGGCTCGTGCGCGAGCTCGACCCCGACCGGCGTTGAACGTCGCTCACCTTCGGCTCGCTCCCGTGGGGGAAACCGTGTTTCCCCCACGTACCCCCTTCTTCGATGCAGAGGGGGAACCTCCCGGTTCCCCCTCACCCCCTCCACAAGCTCATAGGCCAGAGGCTGGCCTATGAGC
>JBOHAD010000086.1:0-8673 GCA_050697555.1 Gaiellaceae bacterium | reverse complement strand
GCCTGGGGCAGGCGATCGCCAGCTCGACGATCTTCGCCGACCACGGCTTCAACATCGCCGCCGCCTTCGACACCGACCAGAGCAAGGTCGGCCAGCCGATCGGCGACACGACCATCACGAGCTACGACGACCTCGGCGGCCTGATCCGCGAGAAGAACATCATCGTCGCCGTGCTCGCGGTGCCTCCGGACGCGGCCCAGGACGTCGCCGACGACGTCGTCGAGGCCGGGGTCAAGATCATTTTCAACTACACCGAGGCGCTCCTGAACGTCCCGCACGACGTGACCGTGCACACGACGAGCCCGGCGGTCGAGCTCCTCTACGCGCTCTACTTCTACCTCACGTAGACGCGTACGGGGCCGCTCGGACGATCCTCGAGCTCGGCGCGGACCTCGCCCGCGTCGCCGACCACGACGACGGAGCCGTCGCGCACGAACGCGACGTGCCCACTTCGCCGAAGAAGGCGGACGACCTCGCCGGCGGGGCCTTCGACGCGGGCGACGAGCTCCCCGCTCATCAGGGCCTCAGCCTCGTCGTCTCCGAAGGCCTCGCTCGTACGCGCCTCGCCTGTGGGCTCCTCGGCCGACTCCTCGGCGGCGCCGTCCTCCGCGGCCCCCTCCACCGCCATGCCGGCCTCGCCGGCGTCGTCGTCGCCGCCTCCGGGGAGCTGCGTCGCAAGGGCGACGAAGGCGGCGACGAAGAGGAGCGCCGCCGCGGCGGGGAGGGCGGGGCCGAGGCGCCGGAGCGGGGCGAAGAAGCCAAACCGTTCCTTCCGCTCCGGCAGGGAGGCGACGATCGCGCGCCGCCGCTCCTCGGAGAGCTCGAGGAGCGGAGTCCCGCGCAGGGCATCACGGCCGGCCTCGAGCCGGTGCGCCTCCACGGCGCACGTAGGGCAGGTCTGGACGTGCCCCTCCACCGCCTGCCGCTCGTCGTCCGGGAGCTCGCCGTCCACGTACGCGAGCAGCGTGAGCTCGTCTGCGTGCCTCTCCGCCATCACTCTTTCGACTCCGCTGCCTCGCCCGTTGTTCCCAGGCGCTCGGCGAGCTCGCTGCGCGCCCGGAAGATGCGCGACTTCACCGTACCTTCGGGCACGCCGGTCAGCTCCGCGATCTCGGCGTAGGAGCAGCCGAGCACGTCGGAGAGGACGACCGCCACTCGGAAGCTCTCCTCGAGCCCGTTCAGGGCTCCCTGGAGCCCGGCCGAGAGCTCGCTGTCGGCGAAGCGGTCGCGGGGATCCACCGGCTCCGGCCGCTCCCCGGCCGGCTCCGCCTTCCGCTTCAGCCGCTGGTCGTGCGCGGCGTTGAGGCCGATCCGGTAGAGCCAGGTCGAGAAGCGGGCGCCGCCCCGAAACCTGGGGAGGCCGAGCCAGGCGCGGAGAAACGCCTCCTGGACGGCGTCGGCGGCGTCCTCGCGCGAGCCGAGCACGCGGGCCGCGAGCGTGTAGAGCCGCGCCTGGTGGCGCTCCACGAGCGCTTCGAAGGCGTGGCGGTCGCCTCGCTGCGCGCGCCGGACGAGGAGTTCGTCAGGATCCATGCCCGTGAAGATTCTCCTTTGGCACGGCTACCTCCTGGGCGGGACGGGCTCGAATGTGTATACGCGCTCGCTCGCGCGGGCGTGGAGCCGGGCCGGCCACGAGGTCGTCGTCTTCTCCCAGGAGCCCCACCCGGAGCGCTACGACCTCGGCGGCGCGCGCGTCGTGAGGCCGGATGCCGGCGGACTGCTGCCCGTCTTCGTGCTCGACCGCTACGAGGACCTGGAGGCGCGCAGGCTCCCGGAGCTGAGCGCGGGGGCGCGCGAGGCGTGGGTGGAACGGAATGCCGCCGAAGTGCGCGAGCACCTCCCCGCCGATGTGCTCCTGGCGAACCACGTCCTCCTGGGCGCGCCCGTCGGCGCGGCCGCCGGGACGCCCTTCGCGGTCAAGGCGCACGGCTCGGAGCTCGAGTTCGCGATGCGCGGGAACCCGCAGCTCGTCGCCTGGGCGCGGGAGACGCTCCCGCAGGCGAGGGAGGTGTACGCAGGCTCGGAGCACATCCGGCGCGTCCTCGAGGAGGTCGTCGGCGAAGGCGAGTATCTCGGGCGCGTGCGGATCGTCCCTCCGGGAGTCGACGTGGAGGAGCTTCGGCCCGAGCCGCGCGAGGAGGCGCTCGAGGCGCTGGTCGAGGAGGCCCACCGCGACCCGCCGCTCACGGGCGAGCGGTACCCCGACCCGGGAAACGCCGAGCGCCTCGCCGAGTTCCTCGCGGGGGACGAGCCGACGGTCGTCTTCGTGGGCAAGCTCAGCCGGGAGAAGGGCGTCGACCTGTTCCTGGAAGCGCTCGAGGGCGTCGACTCCCGGGCCGTGATCGTGGGCTTCGGGCCGTTGCGGGCGGAGCTGGAGGAGCGCACCGCGGATCGCCGCGTCCTCTTCACCGGGCCGCTCGAGCACCGCCACCTGGCGCACCTCTGGGCGCTCGCGGACGTCAGCGTCACGCCGTCCGTCTTCCCCGAGGCCTTCGGCATGGTCGCGGCCGAAGCCGCCGCCTGCGGCTCGCCGCCGCTCGTGGCTCTCCACTCCGGGCTCGCGGACATCGCTGCCGGGCTCGAGGCCGAGTATCCGCCGGAACACCGTGCGCTCGCGTCCTTCGAGCGCGCCAGCGCCGACGATCTCGCGGCGAAGCTAGGGGAACTCCTCGGCCTTTCTCGCGCCGACTGGGAGCGGCTCTCGAGAGCAGCGCGCCGCGCAGCAGTGCGGCACTGGAGCTGGGAACGCATAGCCGCTCTGATACTTTCGGGCCCGTGGGAGACGCCCAACGCCTGACCCCGGACGAGCAGATCCGGAGCGCGCGGGACGCCTTCGAGAACGGTCGTGACCTCACCGTCGCGGTCGAGGAGGAGTTCGCCATCCTCGACCCGGAGACGCTCGGGCTCGTGAACCGCTTCGAGGAGCTCGAGGCGGCCGCGCGCGGCAGCGAGCTCGAGGAGCACCTCGTCGGCGAGCTGATCGCGTCCGAGATCGAGGTGCGGACCGGCCGCTGCGAGACCTTCGCCGAGGCTGCGGCGGTCATGGGGGAGCGCCGCCGGCAGCTGCTCGAGCTGGCCGCCCCCTTCGACGTGGCGCTCTGCGCCGCCGGCACCCATCCCTGGAGTCCCTGGCAGGAGCAGCGGATCATCGACACGCCGCACTACCGGCGGAACGACGAGGTGCTCCGCTACGTCGTGTGGCGCAACAACAGCTTCGGCCTGCACGTGCACGTGGGAATCAAAGGCGCCGATCGCGCGATCGCGGTCACGAACGGCCTCCGGGCCTACCTCCCGCACCTCCTCGCCTATTCGGGCAGCTCGCCCTTCGTCGAGGGCGTCTACACGCACCTCCATTCCGCGCGCACCCAGATCTTCACGCGCATGTTCCCCCGCTGCGGCGTCCCGGACGCGTTCGCCGGCTGGGACGAGTACGAGCGGTACGTCCGCTTCCTCTACGACACGGGCTCCATCACCGAGCACACGCAGCTCTGGTGGAGCGTGCGACCGCATCTCGCCTTCCCGACGGTCGAGATCCGCATCTGCGACGGCCAGCCGGAGCTGGGCGAGGCCCAGGCGCTCTCCGCGCTCATGTTCGCGCTGACGGCCCGCATCGCCCGCGCCGTGGACGACGGCGAGCCTCTCCCCGAGCATCCCCATCGCCTGATCGAAGAGAACTTCTGGCGCGCGATCCGCCGCGGCCTCTCGGGCGAGCTCATCGATCTCGACTCGGGCGAGGTGCGCCCCGCGCGCGCGGAGCTCGAGCGCCTGGTGGACTGGGTGCTGCCGGTCGCCGAGGAGCTCGGCGTCGCGCCCTTCCTGACGGTGCCCGCGGTGACGCCTGCGGAGCGCCAGATTGCGCGCCACGAAGCCGGGGAGACCATGGAGGCGGTCTACGCGCAGGAGGTTTTGGAGCCGGCACGGCTCGTCACCCCGAAATGAGCTCTGAGCACGAGCAGGAGCAGGAGCAGGAACGCCTCGCGGAGGAGCTCGCCGAGGAGCTTCGCAAGCTCCGCGTCGAGGACGTGCTCGTGAACACGCTCATCCAGGTGTCGTCGATCGGCTACCGGCGCCTCGGCCTCACCGAGGACACGCGCGAGGACCGCGAGCTCGAGCAGGCCCGCTGGCGATCGAGACGATGAGCGCGCTCATGCCCGTGCTCGAAGGCTTTTTGGCGAAGGAGCTCGTCGCGGGCTTCCGGGATCAGATCGCCAACCTCCAGCTCGCCTACGCGAAGGCCGCCAAACAGTCGAATGGCTGACGCCGAGATCGGCGTCTTCGGAGGCTCGGGGTTCTACTCGTTCCTCGAGGACGTCGAGGAGGTCGAGGTCGAGACGCCTTACGGCAAGCCCTCGGCGCCCTTCACCATCGGCGAGGTCGGCGGCAAGCGCGTCGCCTTCCTGCCGCGGCACGGACGGGAGCACGAGCTGCCGCCGCACGCGATTCCCTACCGGGCGAACGTGTGGGCGATGCGGGAGCTCGGGGTCCGCAGGATCATCGGCCCAAACGCGTCGGGCGCGCTCAGGGCCGAGCTCGAGCTGGGCGAGTTCGTCGTGTGCGACCAGTTCGTCGACCGGACGAGCGGGCGTGCCGACACGTTCTACGACGGCCCGGAGACGACGCACGTCTCGGCCGCCGATCCGTACTGTCCGGAGCTCCGCTCGCTCCTCGTCGAGACCGCGCGGGACCTCGGGATCACAGCTCGCGACGGAGGGACCGTCGTCGTCGTGCAGGGCCCCCGCTTCTCGACTCGCGCGGAGTCGAAGTGGTTCCAGGCGATGGGCTGGGACACGATCAACATGACGGCGTTCCCGGAGGGTTACCTGGCGCGCGAGCTCGAGCTCTGTTACGCGAACATCTCGATGGTGACCGACCACGACGTCGGCGTCGAAGGGACGCCGCCCGTCTCGCACGAGGGAGTCGTGGCCGTGTTCAACGAGAACAACGAGCGGCTCCGCGAGCTGCTCTTCGCGGCCATCCCGAGAATCTCGCCCCAGCCGCAAGAGCATCTCTGCACAACGGCGCTCCGCGGGGCACGCTTCTAGGCGCCAGGCACGTCCTTCAGGGCGGCTCGGCGCGCACTTGTGATAGAACTCCGCCCGGCCGCGATCCGGCATGACGTGCCGGGTTTGCCGTCTTTGCGGCCGTGACTTCGTGACGGATTTCTTCCAGAACAACAGCGTGCTCTTTGCCCTGCTGTGCGCCGGGTTCGGCATCGGCTGGGGCATCGGGCTCACGGTCTGGCTGCTCCGCCAGCCGGCCGGGACCGCGAGGATGCAGGAGATCGCGCACGCCATCCAGGAGGGCGCGGCCGCCTACCTCCGTCGCCAGTACCTGACGATCGCCGTGGTCGCGGTCGTGATCTTCCTCGGCATCGGCCTCTGGAACGACCTCGGCTGGGGAACCGCGTTCGGCTTCCTGATCGGGGCCGTCTTCTCGGCCGCCGCGGGGTTCATCGGGATGAACGTGGCCGTGCGCTCGAACGTCCGGACCGCGGAAGCGGCCAAGGGCGGGGTGAGGCCGGCCCTCAACGTCGCGTTCCGGGCGGGCGCGGTGACCGGGCTCCTCGTCGTCGGCCTCGGTCTCCTCGGTGTCGCGGGGTACTACGGCATCCTCACGAGCTGGTTCGACTCTTCGCCGGACGAGGCGACGCGCGACCTCATCGGCCTCGCCTTCGGCGGCTCGCTCATCTCCGTCTTCGCGCGGCTCGGCGGAGGCATCTACACGAAGGCCGCCGACGTCGGCGCCGACCTCGTGGGCAAGGTGGAGGCCGGAATCCCCGAGGACGACCCTCGCAACCCCGCCGTGATCGCCGACAACGTGGGCGACAACGTCGGCGACTGCGCCGGCATGGCCGCCGACCTCTTCGAGACGTACGCGGTGACCGCCGTCGCCGTCATGTTTCTCGGGGCCGTCAACTTCCCGGCCACCGGCGTCGTCCTCTACCCCCTCGCCATCGGCGGCGTCGCCATCATCGCCTCGGTGATCGGCGTCTTCTTCGTGCGGGTCGGACGCCGCGGCTCGATCATGAACGCCCTCTACGCGGCCGTCATCGTCTCGACCTTGCTCTCGGCGGCGGGCTTCATCCCCATCACGCTCGCCTTCGACAGCGACCGGTTCGCCTTCTGGGACCTCTACGGCTGCGCCCTCATCGGCCTCGCCGTCACCTTCCTCCTCGTGGCGATCACGGAGTTCTACACGGGCACCCGCTGGGGGCCCGTGAAGGCGATCTCGCGCTCCTCCATCACCGGGCACGCGACGAACATCATCGAGGGGCTCGCCGTGGGCATGCAGGCGACGGCGCTGCCCGTGATCGTGATCGCGGCGGCCATCGTGGGCGCGGAGCAGATCGCCGGCCTCTACGGGATCGGCGTCGCGGTCATGGCTCAGCTCGCCATGACGGGGATGATCGTCGCGCTCGACGCTTACGGCCCCGTGACGGACAACGCCGGCGGGATCGCCGAGATGGCCGACCTGGACGAGTCGGTGCGCGGCGTGACCGACCCTCTCGACGCGGTCGGCAACACGACGAAGGCGGTCACGAAGGGTTACGCGATCGGCTCCGCCGGGCTCGCGGCGCTCATCCTCTTCGACGGGTTCACGTCGGAGCTCGGCCAGGAGGGCCTCCAGATCACGTTCGAGCTCAACGACGGGTGGGTGATCGCCGGCCTCTTCCTGGGCGGGCTCATGCCCTTCCTCTTCGCCTCGCTCGCCATGCAGGCCGTGGGGCGCGTGGGCGGCCAGGTGGTCCAGGAGGTGCGGCGCCAGTTCCGCGAGATCCCGGGGATCATGGAGGGCACCGGCCGGCCCGAGTATGGGCGCACGGTCAACATCGTCACCGCCGAAGCGATCAAGAAGATGATGCTCCCGAGCACGATCCCCGTCGTCTTCCCGATCGTCGTCGGGATCATCAAGCCTGAGATGCTGGGCGGCCTCCTGATCGGGACGATCGTCACGGGGATCTTCCTCGCCATCGCCATGACCTCCGGCGGCGGGGCCTGGGACAACGCGAAGAAGCTGATCGAGGACGGCGCACACGGCGGCAAGGGCTCCGAGGCGCACGCGGCGGCCGTCACGGGCGACACGGTCGGCGATCCCTACAAGGACACCGCCGGCCCGGCGATCAACCCCATGATCAAGATCACGAACATCGTCGCGATCCTGATCATCCCCCTCATCGTCTCCATCCACGGCTAGAGCACGGTTCCGCGGATCGTCCTCGAAAATGACCGGGCGCAAGTGCGGCCCCGCTTCCAGCCCAACGCCCGTGTGCGTACGATGGAGGGCACACGACGTAAGGAAGGCAGAACCGTGTGGCGCTGGGTAATCATCGGCCTCCTGTACTTAATCGGGATGGGCTTCTTCAGGCAGCTCGGCGGCATCCGTGCGGCCGGCGAGACCTTCCAAAGGTGGGGCAAGGCCGCGTCCACCTTGCGGAACCGAGGCTCGAGGGGTAGCTAGCGAATCGGCCCACGCCGTAGCTCAGCTGCTCGAACTCGGGCGAGCGGGGTAAGGGCGACACTCCGGTGAGGTAGCGCGACTCCCGGGGACTGTCGAGCGGCTAGGCTGAGCGGCGGCGGCGAACCTGCGGGGCCTGCTGGCCCAGCGCGGCGTAGGCGAGCGCCTGCAGCGACTCGTTCAGGTTCGTGAGCTCGTGGGCGATGCGGAGGAGCTGCTCGTGCGAGTCGAGCCGGCGATTGAGCGAGTGCACCTCGTCGCAGAGGCGGTCGAGCCGCTCGAGGATCGCGTCGAGCTGCCGGTCGTCGAGATGCTTACCCTCGCTCGGCACCGGCTCCGATCTTAGCCAGATCCTCCCGTGTGGCGGCAACTGCCACGTCCTCGCCCAGGCGTGTGAGGAGGCGGTCGCGTGCTCCGGCGCCGGCCTCGAGCGCCTCGACGCGCCGGGCTGCCCCGAGCTGGGCGAGGGCGACGCGGGCGAGCTCTTCCGGCGCGTCCGTGAAGACTCCCACGGACGTCCCCGCGGCCTGGAGGGCGCGGAGGGCGGCACTCGCCTCGGCGCTCGGGCGCAGGTAGACGGGTGCGCGGTCCTCGGCGAAGCGCTCGAGGGCGGCCCTCCAGTCTCCGATCCCGGCCGCCGCCCAGCGATCGAGCTCCTCGGCGGCGGCGGCGCGGTTGGCCGGCAGTGCCGCGAGGTCGAGGGGCGCGATCGAGGCGAAGCGTCGCGCCACGTCCTCGAGAAAGTCGCGCCAGAGCGGGTGCGTGTCGCCGAGGGCTCCGTCGAGGTCGACGGCCACGGCCCTCACCGCACGAACCGGGCGAAGAGGAGAACGCCGAGGACGATCCCGACGGTGTCGATGAGCCAGTCGAGCGGCGAGCCGTGGCGGCCGCTGACGAACGCCTGGTGCACCTCGTCGGTCACGGCGTAGGCAGAGCCGATCAGCATCGAGAGCGGCTCGCGCTCCAGCGCCCGCTGCAGGAACACGCCGAGGATCGCGTACTCGACGACGTGCGCGCACTTGCGCAGCACCGTGTCCCAGACCCCGAGGTCGGTGGAGAGCCCCGGTACGGAGGAGAGGGCGAAGATGAGCCCCGCCCAGAAGACGACCGGCAGCCAGAGGTTGAGCCGCGCCGCGACCATGGCCCTGCAGGCTAGCCAAGCAGTATTGTTCCCTCACAGAAGGCGAGCGGAAAGGGAAGCCGGTGCGAGTCCGGCAC
>JBOHAD010000085.1:0-8913 GCA_050697555.1 Gaiellaceae bacterium | reverse complement strand
TGGTCCATGAGGCCGCGACTCGCGATCGTCGCGTAGTCGGCGAGGAGCTTCGTCCCCACGTTGACGTGCTGGAGCTGCACCGGCGGCGCAGGATACAGAGGCGGATTCAGTTCAGGAGCTTGGTGAACCGAAGGCGCGAGCCTGCGCCTTCGGAGCGGGGACCGATGGCGAGCTCGTCGGTGACGGCTCGAATGATGGCGATGCCGAGACCACCCTCGTCGAGGTTGCGCTCGTCCGCCTCGAGGTGCCGGGGATCGAAGCCGCCGCCCTCGTCGGAGACCTCGACCGCCAAGCGGTCGCCGTCAAGCTCGTAGCGAATCTCGACCACGCCTTCGCGGCCGTCGTGATACGCATGCCGGATCGAGTTCGAGCAGGCCTCCGTCAGGGCGAGCTTTAGGTCCGCGACCACTTCCTGGCCGACGGGCTGGGTGCGGAGGAGCCCGGTGAGGGCGAGCCGTCCGAGCGCGATGTACTCGGCGCGTGCCGGAATGGTCAGCGAGACGACCCGCTCGCGGGTTCCGTTCCCGCCCACCTAGAGCCGCCGCAAGAAATCGGGGCTAAACCGCACCAAACCTCACAATACCCGACCGAATCTACGTCTCAACAGTCATACCCCCGAAACGGCCCGGACAAACGGGGCAAGGCGCCGCCTGGCGATCCCGACCGCCTCCCTACTCGTGTCAATCAGCACATAGCGGCGGGCGAGCTGGGCACAGACGGCCCCGAGCGTGCCGCTCCCGGCGAAGCAGTCGAGGCACCAGTCCCCCGGACGCGTGGAGGCCTGGACCATGCGCCGCACGAGGCCTTCGGGCTTCTGCGTCGGGTAGCCGGTCTTCTCCTTCCCGGTCGGGGAGACGATCGTGTGCCACCACACGTCGGTCGGTAGCTTCCCCCGCGCGGCCTTCTCGGCGGTCACCAGGCCCGGCGCCATATAGGGCTCGCGGTCGACCGCCTCCGAGTCGAAGAAGTACCGCTCCGGATCCTTGACGTAGACGAGGATCGTGTCGTGCTTGGCCGGCCAGCGGCGCCTCGCTCGCGCGCCGTAGTCGTAGGCCCAGACGATCTCGTTCAGGAAGCATTCGCGCCCGAAGAGCTCGTCCAGGAGCAGCTTGCAGTAGTGCGCCTCCCGGTAGTCGATGTGGAAGTAGAGCGTCCCCGTCCGACGGAGGAGACGCCGGATCTGGAGCAGGCGCGGCTCGAGGAAGGCGAGATAGTCGGTGAACGAATCGTGGTACCGCGATTCGTTCAGGAGAGTGGACCGATAACGGCGCCCGCTGAAGCCGGTTCGGTCTCCCGTCTCATCCGCAGCCGTCGCGATGGTCCGGCGAACCTGAGTGCGCCCCGTGTTGAAGGGCGGATCGACGTAGACGAGCTGGAAGCTCTCGTCCACGAAGCGCGGAAGGAGCTCGAGGTTGTCCCCGAGGAGAACGAGATCCTCGCGCGGACGCTCCACGCGCCGAGTCTAGATGGTTGATCGGAAAGTGTGGTGCCGGCGGGGGCGTCCGTGACCGAGCCTGACGCCGCGAGCGTCCGCAGCCCGTACCTGGAAGGTACGGGCGAGGAACGAGCGTGGTGTCAGGCGACGCGTCACGGGCGTCATCCGGCGGGTGCCACGGTTTCCGGTCAATTTTCGATCAATCATCTGGGCTAGCCGCCGGTCGGGGGAGGCGTCGGCGGGCGCTCGCCGAGGACGACCGTGATCTCGACCTGCTCGTTGCCGCGCAGCACGGTCAGCTGCCGCCGCTGTCCGGGGACGGACCCCTGGGTGACCGCGCGAACGACGTCCTCGGCCGTCTCGACGGGCTCGCCGTCGACGGCGACGACGAGGTCGCCGCCGGGCCGAAAGCGAATCCCCTGCCACTCCCGCTCGTCACCGCCTCCCCGAAGGCCCGCGCGGGCGGCCGGGCTCCCGTCCACGACCTCCTGGATCGCCGCGCCGCGCTCGGCACTGAAGTCGAAGCGGGCGGCCAGCCTGGGCGTGACGGTCTGAGTCGTCACCCCGAGCCAGGCGTAGCGCACCCGGCCGGTCTCGATCAGCTGCGTCATCGAGCGTTTCGCGGCATTGATCGGAATGGCGAAGCCGACACCCTCCGCGGTGCCCGACTCGCTGCGAATCTGAGCGTTGATCCCGATCACGTCGCCGCTGGCATCGAACATCGGCCCGCCGGAGTTGCCGCGGTTGATGGGCGCATCCGTCTGGATCGCGTCGACGAGGTTGTAGCGCGAGGTGAGCGACTCGATCGAGCGCTGGGTCGCGGCGACGACGCCGACGCTCAGGGAGCTCTCGTTGCCGAACGGGCTGCCGATCGCTGCCACGGGCTCCCCGACGACGACCCGGCTCGAGTCGCCCAGCGGAACGGGGCTGACGGGGTGATCCCGAGGGTCGACCTTGAGCAGCCCGACGTCGTCGTAGACGTCCCAGCCGACGACGGTCGCCGGCACGCGTTCTTCGTCCCTGTACAGGACGTAGACGGTGTCGGCGGCCTCGGGCTCCGCGCTCGGGTCGCCCTCGCCCGCGGTCGTGATCACGTGCGAGTTGGTGAGAACGTAGCCGGTCTCCGTGACGACGAAGCCGGAGCCTTGCGCGGCGGCGGCGTCCGCCTCCTGCCCCTGACCGTCGAACAGCGCGAGGACGGTGACGACGCCGCTCGCGCGCTTCGCATAGATCTCGCTCGCGTCGAAGCCGTTGCCCGTGAGCGGCGTGGCCGCGTCCTCCTCCAGGAGCTCGTCGGAGGCGGGCGCCGCGCCGTCCGGCGAGGGAACGAGGATCGTCTGTGCGGCTGGGTCGCCGTCGATCCAACCCGCCGCCTTGCCGAACAGAAGCGCGGACGAGCCGCCCAGGAGGGCGGACACGACGGCGACGACGGCGATCACTCCCGGGCGCACGGCGGTCTCATGGTAGTGACCCGCCGGCCGCTAACGCGCCGGCGCACCGGGGTGAAGCAGCACATCCTCGTCGGCCACAGCGTTTTCACGTGATGACTCTCCCTCCGAGAGCGGCAGGAGCAGCGTGAACACGGTCTCGCCGGGCTGCGAGCGGAGCTCGATCGTCCCTTCCATGCGGCTTGCGAGCTCCGAGGCGATGGCGAGCCCGAGGCCCGACCCGGAGGCCTGGCCGCCCTCCGCCCTGTAGAAGCGCTCGAAGACGTGCTCCTGGTCGTCCGCTGGCACACCCGGCCCGTCGTCCCGTACCGAAACGCTTGCGCGGCCGTCCCGCGAGCCCGCGGTCACCTCGACTGTCGTCCCCGATGGCGTGTGCCGGAGCGCGTTCTCGACGAAGGCGCGGAGGATCTGTTGCACGCGCTGCTCGTCGCCGACCGCCTGCACCGGCCCGTCCGCGTGCAGGCGAAGCTCGCGCCCCTGGGCCTCCGCGACGGCGCGGAACTCGTCGGCGACGAGTCGCGCGCTCGCGCCCAGGTCGACCGGGACGCGCTCCACCTCGAGCTGGCCGGCGTCCAGGCGCGACAGGTCGAGGAGATCCGTTGCGAGCCGCGCCAGGCGCTCCACCTGGCCGCGCATCTCCGCGAGGAAGTCCAGCCGTACCGCCTCGTCCAGCTCCTCGTCCGCGAGCAGCTCGAGGAAGCCTCCGAGCGAGAAGAGCGGGGTCCTGAGCTCGTGGGAGGCGTTGGCGATGAACTCGCTCCGGGCCCGGTCGAGCGCCGCAAGGCGCACCCGCATGCTGTCGAAGGCCTCGGCGAGCTGGCTCACCTCGTCGCGCCCGGTGTCCACGACCGGCGTCTCGAAATCGCCGGCCGCAAGCCGCTCAGCCGCGTTCTCCAGACGCCGGATCCGCCGCGTGAACGCCCAGGCGACGAGGTAGCCGGCGAGCCACGAGATGGCGAGCGAGGCGGCACCCGCCACGATCAGGCTCCGGCGCACGAGACGCACGTTGGCGAGCGCGTCCTGCAGAGACGCGGAGACGAGGACGACGGTGTTGGGGCCTACCGGCCGCGCCGCCTCGGCGTAGTCCTCGTCGTCGCGCGTCACGCGGCCCGAGGCGGGAAGCCCTGTCGTCAGAGCCTCGAGCGCCACGGGATCCTGCCCGACATCTCCCGGCTCGACGCTACGAGAGTCGGCCACGTTCGAGAGGCGGTCGGCGGAGAGCGGGCGCAGCACGACGACGCGGACACCGAGGCCTTCCCCCAGCACGGCAACGGCGTTCTGGAGCCGAAACGGATTCTGGCTCGAGTCGGCCACGGAGCCCGCCACGGTCGGGGCGATCTCCTCCAGCTCGTCGATCTTGGCGTCGACGAGGCGGGACTCGAGCTGCGGGACGACGGCGACGTACACGATGGCGAGCGCGCCGGCGACGACGACGAAGAGGGTGAGACCGACCTTGACGCTGAGACTGAGACGCGACGGCCGGCCCATCAGCTCTCCCGGAAGCGATAGCCGGCGCCGCGAACCGTGAAGATGAACTCGGGGTCGCCGGGGTCGCGCTCGATCTTCTCGCGCAGATGGCGCACGTGGACGTCGATCGTCCGCGGATCGCGGTACTCGGCCCCGCCCCAGAGGTCCTGAAGGAGCGTCGCGCGGCTGAAGACGCGCCCCGGGCTGGCGGCGAGCGTCCGCAGGAGCTCGAACTCCAGGTACGTGAGGTCCACCGGGTCGCCACGGACGTCCACCGTCCTCTTCGCCGTGTCGATTCGCAGCCCGTCCCGCTCGATCAGGCCGGTCCTCGCCGCGGCCGGCGGCAGCTGGGCCCGTCGGAGCAGCGCGCGCACGCGGCTCATGAACTCCCTGATGGAGAACGGCTTCGTGATGTAGTCGTCCGCGCCGAGCTCGAGGCCCACGACCTTGTCCACCTCGTCGCCCCGTGCCGTCAGCATGATGATCGGGACCGTGCCCTCGATCTTGCGCATCCGCCGGCAGACCTCGAGGCCGCCGAGCTTGGGGAGCATGAGGTCGAGGACGACGAGATCGACCGGCGCCTCGATGAAGCGCGCCAGCGCCTCCTCTCCGTCGCGGGCCTGCACCACGTGATAGCCCTCGCGCTCGAGCGGGTACGTGAGGAGCTTCTGGATCGACTCCTCGTCGTCGACGAGGAGGATCGTCACTGGGTCGGCCATCCTTCCCAAAGGATAGGCTCGCAGGGGGAGCCGCCACGGGCACTAGACTAGGGAGGGCTCATGGCCGCGGATCTTCCCCGCCGGAGGCCGCGGCGCGGATCGCTCGAGCGGCCGGTCTCCACACGGATCTACCGGGCCGCCTGGCTCGCGGTCGCAGTGCCTCTCCTCGTCGCCGCCTTCAGCGTGGGCCGGCCCGACCCCCTCCCGGATCCCACGCTCCGTCCCTTCTTCGACGAGGCGACCGCGGCGCAGTTCGCCGTCGAGCTCGTGCGCCAGTTCCCAGACCGGTCACCCGGATCCGACGGGTCGAGAGGCGCCGCCGCCTGGGTGGAGCAGCGGTTCCGCGACTATCGCTTCGAGGTCGAGCGCCAGGTGTTCACGGCAGAGGTTCCGGGTCGCGGCGAAGAGCGGTTCGTCAACATCGTCGCGGTCGCGCCCCACTCTCCCCGCGAGCCCGTGCGATCGCAGGACACGATCGTCGTGACGGCGCACCGGGACAACCTCGGACTGTCGCCGGGGGCCGTCGACAACGCGTCCGGCACGGCCGCGCTGCTCGAGCTCGCCCGCGACGTGGGCGACGCCTCGCTCGAGCACACGTTCGTCTTCGTCTCCACCGACGGCGGGGCCCTCGGCAGCCTCGGCGCGAACGCCTTCGCGGAGAGCTCCCGGCACGCGGACCGCACGGTCGCGGTCGTGAACCTGGACGCGGTCGGAGGCCCGGAGACGCCTCGCGTAGATTTCTCCAGCGACAACTCGCGCGTCCCAAGCCCGACGCTGCTCGCCACCACGGAGGCGAGCATCCGCGACCACGCCGGAGTCGCGCCCGCGCGCCCCGGCGCGCTCGGCCAGCTGCTCGATCTCGCCTTCCCTTTCAGCCTCCGGGGTCACGCGCCCTTCGTCGCGCGCGGGACGCCCGCAGTCACCATCACGACGGGTAGCGAGCGCCCGCCGCCGGCCGAGGGCGACTCGCTCGGCCGTCTCGATCAGGAGCGGCTCGGGGAGCTCGGCCGCTCGGCGCAGGCACTGCTCGGATCCCTCGACGAGGCGGCGGAAGTCGCACGCGGAACCGACTCCTACATCTACTTCGGTCCGCGGATCCTGTACGGCTGGACGATCCAGTTCGTCCTGCTCGCCGCCCTCATCCCCTTCCTGGCGGCAACCGTGGACCTCTTCGCCCGCTGCCGCCGGCGGCACATCCCGCTCGGCCCCGCGCTTCGGAGCTACGCGAGCCGCCTGGGCGTCTGGCTCTGGGTCGGTGTCGGCGTCGCGCTCTTCTCCCTCCTCGGGATCCTCCCGAGCGGCATCGACCGGCCGATCGCGTTCGAGACCCCGGTCGCGTCCGAATGGCCGGCGGCCGCGCTCGCCGCGCTCCTCGCGCTCTCGGCTCTCGGCTGGCTCGTCGCCCGGCCGCGCCTGGCACCCGCCCGCTCGGTCTCGCGCGAGGAGGAGCTCGGCGGCCACCTCGCCGCCATGCTCGTGCTCGCCGTCGTCGGGCTCGTCGTCGCCGCCACGAACCCCTACGCCCTGATCTTCGTGCTCCCCTCGCTGCACGCGTGGCTGTGGCTTCCACAGGTCTCCGATCGCGGTCGTTGGGCGCAGCCCAGCCTGTACGCGCTCGGCTTCGCCGGGCCGCTCATCCTCCTCGGCTCCCTCGAGTTCCGCTACGAGCTCGGCCTCGACGCCGTCTGGTACCTGCTCGCCCTCGCGGCGATCGGCTACGTGCCGGTGTCCCTCCTGCTCGCCTTCCTCGCCTGGGCCGCTGCGGCCGGTCAGACGGGAGCGGTGGCGCTCGGCCGCTATGCCCCCTACCCGGACGCATCCGAGCGGCCGGCCCGGGGGCCGCTGCGCGAGGGCGTGCGCCAGGCTGTCCTCCTCAGGAGGAGAGCCCGCTCGCGGCGGCATCTCCGAGCGCTTGACGGGGCCGCGGGCGAGGGCGAAAGTGAGACTTCGGAGGGATGACGCGGCGTCGCCTGGGAACCGTCCTGATCGTCGTGGGCCTGCTCGTGCTCGCGTACGCGGCTGCCGTCCTCTTCTGGCGCGATCCCGTCACGGACGTCTACAACCGCTACCAGCAGAACCGGCTCGGCTCGGAGCTCCAGGGCGTCTTCGAGGACTTCGAAGCGAGCGCGCCCGCCGCGCCGGATCTCGTCAGCGAGGAGCAGGAGCGGAGCGCCGTCTCCGCTCTGGCGCGCCGTTTCGGCCGAACCGTCGAGCTCGGTCAGCCGCTCGGGCGGATCGAGATACCCCGGATCGGCGTCGAAGCCGTCTTCGTCCACGGCACGCGCTGGGGCCCCGACCTCTCGCGCGGCCCCGGGCACTACGAGCGGACCAGCCTCCCCGGCCTGGGGGGGACCGTCGGCATCGCCGGTCACCGCACGACCTTCGGCGCCCCCTTCCGCAAGATCGACAAGCTCGAGCGAGGCGACGCAATCGTGCTCGAGCTCCCCTACGGAACGTTCCACTACCGGATCTTCGAGCACGAGATCGTGGAGTCGGACGACTGGAGCGTCGTCCGCAACCGCGGCTTCGACACGGTCATGCTCTCGGCCTGCCATCCCCTCTACAGCGCCGCCCAGCGGTGGATCGTGTACGGCCGCCTCGTCGACGTCGAGCCGATCGTCTAGTTAGGCGAGCGAGAGGAAAGAGACTGTCTCGCCGGGGGCGAGCTCGCCCTCGCCCGCCTCGACCAGCACGAGGGCGGTCGCCTGCCCGGCGCGCACGATCATGTGCGACTCCTGGCCGGCCAGCGGCTCGAGCGCGACCGCGTCGTTGTCCCTAGTGACAACAGCGCGTAGGAGCTCGTCTCGGTGCGGGTTGCGCCGCACGGGCGCCGCGAGCGTTCCCTGCTGGAACGCCGGCCAGGGGTCGGCGCCGAGGAGGGCGTTCACGGCCGGGCGGACGAAGAGCTCGAAGGTCACGAGCACGGAGACGGGGTTCCCGGGCAGGTTGAAGACGAGGTGGTCGCGCCGGACACCGAAGGCGACGGGCTTCCCCGGCTTGACGGCGACGCCCCAGAAGACCTCCTCGACACGCAACTCGCGCTGCACCTCGCGGACGAGGTCGTGCGGGCCGACTGACGCGCCGCCGGAGGTGACGAGCATGTCGAAGCCGAGCAGCGCCCGCTCCATCGTGCGCCGGTGCTCCTCCGGGTCGTCGGCGACGATGCCGAGCTGGGCGGGGACGGCGCCCGCCGATCCGAGGGCCGTGGCCAGGAGGAGCCCGTTCGACTCGTAGATCTCCCCCTCGCGGAGCTGCTCGCCGGGAGGGCGGAGCTCGGAGCCGGTGACGAGAATCCCGACCCGCGGCCGCTTCGTGCAGCGCACCTCGGTGACGCCCGCAGCCGCGAGCGCCCCGACCTGCGCCGCGGCGAGCCGCATCCCCGCCTCGAGCACGCCGTCGCCCGCTCTCACGTCGCCTCCGCGCCCGCGCACGTTCGCGCCCACCGGAACCGGCTCGCGGACGACCAGGCCCACCTCGGTCTCCTCCACGTGCTCCACCTGGATGACCGCATCGGCACCCTCGGGCACGACTCCGCCGGTGGCGATCGCCATCGCCTCTCCGGCGGCGAGGACACGGGAGGCAGGACGTCCGGCCGCTATCCGCTCCACGACTGCGAGCGTTACCGGCCCGCCTTCCGTGTCGCCGGAGCGGAGGGCGTAGCCGTCCATCGCCGAGCTCGGGAAGGGCGGGAGGTCCACGGCCGCGGCGGCAGGCTCGGCGAGCACGCGGCCGGACGCGCGCTCGATGGGCACCCGCTCGGCCTCGAGGGGCTTCGTCCGCTCGAGGACGAGGCGCTGCGCCTCGGCGATCGAGATCAGCTCCGCCACGACGGGCGTACGCTAGC
>JBOHAD010000084.1:0-8972 GCA_050697555.1 Gaiellaceae bacterium | reverse complement strand
GCTCGGAGCGGCAGGACTCACAGTGGCTCTCGGAGAGCGAGGGCGCTAGGCCGTCTCCGAGCGGGCGCCAAGAGCACCGCCGCACCTTGACGAGCGGCTCGGACGCGATGGTGGAGGAATGAGGGCGAGAACGAGGAGCGGGTAGGCGATCGAGCTCATGCGCGAGCCGAGGACGGAGACGGCCTGGCCGCTCCAGAGGAGCTGGAAGTCACGGTTCCGACGGAGCGGAACGGGGGTCGGGCGGTCGTCCACGACGCGGGTTACAAGGAGAGGAAACGGCGCCGCCGAGGCTTCCGCGACGGGGGCTCGGGGACAGGCTCGCCGGCGACGATCGAGGCTGGCGCCTCGACCGTGAGGTAGCGTGCGAGCGCCTCGTCCGTGAGCGACTCGACCGCGGCGGCGAGCCCCGCCGCCCGGATCTCCGGCGTGTGCGCGTCGCTGGCGAGGACATGGGCGAGCCGGAGCTCCAGCAGGCGCCCGGCCGCCTCCCGGGACGAGCGTCCCAGACGCCCGTCGAGCGACGCGGCCGTGATCTGGACGAGGGCTCCGGCGCGCACGGCCTCTGCGAGCCGGGTCGGGTCGGCCTGGACCTCGCCGTTCCGCTCGGGATGGGCGAGAAGCGGTGTCAGTCCGGAGGCACGGAGCTCGAAGACGCGTTGCTCCAGCTCGAGCGGCCAGCCGCGGTAGGGAAACTCGAGGAGGAGATAGGCGCCGCTCTGCGCGATGGTGAAGCGCCGGAGTTCGTCTTCGCTCAGGCGTGGGAGCATGTCGACGGCGATCTCCCCGCCGTGGAGGAGTTCGACGGGAATGCCCTGCTCGGCGAGATCGCGTCGCAGCTCAGCGACGCGCTCCTCCATCCGCTCCGGACGCGTCGGGTAGTCGGCGCGGACGTGCGGGGTCGCCGCGATCGCCGTGACACCCTCGCCCGCGGCCAGGCGCGCGAGCGCGCGAGCGTCCTCGATCGTACGGCAGCCGTCGTCGAGGCCCGGGAGGATGTGCGAGTGGAGATCGATCATTGGCGCCGGGCGGCGTAGGATACGCTCGCCCCGTGCGCCCCTCGCTCGAACAGGCCTTTCCGCGGCCGTCCGTGCTCGGGGTCGTCAACGTGACGCCCGACTCCTTCTCGGACGGCGGGCGCTTCTTCTCGCCCGAGGTCGCCGTCGCGCAGGCCCGCCGGCTCCTCGCCGAGGGAGCTGCGCTCGTCGACGTCGGAGGCGAGTCGACGCGCCCCGGCGCCGAGGGGGTCTCGCTCGACGAGGAGCTGCGGCGCGTCGAGCCGGTCCTCGAGGCGCTCTCGGGCCTGCCGGTCTCCGTCGACACGTCGAAGGCCGAGGTCGCGCGTCGCGCGCTCGCGCTCGGCGCCGTCATGGTCAACGACGTCACCGCACTCCGTGCCGATCCGGAGCTCGCGGGCGTGGTCGCCGACGGCGGCGCTTACCTCTGCCTCATGCACATGCTCGGCGAGCCGCGGACGATGCAGGACGAGCCGCGCTACGACGACGTCGTCGCCGACGTGTGCGCCTTCCTCGAGGAGCGCGTCGCGTTCGCCGTCGGCGCCGGGATCCCGGAGGAGCGGATCTCCCTCGACCCCGGGATCGGCTTCGGCAAGACCGTGGAGCACAACGTGGAGCTTCTCGCCCGCCTCGACGAGCTCGTCGCCCTGGGGCGCCCCGTGCTCGTCGGCGCCTCGCGCAAGCGTTTTCTCGGGCGCCTCCTCGGCGATTCGGACGCGCTGACAGGGCCCGTAGCGGCGAGTGTCGCCGTCGCCGTCCTCGCGTACGAGCGCGGTGCCTCTCTCTTCCGCGTCCACGACGTCCGCGAGCACGTCGAGGCGCTCGCAGCGGCGCAGGCGGTCGTTCGGTGAGCGAGGTGGCCATCGAGGTCCAGGGCCTCGAGGTCAGGGGATTCCACGGCGTGCTCCCGGAGGAGCGGGAGAGCGGCCAGCCGTTCGTCTTCGATCTCCTGCTGATCGCGCACGACGCCGGCGTCCGCAGTGACCAGCTTCAGGACACGGTCGACTACACGGCCGTCGTCGCCTGCGTGCGGAAGATCTGCGAGGAGAAGCGCTTCAACCTCATTGAGGCGCTCGCCGCGGTCGTTGCCGACGAGCTCCTTGATCATTTCCCCGTTTCCCGTGTGCGTGTGCGCGTGCGCAAGCCCGAAGTGCAGCTCGGCGTGCCGGCCGAGTTCACCGCGGCCACCATCGAGCGGGCGCGCCGCTGACCGACCGAGAGCTTGTGTTTCACGAGCACAAAGTCGCAGGCCGGCACCGGAAGGGCGCTAGGGCGCCCTGGAGACGTGGCTCGAGAGGTCGAGCTCGTGGAACACAAAGCCTGGTGAGGGCCTACGTGGGGTTGGGGGCGAACCTCGGCGACCGGGAGGCGACGATCCGGCGCGCCGTCGAGCTCCTCGAAGCGGAGCGGGGGATCGAGGTCCTTGCCGTCTCGCGGCTGCGCGAGACCGACCCGGTCGGCTATCTCGACCAGCCGCGGTTCCTGAACGGGGCGGCGGCGCTCGAGACCGACCTCGGCGCGAGTGAGCTCCTCGTGCGGCTGCTCGCCGTGGAACGGGAGCTCGGCCGCGAGCGCGAAGGCGGGCCGCGGTTCGGCCCCCGCACGATCGACCTCGACCTCCTCCTCTACGGAAGCGAGGAGATCGACGAGCCGGGCCTCACGGTGCCCCATCCGCGCCTGGCCGAGCGGCGCTTCGTCCTCGAGCCGCTCCACGAGCTCGACTCGTCGCTGGCCCTCCCCGACGGCCGGAGCGTGGAAGGGCTGCTCGCGGCGCAGCGTTAGAATGAGAGCATGTCGCATCTCGACGAGCTTGACGAGTACGAGGCCGAGCTCGAGCTCCGTCTGAAGAGGGAGTACTCGGCCGTCTTCGGCCTCTTCCGCTACTGCATCGTCACGCAGGACTCGACGTACCTCTGCAACAGGCACGAGCTCAAGGTCTTGCCGCAGACGACCTACCCGTTCTTCCACCTGACGATGGAAGACGTGTGGGTCTGGGACAAGAACCGCCCGTCCCGGATCATCCCGCGCGCGGAGGTCTACACCTCGAGCGACGTCACGATCGAGGAGCTTCGCGGCGAGGGCGAGAGTCCGCCGCTCACGCCCGAGACGCTGGCGCAGAGGCTCGGCGAGACGCTCACCGGCGACGACGAGCCCTCCTAGGACGGCTCAACGGCCCATGCTGCTGGCCGTCGACGTCGGCAACACGCAGACCGCCCTCGGGCTCTACGACGGCGAGGAGCTCGTCGAGAGCTGGCGCGCCGCCACGGAGGCCGAGCGCACAGGCGACGAGATCGCGGCGCTCGTCGTCCGCCTGCTCGAGCTCAGCGACCTCGGGTTCGACGACGTGACGGGCGTCGCTCTGTCCTCCTCCGTCCCGCTGCTCGTCCGCGCCTACGAGGAGCTCGCCAAGCGCTACGCGCAGGCGCCGCTCATGGTGCTCGGCCCGGGCACCAAGACCGGCATCGCCATCCTCTACGACGACCCGCGCGAGGTCGGCCCGGACCGGATCGCCAACGCCGTCGCGGCCCGGGAGCGGCACGGAGCGCCCTGCATCGTCGTCGACTTCGGGACCTCCACGAACTTCGACGCCGTCTCGAGCGCCGGGGAGTTCGTCGGCGGGGTCCTCGCGCCCGGCATCGAGGCCTCGATGGACGCCCTCTTCCTGCGGGCCGCCCGGCTCACGAAGGTCGACTTCGCCGAGCCCCGCACCGTCATTGGCAAGACGACCGCGTCGGCGCTCCAGTCAGGCCTCGTCTACGGCTTCGCCGGACAGGTGGACGGGATCGTCAGGCGCATGCGCGCGGAGCTCGGCGACACCGCGCCGGTGATCGCCACGGGCGGCCTGGCAGGCCTGATCGCGCCGCACTCAGAGACGATCGAACGGGTCGACCCGCTCCTCACTCTCGAGGGCCTCCGGCTCGTCTGGGACCGTAACCGGTGAGGCCGCCTCCTCCCGTCTGACGACGACTTCGTCGAGGTGCGCGCGCGAGAGCGGGCTGGCCCAGAGCCCCGCGACCCACGGTCGGCGGAGGAGCATCGCGCGGCCGTAGGACAGCGGGAGGATGCCCGCATGCTCGGCGACCCAGAGGCGGTCGATCTCGTGGTAGAGGCGCAGGCGTTCGTCCTGGTCGCCGAGCGCCCGTGCCTCGGCGAGCATCTCGTCGATGTCCTCGTCGCGGTAGAACGGCCACTCGCTCCGGAACAGGCCGTGGAAGAAGCCGTCCGGATCGGGATAGTCGGCCGTCCAGCCGGAGAGCCAGAGGTCGCAGCCGGCGACATCGGGCGGATCGTGGCCCTGGGTACGTGTCACGCGCACGCGCGCGCCGAGCTTCGCCCACTCCTCGACCAGGAAGGAGGCGTCGAAGACGGATGACTTGGGAACGCCGAGCTCGAGCTCCGGCAGGCCCCGCCCTTCCGGGTAGCCGGCATCGGCCAGCAGTCGGCGCGCGCGCTCCACGTCGTACTCGAGGCCCACCCGGTGGGAATGGCCCGGCATGGCGGGCGGAATGGCGCCGCCCCTGGTCGCCGCCCGCTGCAGGCTGCCGCTCGCGGCGACCAGACGCTCGCGGTCGAGCGCGACGGAGAACGCTTTGCGGACGTGCTCGTTCGCGAACAGCCCCTCCGTCGCTCTGAAGCCGACGTACTGGAGCGACAGCTCGGCGACGACCTCGCTCAGGGTGTCGGGCGCGCTCTCGCCGCCCGCCCTGGGCGTCCGCAAGACGTCGTAGCGGCCCTCGCGCCACGCCTCGAGCTCGTGTTGGCCCTTGGCCGTGAAGGTCACGTGGATCTCGCGCACGTTCCCGCGCGGCCCGACCCAGTACGGATTGGCGACGAGGAGCGCCGAGTCCTTGCCCCACTCGGCGATCGTGAACGGCCCGTTGCCGACGAGGTTCTCGGGCTTGCGCCACTCGTCGCCCAGGTCCTCGCATCGGTGCCGCGGCCACGGATACGCCCACGGCGAAGTCAGGATGTACGGGAAGTAGCTGCGCGGCTCCCGCAGCTGCACCTCGAGCGTGCGGTCGTCGAGCGCCTCGGCGCTCTCGACGTCCTCCATGAGGAAGGCCGTGCGCGACTGCTCCTCCCGCATCCTGCGCCAGGCGTAGGCGAAGTCGTCCGCCGTCAGCGGCTCGCCGTCGCTCCAGCGCACCCCCTCGCGCAGGCGGAAGAGGTAGGTGAGGCCGTCGCCGGAGACACGCATGTTGTCGGCCATCGCGGGGATGACGTTGAGCTCGCGGTCGACCAGGAGCAGGCCTCGGAAGAGATGCTCGACGATCTGTCCGCCCTCGGTCGAGTAGACCTCGTCCGGCGCGATCTCGCCCGGACGGTGCATGGACGTCTCGACCCGCTCCGTCGGCTCGGGCGGCGGGGCCTCCTCGACGTTGCAGGAGAAGGCCTCGTCGTACATCTCCTCCGCCTTCTCGAAGTCGAAGGCGAGGTGGTACGCGAGCGCCATCTTGAAGAGGGTGTCGCGGGCGCGGCGCTCGTCGCCCACGCGCGCCAGGAACGCGCGGGCCCTCTTGTAGTGCTCGAGCGCCTCGCGGTCGGCGTAGACGGCGCGGGCCGCGTCGCCGGCCTTCAGGAGGTACTCCACCGCCTTCTCCGGCTCGTCGGCCTCGCTGAAGTGGCGCGCGAGTAGGGCGTAGGCCTCCTCGGGCGAGTCGCGGTAGATCTCCTCCAGCGCCTCGCCGACCTTCCTGTGCAGCTTGCGCCGCTTCGTCTCGACGAGGCTCGCGTAGGCGACCTCCTGGACGAGCCCGTGGCGAAAGCGGTACTCGGGATTCGGGCGGCGCCGCTTCTCGACGATGAGGTCGAGGCGCTGGAGCTCCGTGAGGGCGCGGATGAGCTTGTCGCGCGGTACGAGCTTCTCCAGGAGCGGGAGGCCGAACGTGCGCCCGGTGACCGCCGCCACGGAGAGCACGTCGCGGGCGTCGGGGTCGAGGCGGTCGAGTCGCGCCTGGAGGGCGCCCTGGACGAGCGCCGGCACCACGAGCTCGTCCTCGCCGATCGCCAGCTTCCAGCTTCCGTTCTCGCGGCGAAGGGCGCCGCGCTCGACGAGGTCCCGCAACGCCTCCTCCAGGAAGAAGGGATTGCCGCCCGAGCGCTCGGCCAGGAGCTCGGCGACCGACTCCGGCACCTCTCCCTCGGCCACGTTGCCGACGAGCATCCTGGAGGAGTCGGCCGGTAGCGGCCTCACCTCGACCTCGCGGTAGCGGTGGGGGTAGCGCTGGCGGGCGCGCTCCCCGAGGCGCCACGAGCCGTGCTCGCGCTCGCTCCGGTAGAGGAAGAAGAGCGCGACCGCAGATTCCTCCGTCACGCCGAGGAGCGACTCGAGCAGCTCGAGCGTCGCCTCGTCCGCCCAGTGCAGGTCCTCGAACACGAGGCAGAGAGGCAGCTCCTCCGAGAGCTTGTTGACGAAGTCGAAGAAGACCTCGAACGTGCGCGTCTGGATGGACTCCCGGTTCAGCTCCCGTATCGACTGGGCCGCCTCCGGCTCGAGCGTGAGCCCGAGCAGGCTGGCGAAGAATGGGTAGACCTCCTCGGCGTCCTCCTGCCCGAAGAGTTGCGCAAGCTCCGCCTTCAGCTCGAGGCGGACGCGCGCCTCCGGCGTCGACGCCCCGACCTCGAGCCACTCGCGCAGGAGCTCGCGGATCGGCCAGTACGGGAAGGTCTGTGCGTACGAGACGCCCCGCGCCTCGATGAAGCGGACGCGATCCCGGTAACGGCTGCGGACCTCCCAGACGAGGCGCGTCTTGCCGATGCCCGGCTCGCCGATGATCGAGACGATTGCCCCGCGCCCCTCGACGAGCGCCTCCATCGTGCGCTCGAGAACCGTGAGCTCGAAGTCGCGCCCGACGAGCGGCAACGTGGGCGGCTCCGCCTCCGCTTCGCGGACGCGTGTGACGCGGTAGGTCTCGACCGGCTCGCCTACACCCCTGAGCTCCTGGAGTCCGAGCTCCTCGAGCTCGAAGCAGGTCTCCACCTGTCGTTTCGTCGTCGGGCTGATGACGACGCCGCCCTCGCCGGCGAGCTCCTGGAGCCGGGAGGCGACGTTCACCGTGTCGCCGAGCGCGTTCCAGGGATCGTAGGAGTCGTCGCCGTCCCGCTGGACTCCGACGACGACCGGGCCCGTGTGCACGCCGATCCGCACTGAGAGCTCGACCCCGTACGCCGCCTTGACCTCGTGTGCGTACTGGGCGATCGCGCGCTGGATGGCGAGTGCGGCGCGTACCGCGCGCTCCGAGTCGTCCTCGTGCGCGACGGGAGCGCCGAAGAAGGCGAGCATCTCGTCCCCGACGAGCTGGGCGACGGTGCCGTCGAAGCGGCGCACCTGCTCGGCCATGATCCGCATGACCTCGTCGATCAGGAACTTCGAGCGCTCGGGGCCGAGCTTCTCGCCGATCGCGGTCGAGCCCGCAACGTCGGCCACCAGCACCGAGACGATCCTGCGTTCGCCGGTCGCGACTGGCATACGGAGAGTTATAGCTGCGCGGGGCCGGCGTTCAGCCGCCGCCGTAGGCGGAGATCGGGAGGTCGAGGAGCACGTCGTCCTCCTCGGGAAGATCGCCCTCCAGGCGGGCCAGGACGTCGTCGGCGCCCGGGGCGGCCGCGAAGAGGCGCTCCTCGACGTCCGCCAGACGCTCCAGGCGGACGAGCTCCTGCTTGAACGGCTTCGGGAACCGGCCGCGGCCCAGGTACCAGCCGTAGAACTTCTTCAGGAACCCCGTCGCCCGCAGCTCGCCCAGCTCGTCAACCGTGGCCCGCATGAAGAGGACGAGCTCGGCGACGACCTCCTCGCGCGCAGGCTGGCCGTCGAGCCGGCCCGCGATCTCGCCGATCGCCCACGGATTGCCCTGCGCGGCGCGCCCCACCATGACGGCCGCGGCCCCGGTCTCCTCCAGGACCTCGCCGGCGCGCTCGCGCGAGACGACGTCGCCGGAGGCGACCACGGGGACGTCGACGAGCTCGACGAGCTCCGCGGTGAGCGCGTGATCGGCGCTGCCCGTGTACATCTGCTTCGCCGAGCGCGGGTGGAGTGTCAGGGAGGCGGCCCCGGCCTCGACGAGCCTGGGCCCGACCTCGAGAGCGGCACGGGACCCGTCGGCGAGCCCGCGGCGCATCTTCACCGTCACCGGCAGAGCGACCGCCTCGGCGACGGCTTCGACGATGCGGCACGCGCGGTCGGGATCCTCGAGGAGCGTCGCGCCGGCGCCGGTCTTCGTCACCTTGCGGACGGGGCAGCCGAAGTTGACGTCGACGAGGTCTGCGCCGGCGTCCTCGACCATGCGGGCCGCCTCCGCCATGACGCCCGGCTCGGAGCCGAATATCTGCACCGCCAGCGGGCGCTCGTCGCGACCGATCCGCAGGTAGCCGAGCGTGCGCTCGTTCCCGTGCGAGAGCCCCGCGCAGCTCACCATCTCGGAGCAGACGAGGCCCGCCCCGAAACGGCGGCCCTGGCGGCGGAACGCCTGCACGCTGACGCCGGCCATGGGCGCGAGGACGATCCGCGTCGGGATCTCGATGTCGCGGATGCGCCAGGAGGACTCGATCTGGACGGCCATCGGAGAAGGGAATCGTAGCCTCCGCACGAACGTTTACGGCTTGACGAACCGGCTACAATGTTCGGCTGCGACGGTGCCGAGGGGCACCGCGTTTGTGTGTCAGGGGCTACGGAGGAACCGCAGTGAAGGAAGTAATTCTCACTCCCAACGGGCATGCGAAGCTCAAGGACGAGATCGAGCACCTCTCGACCGTCAAGCGTCGCGAGGTCGCCGAGCGCATCAAGCAGGCGCGCGAGTTCGGCGACATCGCCGAGAACTCTGAGTACGACGACGCCAAGAACGAGCAGGCGATGCTCGAGCACCGGATCGCGACGCTCCAGGAGCGGCTCAAGGCCGCGCGGGTCATCGAGGCCGGCGAGGTCACGACCGACGTCGTCAGCGTCGGCACGATCGTCCGCCT
>JBOHAD010000083.1:0-8982 GCA_050697555.1 Gaiellaceae bacterium | reverse complement strand
CACGGCAAGACGACCACGGCCGGCATGATCGCCTTCGTGCTCGACCGGCTCGGCCGCGACCCGTCGTTCCTGATCGGCGGGGAAGTGCCGCAGCTCGGCGGCAACGCGCGCGCGGGCGAGGGCTGGCTCGTCGTCGAGGGCGACGAGTCCGACGGCACCGTCTTCGCGCTGCCCGCAACCGTCGCCGTCGTCACGAACGTCGACCTCGACCATCACACGACGTTCGCGTCGGCCGCGGAGCTCGAGCGGCTCTTCGGGCGCTGGGCCGCCGGCGTGCCGCACGTCGTCTGGGGACGGGACCTCTCCCCGCTCGAGCTCGAGCTGGCAGTCCCCGGCGAGCACAACCGCCGGAACGCGGCTTGTGCCGTGGCCGCGCTCGAGCTCGCGGGCGTCGAGCGGGACGACTCCTGCGCCGTCCTGCCCGAGTTCTGCGGCATCGGGCGCAGGCTCGAGGCTCGCGGCGAGGCGGGGGGAGTGCGGCTTCTGGACGACTACGGCCACCATCCCGCCGAGGTGGCGGCCGCGCTGGCGGCCGCGCGGGGGCTGGTGGGCGACGGTCGCCTCCTCGTCCTCTTCCAGCCCCATCTCTACTCGCGCACGCTGCACCTGGCCCACGAGCTCGGTGCGGCTCTCGCGGCCGCCGACGCGGCGTGCGTGACCGACATCTACGCCGCGCGCGAGAAGCCGCTCGACGGCGTGAGCGGCAAGCTGGTGGTCGACCGCCTCACGGAGGCCCGGCCGGGAATGCCGGTCGGGTGGACCCCGTCCGTCGAGCAGGCCGCGGCGCTCGTCGCGGCCTGGGCCCGGCCCGGTGACGTCGTTCTCACGATCGGAGCGGGCGACGTCGATCGCGCCGTGCCTCTCGTTCTCGAGCGGCTTCGGTCGTCGTGATGCGGGAGCACCACCCCATCTCGAAGCTGACGACGCTCGGCACCGGCGGCCCGGCGCGCTGGTTCGCGCAGCCCGAGACCGTGGAGGAGCTCGTCGAGCTCCTCGGCTGGGCGGAGGAGCGGGACGTGCCGGTCGCCCCCGTCGGTCTCGGCTCCAACCTGCTGGCCGCGGACGAGGGGTTTCCGGGCCTCGTGCTGAAGCTCGCCGGAGTGCTCGCCGTCGCCAAGACGGGAGACGGGAGGATGGTTGCCGGCGGCGGCACGCCGCTCGCGGTCTGCCTTCACCGTGCCCGCGCGGCCGAGCTGGGCGGGCTCGAGTTCGTCTGCGCCATCCCGGGCACGGTCGGCGGCGCCGTCTGGATGAACGCCGGAGCGTACGGCGGCGACATCTCGGGCGTCCTCGTCCGCGCCCTCGTCGCCGACTTCCGCGGCACGCGTTGGCAGACGCCGGAGGAGCTCGGCCTGGAGTACCGCCGCTCGGGGCTCCGTCGCGGGGAGATCGTCGCCGGGGCGGAGTTCGACCTCGTCAAGCGGCCGTTCGAGGAGATCAAGGCGACGGTCGCGGAGATGCAGGCGCGCCGCAAGGAAGCCCAGCCGACCAACAAGCGCACGTTCGGGAGCGTGTTCAAGAACCCCAACCACGAGCTCACCGCCGGCCGGATGCTCGAGGCGTGCGGGTTGCGCGGACATCGGATCGGCGGCGCCCAGATCTCGCCCAAGCACGCCAACTTCATCGAGAACGCGGACGGCGCCCGCTCGACCGACGCCGTCGCCCTCATCGCCGAGGCGCGCCGGCGGGTGCTCGAGCGCTTCGGCGTCCGTCTCGAGCCCGAGGTGCAGCTCCTCGGGGCGATCGAGGTCCCCCCGCTCGCGGGGTAGGACCCGCCGGCCCGACGGCGAAAGGGCTCCCAATGGCCAGACGGCCCCAGCTTGCGCTCGTCTCGGCGCAGGCCCTTCGGCCTGTGCTCCGGCTTCCCTCCGGACGCGGGCTCGTCGTGGTCACGGCCGTCGTCGGGTTCCTCGGACTTCTGTATCTCGCTGCGCGCGAGACGCCTCTCTTCGCGCTTCGCACCGTCGAGGTCACGGGAGCTCCGCCCACTGTGCGGGATGAGGTTCGCAGGGCGGCCGCCGCGTGGGAGGGGGAGAGCCTCGTCGCACTCGACGGAGACGAGCTGCGGCGGCGGCTCGAGGCGCTGCCGACCGTGCGCTCGCTTCGATACGACAGGGCCTTCCCCAACACAATTGCGATCGCGGTCGTACCCGAGCGACCGGCGGCCGTCGTCCGCCGGGGCCGCGCGGCCTGGCTCGTTTCCGAGCGGGGCCGAATCATGGGGACTCTCGAGTCCGACCCGCGCAAGCGCCTTCCTCGCATTCGGTTGGCGGCGGGCGACCTTCGGGCTGGGGCGTTCCTCGCCGACGAGCGCGCGCGGCTCGCCGTCACGGCCGCGACGCACCTTCCCCGGCGCTTTCCGGTTCGGGTTCGCTCGATTCGGGCGCGCGAGGACGGTGTGACGCTCGTTCTCGCCACGAACACCGAAGTTCGGCTGGGCAACGCGAGCGCGCTGCCGCTCAAGATGGCCGTGGCCGCGCGCGTCCTTCTCTCCCTGTCGGAGGATGAGCGCCTCGGGCTCACCTATCTCGACGTCACCGTGCCCGAGCGTCCGGTCGCATCTTAACTCTCAACTCTAAAGTTGACGGTTAGAGTTTCTCCACAACTTCCCTGCAAATAGGGATTTGACAACGTGGATGGGGCGACGTACGCTCAGGCGCACGCTCAAGCTGAGCTTCAGCCCAGCGCGGAGGGAGAGGATCGCGTCGTGAGAGATCAATCGGGGAACTACCTGGCCGTCATCAAGGTCGTGGGCGCCGGCGGCGGCGGCTCGAACGCCGTCAACCGCATGGTGGAAGCGGGCCTCAAGGGCTGCGAGTTCGTCGCCGTGAACACGGACGCCCAGGCGCTGCTCATGGTCGAGGCCGACCAGAAGATCCACATCGGCGCGGCGGCCACGCGCGGGCTCGGCGCGGGGGCGAATCCGGAGAAGGGGTTCGAGGCGGCGATGGAGAGCCGCGACGAGCTCAAGGACGCGCTCAAGGGCGCGGACATGGTCTTCGTCACCGCCGGCGAGGGTGGTGGCACGGGCACCGGCGGGGCACCGGTGATCGCCGAGATCGCTCAGGAGCTGCGGGCGCTGACGGTGGGCGTGGTCACGCGTCCGTTCAGCTTCGAGGGTCGTAAGCGCGCCGAGCAGGCGCAGGCGGGTATCGACCGGCTCCGCGACAAGGTCGACACGCTGATCATCATTCCGAACGACCGGCTGCTCCAGGTCGTCGAGAAGCGCACCTCGGTCGTGGACGCGTTCCGGATGGCGGACGAGATCCTGCGCCAGGGCGTCCAGGGGATCACGGACCTGATCACGATCCCAGGCCTCGTGAACCTCGACTTCGCCGACGTGCGCACGATCATGACCGACGCAGGCTCGGCGCTCATGGGAATCGGCGAGGCGGAGGGCGAGAACCGGGCCGCCGAGGCCGCGCGGGCCGCCGTCTCCTCGCCGCTGCTCGAGGCCTCCGTGGCGGGGGCGACCGGCATCCTCCTCAACATCACCGGCGGGCCGGATGTCGGCCTCTTCGAGGTCAACGAGGCGGCCGAGGTCGTGACCGGCGCGTCCGACCTGAACGCGAACGTCATCTTCGGCGCGGTGATCGACGAAGCGATGGGCGACACCGTGCGCGTGACCGTGATCGCGACGGGCTTCGACAAGGCGTATCGGCGCGAGCGGCGCGAGCGGGAGGAGCCGCGCCCGGCGGAGGCTCCCGCGGAGGGCTTCGACGTTCCCTCCGACGTGCTCGAAGTGCCCTCTTTCCTCCGCCGCCGGTAACAGGTCCGCGAGCAGCCGCGTCTAAGGCTGTTGCAGGACGGCTAGCAACGGGCAGGGCCGCTAGCAGCGGGCGAGGCGATCGCGGCCCGGACCGCCCGCGCAGATATCGCGGCCGCGGCCTCCGTCGAGACGATCACGCCCGCGGCCGCCGTGGAGGACGTCGTTCGCCAGGCCGCCGCGCAGCCGGTCGTCGCCCCGCCGGCCCCAGAGGGAATCCCGGCGGCCGCCGCCGGAGAGCGTGTCCGAACCGCGCCCGCCCACGAGGCGGTTGGCCGCCCCGTTACCGAGGAGCCTGTCGGATCCGCTGCCGGCGATGACGTTCTCGATCTGCACGAGGCGATCGGTCCCGTCGGCACCCCTCGCGTAGGCGGCGCGCGTGGACAGGTCCGCGACCATCCGTCGCGATGCGGCCGAGTAGTCGGCCGTATCGATCCCCGTGCCGCCGTCCAGCGTGTCCGTCCCCACGTTGTCGTCCTTGGGATCGCCGACGTTCGCGCCGATGCCGCCATCGAGAACGTCCTGGCCAGCGTCTCCGCGGAGGATGTCGTGGCCGGTATCGCCGGCGAGCGAATCGTTCCCGTCGCCGCCGTTCGCAGTGTCGTTCCCGTCTCCGCCGGCCAGTCTGTCGTTCCCGTCCTCCCCGTTGAGGACGTCGGCGCCGTCCTCCCCGGCAAGGAGGTCGGCCCCGGCCCCGCCAGAAAGCGAGTCGTCCCCGCCGCCGCCGCTGAGGGTGTCGCCGGCGTCGCCGCCGCTCGCCGAGTCATTCCCGGCTCCGGACTCGATCGTGTCGCGGCCCGACTCGCCGTTGAGGGTGTCGCTTCCGTCACCGCCCCTGAGGATGTCGTCGCCGTTCCCGCCCGAGGCGAAGTCGTTGCCCGCGTTGCCGGAGAAGGTGTCGTTGCCCTCCCCACCGTCGAAGTCGTCGTTCCCGTCGCCGCCGAAGGCGATGTCGTTGCCCGCATCGCCGTTGAGGACGTCGGACCCGTCCTCGCCGTTCAGCATGTCGTTCCCGGCGCCGCCGGCGATTACGTCGTTCCCGGCCTCGGTGTCGATCCAGTCGTCGCCGTCGCCGCCGCTCACGAGATCGTCGCCGCTCCTGCTCTTGACGACGTCGTCGCCGCCCTCACCCGCGAAGTCGTCCGCGCCCGATCCTCCGATCAGCGTGTCGTTGCCGTCACCACCGTTGGCGATGAGGGCACTCGCGAAGGCGGACCCGGTGCCGCCGCCTCCCCCGGCGGAGACGAAGTCACTGCCGCCGCCGGCATTCACGATGTAGATCTCGGTGCCGCTTGCGATGAGGTCAGCGTCCGCGTCTCCGGTCAGGTTCACGCCCGCCGAGCCGCGCGTGATCGTGTCGGCGGCGGCGCTCCCGGCGACGAGGAGCGTGTCGGTGCCTCCTCCGAGGTCGACACGGAACTCGATCTCGGATGTCCCGCTCGGCTCCGTCGTGGCGCCGGGCGCGAACGCTCCGCCGTCGAGATCGACGACGAAGGTCTCGTTCCCGCTCACGGTGCCTGCCGTCACGATCTGGTCGGCCGTGCTCGTCGTGGCTGCGCCGCAGCTCGAGCCGTTCATGGTCACGGCCGTGCCCGCCACCGCCATCGTGACGGAGTCATGGGCCGCGAACGTCACAGTCACCGTGGAGCCCGAGAAGCCGCAGGTGGCGGCGCCGGCGGGTGCGGCGAAGAAAGCGAGCACGAGGATGACGCTGCCGAGCGCCAGCGGAATCTTCAGGAGCTTCATACCCATGCACGACGGTATCGACAGCGTCGGCCGGATTCCGGTATGAAGTGGGTAGGATCTCGCCCGGTGCAGACCCTCCGGCGCACGCCTCTGTACGAGCGCCACGCCGCTCTCGGCGCGCGCCTCGTGCCCTTCGCGGGCTGGGAGATGCCCGTGCAGTACAGCTCCATCAGCGAGGAGCACCGCGCGGTGCGCACGCAGGCGGGCGTCTTCGACGTCTCGCACATGGGCCAGCTGCGCCTGACCGGCGCTGGTGCCCACGAGTACCTCCAGGGACGCCTCTCCAACGACCTCGACCGCATCGAGCCCGGCCAGGCGCAGTACACCCTCCTCACGAACGAGGAAGGCGGGATCGACGACGACCTCATCGCCTACCGGCGCGGCGGCGACGACTATCTCCTGATCGTGAACGCGTCCAACGTCGAGGTCGACCACGCCGCGCTCCCCGACACCGCCGACGTCTCGAGCGAGTGGGCGCTCCTCGCCGTGCAGGGTCCCGAGGCGCTCGAGCGGCTCGGGGTCGAGGTCGAGCCCTTCACCTTCCGCGACGACGAGGTCCTCGGCGTTCCCTGCCTCGTCGCCGGCACCGGCTACACCGGCGAGCTCGGCTGCGAGCTCGGCTGCGCACCCGACGACGCGGCCCGCCTCTGGGACGCCGCGCTCGGGCGCGGCATCGCCCCCTGCGGGTTGGGGGCGCGCGACACCCTTCGCCTCGAGGTCTGCTATCCGCTGCACGGAAACGACATCACTCCCGAGCGCACGCCGATCCAGGCCGGCCTCGGGTGGGCGTGCGCGCTCGACAAGGACTTCACCGGCGTCGAGGAGCTCCGGCGCGAGAAGGAGGAGGGGCCGCGGGAGGAGCTCGTCGCCTTCGTCATGGAGGAGCCCGGCATCCCGCGCAAGGGCATGCCGATCGCGGAGGGCGGCGAGGTCACGTCCGGCACGCTCTCCCCGACGCTCGGCAAGAGCATCGGCCTCGCTTACGTGTCCGTCTCGCGTTCCGAGCCGGGGACGGAGATCACCGTCGACGTGCGCGGCCGCGCCCGGGGCGCACGTATCGTCAAGAAGCCGTTCTACACCCGAGAGGAGCCGTAGTGGCCGACGAGAGCTACCCCGACGACCTCAGGTACCACCGAGAGCACGACTGGGCCCGGATCGAGGGCGACACCGCCACGCTCGGAATCACCTGGTACGCGCAGGACGCTCTCGGCGAGATCGTCCACTACGAGCCCCCGGCGGAGGACGGCTCGCTGGCCAGGGACGAGAGCTACGGCGAGGTCGAGTCCGTCAAGGCCGTCTCCGACGTCATCTCGCCCCTCTCCGGCGAGGTCGTCGAGGTGAACCGGAAGGTCGTCGACGAGCCGGAGACGATCAACGAGGATCCCTACGGCGAGGGCTGGCTGGTCAAGATCCGCCTCTCCGATCCGGCCGAGGCCGACGAGCTCCTCGACGCCGCCGCCTACCGGCAGCTGCTCGAACAAGCGTGAGCTTCCTCTCGCTCACCGACGCCGACCGCGACGCCATGCTGGCGACCGTCGGCGTCTCCTCCGTCGACGAGCTCTTTCGTGAAATCCCCGAGGGCCTGCGCTTCCGCGGCGGGCTCGACCTCGAGCCTCCGCTCTCCGAGCCGGAGATCGTCGCGCACCTGACGGAGCTCGCGGAGCGGAACGTCCACACCGGCGAGGAGCTCTCCTTCCTCGGCGCCGGGATCTACGACCACTACGTCCCCGCGGTCGTCGACGCGATCCTCGCCCGCGGCGAGTTCCTGACCGCGTACACGCCGTACCAGCCGGAGATGAGCCAGGGGATTCTCCAGGCGATCTTCGAGTACCAGACCGCGATCTGCGAGCTCACCGGCATGGACGTCTCGAACGCTTCGGGGTACGACGGCACGACCGTCGCCGCCGACGCCTGCTTCGTCGCCAAGCATGTGACCGGCCGCTCCAAGGTCGTCCTCTGCGAGACGCTCAACCCGCAGGTCCGCCAGGTCGTGAAGACGTACGCGCCCGGCTTCGGCCTCGAGGTGGTGGAGGTCGGACACCGGAACGGCGTCACCGAGCCCGAGGAGCTGCGCGAGGCGGCCGTCGACGCAGCCTGCGTCCTCTTCCAGCAGCCCAACTTCTTCGGCTGCCTCGAGCCGGCGCCCGATCTCGCCGCTGCCGCCAACGAGGCCGAAGCGCTCCCCGTGGCTCACGTCGACCCGGTTTCCCTCGGCGTCCTCGAGGCCCCCGGCCGCTACGGGTGCGCTCTGGCGATCGGAGAGGGCCAGAGCGCCGGGAACTACCAGTCGTACGGCGGGCCGCACTATGGCTTCATCGCGGCGCGCTCGGAGTTCGTCCGCCGCATGCCCGGGCGGATCGTCGGGGAGACCACCGACGCCGCGGGCGAGCGCGGCTACGTCCTCACGCTGCAGACGCGGGAGCAGCACATCAGGCGCGAGAAGGCGACGTCGAACATCACCACCAACCAGACGCTTCTGGCGCTCGCGGGGCTGGTGCACCTCTCGTGGCTGGGCCCTCAGGGGCTGCGTGACGTGGGCGCGACCTGCATGGCGCTCGGGGAGTACGCGAAGGAGCGCCTCGGGCTCCCCCCCGTCTTTCCGGAGACGGCGACCTTCAAGGAGTTCGCTGTCCGTGTCGGGCGAAGCGCCAAGGAGGTCGTCCGCGACGCGCGCGAGCGCGGGGTCCACCCGGGCTATGCGCTCGGGCGCGACTACCCGGGGCTCGACGACGCCCTGCTGGTCGCCGTCACCGAGAAGCGAACACCTGCGGACGTCGACCGGCTGGCGGAGGTGCTCGGGGAGGTGGCGCGATGAAGCTCCTCTGGGAGAAGTCGCAGGCGGGCCGGCGGGCGGGCTCGCTTCCGAGCTACGACCTGCCCGAGGCGGAGGTGCCCGAGGAGCTCCGGCGCGACCGACCGCCGCGCCTTCCGGAGATCTCGGAGCCTGAGCTCGTCCGCCACTTCACCGCGCTGGCCGACCGCACGTTCGGGGTCGACACGGGCTTCTACCCGCTCGGCTCCTGCACGATGAAGCACAACCCGCGCGTGAACGAGCGGGTCGTCAACCTCCCGGGCTTCCGCGACCTCCATCCTCACCAGGAGGAGGACGCGGCCCAGGGGGCTCTCGAGCTCATGTGGCGCCTCCAGGAGATCCTGGCCGAGGTCTGCGGTCTCGACGCCGTCTCGCTCCAGCCGGCCGCGGGCTCCCAGGGCGAGCTCACCGGCCTCATGCTCATGCGCGCGTACTTCGCCGGCCGGGGGGAGAAGCGGACGACGGTGATCACCGCCGACACCGCCCACGGGACGAACCCCGCGAGCGTGACGATGGCCGGCTACGCCCTCCAGAAGGTGGAGACGGACGAGCGCGGCAACCTCGACCTCGACGACCTGCGCGCGAAGGTGAACGAGGAGACGGCAGGGCTCATGCTCACGAACCCCTCCACGCTCGGCCTCTTCGACGAGAACATCGA
>JBOHAD010000082.1:0-9612 GCA_050697555.1 Gaiellaceae bacterium | reverse complement strand
GCGACGGACAAGGTGCGCCACCAGGGGGACGCGGTCGCCGTCGTCGTCGCCGAGAGCCGGGCGCTGGCGAAGGACGCCGCCGAGCTCGTCGACGTCGACTACGAGCCCCTCGACGCCGTCATCGACCCGGAGGCGGCGCTGGCGGAGGGCGCCCCGCTCGTCCACGAGGAGTTCGGCACCAACCACTGCTACACCTGGACGTTGAAGACGGACAACGCGGACAGCGTGTTCGCGGACGCGCCCGTCACCGTGAAGGAGCGCTACCGCCAGCAGCGCCTCGTCCCCAACGCGATGGAGCCGCGGGGCGTGCTCGCGCAGCATCTCTCCGCGGAGGACGAGTACACGCTCTGGTCGGCGACGCAGGTGCCGCACATCGCGCGCTTCTGGCTCTCGATCGTCTGCGGGATCCCGGAGTCGAAGCTGCGCGTGGTCGCCCCGGACGTGGGCGGCGGCTTCGGCTCCAAGCTGAACGTCTACGCGGAGGAGGCGCTCGCCCTCGCGCTCGCGCGGCGCGTGGGGAGGCCCGTCAAGTGGATCGAGGAGCGCTCGGAGGCGTACCTCTCCACCATCCACGGCCGCGACCACTGGCAGGAGATCGAGCTCGCCGCCGACGAGGACGGGAAGATCCGCGGCGTGCGCGTGCGGCTCACGGTCGGCCTCGGCGCCTACCTTCAGCTTGTGACCGCGGGGACGCCCATCCTCGGCGCGTGGGTCTACGGGGGCGCGTACGGCGTGGAGGCCTACGACTTCGAGTGCGTGGGCGTCTTCACGACGGCGACGCCGACCGATGCCTACCGCGGCGCGGGCCGGCCCGAGGCGACGTACGCGGTCGAGCGGGCGGTGGACGCGCTCGCGCGCAGGCTCGACATGGATCCGGTCGAGCTGCGGCGGAAGAACCTCATCGCGGACTTCCCGTACGAGCTCGCGTCCGGCCTCACCATCGACTCGGGCGACTTCCACGGGGCGCTCGACAAGGCGCTGGAGCTGCTCGACTACGAGGGCTTCCGCCGCGAGCAGGCCGAGCGGCGAGAGCGCGGCGGCGGGAAGGAGCTCGGGATCGGGTTCTCCACGTACACGGAGATGTGTGGGCTGGCCCCGTCCCGCATCCTCGGGAGCCTCCTCTACGCCGCGGGCGGCTGGGACGCGGCCACGATTCGCTGCCTGCCCACGGGCACGGTGCAGGCGTTCATCGGCACCTCTCCCCACGGCCAGGGGCACGTGACGACGTTCTCCCAGATCGTCGCCGACCGGCTCGGCGTCCCGATCGAGAACGTCGAGGTGGTGCACGGCGACACGTCGGTCATGCAGCTCGGCCTCGACACCTACGGCAGCCGCAGCCTCGCGGTTGGCGGCGTCGCCCTCTACAACGCGGCGGAGAAGATCATCGCCAAGGCGCGCACGATCGTCGCGCACAAGCTCGAGGTGGCCGAGGACGACCTTCAGTACGAGGGCGGCACGTTCACCGTCGCGGGCACGGACCGGACGATGACCGTGCAGGAGGCCGCGCTCCACGCCTTCACGGCGCATGACCTCCCCGACGGGCTCGAGCCCGGCCTCGAGACGACCGCGGTCTACGACCCGCCTAACTTCAGCTGGCCTGGCGGGGCGCACGTCGCCGTCGTCGAGGTGGACACGGAGACGGGCTCCGTCGACCTGCGCCGCTACGTCGCCGTGGACGAGGTCGGCTCGGTCATCAACCCGATGATCGTCGACGGCATGGTGCACGGGGGCGTCGCCCAGGGGATCGGGCAGGCGCTCTTCGAGGAGGCCGTGTTCGATGAGGACGGAAACCTCGTCACCGGCTCCATGGTCAGCTACATCGTCCCGAGCTCCGCCGAGCTCATCGACATCGAGACCGATCGCGTCGAGGCGCCCAGCCCGACGAACCCGATGGGCGTCAAGGGCGTGGGGGAGACGGGCACGATCGCCTCCACCCCCGCCGTCATGAACGCGGTCGTGGACGCGCTCTCGCCCTTCGGCGTCACCGACGTGGAGATGCCCGCCAAGCCCGAGCGCGTCTGGCGCGCGATCCAGGAGGGAGGTGCCCGGTGATCCCGGCTCCGTTCGACTACGAGCTCGCCGACTCCGTCGAGGGCGCGATCGAGCTTCTCGGCTCGCGCGACGACGCGAAGCTCATCGCCGGCGGCCACTCGCTCCTCCCGCTCATGAAGCTCCGCCTGGCGCGGCCGGAGCTGCTCGTCGACGTCGGCCGGCTCTCCGACCTCGCCTACGTCCGCGAGGACGGCGACCGCATCGCCATCGGCGCGCTCACGCGTCACCACGACGTCGAGCGTGACGCTCTCGTGCGCGAAAAGTGCGCAATTATCGCGCACACCGCCGCCGAGATCGGCGACCCGCAGGTGCGTCACCGGGGCACGATCGGCGGCTCGGTCGCGCACGGAGACCCGGCTTCGGACCTCCCGACCGTCCTCCTGGCCCTCGACGCAGAGCTCGTCGTCCGCGGGCCGGACGGAGAGCGCACGATCGCGGCGGGCGACTTCTTCACCGGCTTCCTCGAGACGGCGCTCGGCCCCCGTGACGTCCTGACGGAGATCCGCGTGCCCGCAACCGCGCGCGGGACGTACGTCAAGTTCAACCGCCGGGCGCAGGACTGGGCGACCGTCGGCGTCGCCGCAGTCCGCGTCAACGGCGGCATGCACGTCGCCCTCACGAACATGGGCTCGACGCCCCTGCGCGCTAGTGGCGTGGAGGAGGCGCTCGCGGGCGGAGCCGATCCGGCCGCGGCCGCCGAGCGCGCCCCCGAGGGCACGAGCCCGCCGAGCGACCCGAACGGAAGCGCTGAGTACCGCGAGCACCTCGCGCGCGTCCTCGTCCGGCGGGCGCTCGAGGAGGCGCTCGCGAGCTGACGGTCGAGCCGACGTACTACGTCCAGTTCGCCGATCCGGACGAGCAGCCGGAGCGCTGGCACACGATCGCGCGCGTGCAGGGCCGCGTGCTGGCGGACGAGGTTGTCCGGCTCGCCGAGGGCTCCTACATGCGGACGACCGTGATCTCGCACTTCCGGGGGCGGGCCGTCTCCCGCTCGGCTCTGCGCCGGGACGGGAGGCTCGCCCACGCGGAGTGGGAGCTGGGAATGGGCCCGCACCGCGAGTACGGGCGCGCGCTCGTCGAGAAGGCCGAGCGGAACCTCCGGCCCGCGACGGCCCCGTAGGGCTCGACCTTCGGGGGGTGGATTCGGCGGCGCGCACGGCCGACCATAGAGGTATCACCCGGCGACGGACACTCTGGACCACTGCGGTCGTCTTGCTCTGCGCGGCGCTCTCGCTCGCGGGAAGCGTCATCGCGCTGCGCGCGGCCGCGCCTGCATCGCGGCAGGTCACGCTCGGCACCGTCGACGTCCACGTGGCGCCCGCCCGCGGCGGGAGGCTGGACGTCTACGTCCCGGTCGTCGACTGGGGCGTCCGCACGCGGCCCTATCGCGCTCCCGTGGCGGTCGAGCTCGAGTTCCGCTCGCTCGATCGCGACGCGGCGCTCGCCGCCGTCCGCTCGGGCGGCACGGCGGACGCCAGCCTCGGACTTCTGGAGGACGACCTCAGGGACGTCGTGGCGGACGGCCTGCAGCGGGCCGCCGCGCTCGCGCTGCTCGGCGGCGCGGCCGGAGGGCTCCTCGGCGGCGCGCTCGTCGCGGCGTGGGGACGGCGCCGGTGGCTCCTCCTCGGGCCGGCGGCCGGATTCGCCGTCTCGCTCGCCGCCGTCTCGCTGGCGGGCGCAGGCATGAGCCGCTTCGACTACGCGGCTCTCCGCGAGCCCACCTTCTACGCGCACGGAGAGGAGCTCCCCCGCCTGCTCGAGTTCTCCGAGCAGGTGCTCGCGGACGGCGACGGCTACGAGGACTCCTACCACGACGCCGTCGAGGGGTTGACGCGCCTCATTGCCGTCGCCGGAGAGCAGCGTGCACAGCCGGCGCCTGTCGCGCGCACCGTCGTCGTCGCCTCCGACCTCCATTCGAACAGCCTCGTGCTGCCGGCGCTCGAGGGCTTCACGAGCGGCAAGACGGTCTTCTTCGTCGGCGACCTCACGCAGCGAGGCACGCGCTACGAGGCGCCGATCGTCTCCGCGGTCGCGCGGCTCGGAAGCCCGGTCGTCGCCGTGTCGGGAAACCACGACTCGCGGCCGCTGATGCTGGCGGCCGTCCGGGCCGGCGTCATCGTCCTCACCCGGAGCGGACGCCTCCTGCCCCACGGGACGACCGACGGCCGGCCGGTGGTCTCGCTCGACGGCCTCCTAGCGGCCGGGTGGGACGACCCGCTCGAGAGCGCGGTCGCAAGCGTGCGCCGGCGCCCGCTCGAGCTCAAGGAGCAGGCGTTCGCCGACTCCCGGCGCGAGCTGCTCGCCTGGTTCGCCGGCCTCCCCGAGCGGCCCGACGTCGTCCTCGTCCACCGGCACGGGCTCGCGCACGCGCTGCTCGAGCAGCTGGCGGCCGAGGGCGGCGAGCCGGTGCTGGTCCTCACCGGCCACGACCATCACGCCCACGTTGACCGGGAGGGCGCACACGTTCTCGTCGACGGCGGCAGCGTGGGGGCGGGCGGCGTCTTCGGCGTGGGTGAGGAGGTCTCCGGGCTCGCCCAGGTGCACCTGGACGGTGCGAACCGGGCCGTCTCGGTGGACGTCATCGAGGTCGACCCGGCCTCGGGAGAAGGTCAGGCGCGCCGTGTCGTCCTCGAGCCGCTCGACGACGAGGACGGCGCCGAGGCCTCCGGCCCGTAGGACGTCGTCTACGCTAGCCCGCGTGGACGTGCTCACCCCCCGCACGCTCGAGGAAGCGCTCACGCTCAGGGCCGAGCGGCCCGAGGCGTTGCCCATCCAGGGCGGCACGGACGTGATGGTCGACCTCAACTTCGACCGCGCACGGCCCCCGGCGATCCTCAACCTGAACGAGGTGGCGGAGCTTCGCGGCGTCGGGCGGGAGAACGGCGCGCTACGGCTGGGCGCGGGGTTCACATATACAGAGGCGATGGCCGGCGACGTCGCCGCTGCGCTTCCGGCGCTGGCCGAGGCGTCGCGCACGGTCGGCTCGCCCCAGATCCGGAACCGTGGCACGATCGGCGGCAACCTGGGGACGGCCTCGCCCGCGGGCGACGCGCTGCCGCCCCTCCTCGTCGAGTGGGCGGAGGTGGAGGTGGCGAGCGTGCGCGGCGCGCGCACGCTGCCGCTGGCGGAGTTCCTCGTCGGGCCGAAGCAGAACGGGCTGGCGGAGGACGAGCTGATCGTCGCCGTGCGCGTGGCGCCTTCGGGCAACCGGCAGACGTTCATGAAGGTGGGGCCGCGAAACGCGATGGTGATCGCGGTCTGCTCCCTAGCCCTGGCGGTCGACCGCGAGCGCGGCGAGATTCGCGCGGCGTACGGCTCGGCTGGCCCCGTGACGGCGCTCGTGACCGGCTCACTGGCCCAGCGGGCGGATTTCCCCGAGCGGGTCGCGGAGGCGGCGCAGCCGATCGACGACGTGCGGGGGACGGCGAAGTACCGCCGCCACGCGCTGCGCGTGCTGGCGGCGAGGGCGCTTGAGCGGGTACTCACGTGAGCCGGGAGGAGGCGCCGCGCATCCCGTGAGGATCCAGCTCGTCGTCAACGGTGAGCAGCGCGAGGCCGACGTGTGGGCCGGCGAGAGCCTTCTCTTCGCGCTGCGCGAGCACCTCGGCCTGCCGGGCTCGAAGAACGCCTGCGAGCAGGGCGAGTGCGGCTCCTGCTCGGTGCTCCTGGACGGGGAGCTCGTCTGCGCGTGCCTCGTGCTGGCCGCGCAGGCGGACGGGCACGAGGTCGAGACGGTGGAGGGCCTCGCGGAGGACGGGCGCCTGCACCGGGTGCAGGAGGCGTTCGTCGAGACGGGCGCCGTCCAATGCGGCTTCTGCACTCCGGGGCTCGTGGTGGCGACGGCGGCCTTGCTCGCTGCGAATCCGGAGCCTTCGGACGACGAGATCCGCGAGGCGCTCTCGGGCAACCTTTGCCGCTGCACCGGCTACGCCAAGATCTTCGACGCCGTGAGGCTCGCGGCCGCATCATGACCCTGGGGCCACCCCGGACCACCACCCGCTTCGAGCGTAACGCCGCCGGCCGCGCGCGTGGCGCGCGCGCCGTGCTGAGAGACACACCGGTGAGCGCCAAATGAGCACCCCTGCCCGCAAGCTGGAGCTCGGCCGCGTCGGAGAGAGCGTCCGCCGCGTCGACGCGATCCCCAAGGTCGCGGGCGAGTTCGCCTACTCGAGCGACCTCTTTGCCGCCGGCCTGCTCTGGGGCCACACCGTCCGCAGTCCGCACGCGCATGCCCGCATCCTCGAGATCGACATCTCCCAGGCCGTCGCCATGCCAGGCGTCCACGCCGTTCTCACTCACGAGGACGTTCCCGGCGACAAGCGCTACGGGCTCGAGTTCCGCGACCAGCCCGTCCTCGCCTTCGACCGCGTTCGCTACTTCGGGGAGCCGGTCGGCGTCGTCGCGGCCGAGACGCCCGAGCAGGCCCGCCGCGCCGCCGACCACGTCAACGTCGAGTACGAGCCGCTCGAGCCCGTCATCGACCCCGAGCAGGCGCCCGACCTCGACCCCATCCATCCCGAGCACTGGACGCGCGGCCACGGCTTCCGCGACGATCCGCGTCCGAACGTCGTCCGCTCCATCACGATCCGCCACGGAGACGCCGACGCGCAAGGCGACGTCTCCGTCGAGGGAACTTACGAGCTCGGTATCCAGGACCAGGCCTTCCTCGGCCCCGAGTCCGGCCTCGCCGTCCCCGACGGAGAGGGCGGCGTCGACATCTACGTCGCCACGCAGTGGCTCCACGTCGACCGCGACCAGGTCGCGCCCTGCCTCGGCCTCCCGACGGAGCAGGTGCGCATCCATCTCGCCGGCGTCGGCGGCGCCTTCGGCGGCCGCGAGGACCTCTCCATGCAGGTCCACGGCGCCATGCTGGCCCTGCACACGAGCCGCCCGGTCAAGTTCGTCTACAACCGCGAGGAGTCGTTCGTCGGCCACATCCACCGCCACCCCGCGCGCATCCGGATGGAGCACCGGGCGAACCGGGACGGCAAGCTTGTTTTCGTCCGCGCCCGCATCCTCCTCGACGGCGGCGCCTACGCCTCGAGCTCGACGGCTGTCTGCTCGAACGCCGCCTCCTTCGCCTGCGGCCCCTACGCCGTCCCCAACGCGCTGATCGACGCCACCTGCGTCTACACGAACAACCCGCCCTGCGGAGCCATGCGCGGATTCGGCGCCGTGCAGGCGTGCTTCGCCTCCGAGGCGCAGATGGACAAGCTCGCCGCCGCGCTCGACCTCGACCCCGTCGAGCTGCGCCTCCGGAACGCGCTCGCGCCGGGCGACAGCCTCCCGACCGGCCAGAGGATCACCGGCTCGCTCCCGGTCGCCGAGGTCATCCGCCGCTGCGCCGCCATCCCCGTGCCCGAACCGGAGGAGCTCCCGCGCGACCCTATCCGCCTCCCCGGGGGCGCGGGCAACACGACCCGCGGCGAGGGCGTGCGGCGCGGCGTCGGCTTCGCCGTCGGCTTCAAGAACATCTGCTACTCGGAGGGATTCGACGACTACACCGCCGCGCGCGTGCGCCTCTTCGCCGACGGGGACGGAGAGCTCGTCGCCGAGGTGCACTCGGCCGCCGCCGAGGTGGGCCAGGGCGTGGTCAACGTCATCGCCCAGGTCGCGCGCACGGAGCTCGAGCTCGAGAGCGTCGTCCTGGCGCCGCACTCGACGGCCGCCGTGGCCTCGGCCGGCTCCTCGTCGGCCTCCCGGCAGACCTGGATGACCGCCGGCGCCGTCCAGCTCGCCTGCCGCGCCGCCAGGGAAGAGCTCGAGCGCCGCGGCGGCTCGCTCCGCGCCGGCCAGGAGATCGACGTCGAGCGCACCTACCGGCACCGGGAGACGTCTCCGCTCGACCCGGAGACGGGGCAGATCCGCGGCGAGGTGGCCCACGTCGCCTTCGCCTGCGCGGCCATGCGCGCGGTCGTCGAGACTGACGTCGAGCTCGGCCTCACCCGCGTCGTCTGGATCGGAACGGCCCAGGACGTGGGCAAGGCCCTCAACCCGCAGGCAGTCCACGGTCAGATCGAGGGAGGCACGGCGCAGGGCCTCGGCCTCGCGCTCATGGAGGAGATCCAGACGCGCGGCGGCCTCATCACGAACGCGAGCTTCACCGACTACCTCATCCCGACGGCGCTCGACATGCCGCCGGTGACGGCCGAGCTGATCGAGGATCCCGAGCCGGACGCCCCTTACGGGGTCAAGGGCGTGGGGGAGCCTCCGACCGTCGTCTCCACCGCCGCCATCGTGGCCGCGCTACGCGACGCCACCGGCCGCGAGCTCCCGCGCGTCCCGGTTCGGCCCGACGAGATCGCCGGCCTTTAGCGACCATCTAGGGTCGCCCGAAGCTCCCGACCCAGACGGTCACGCGGCGGTACCCCCAGAGCGACCGCTCGTGCCGCCGACCCACGGCCACGTCCCGCCAGCGGCGCACGATCGTCCGGCGGTGCGAGGACGAGTGCAGCCACCAATGTATGGTCGACCGCGCGCTGCCACGGCGCCGGGAGCCCCAGGCGATCACCTCGCCGACCGCCCACGAGCCCCGTCCGTAGCCGGTGCGCCGGTAGGTGCTGGAAAACGAGCGCCCGCAGGGTGTATGGGAGAAGCGGCGGCAGGCGACGATGCGGTTGGCCTTCTTCTCGGCGGCTCGGTTGAGCTGCCTGGAGCCCCGGAGCCGGGCCCGTCCGGCGAGCCGGCGCGCGTACCTGACGAGGCAGTGCATGGCGCGCTGCTGGGCACCGCCCGACATCCAGATCTTGCGTTCGGCCTGGCCGCACTTCCCGCGCGGGGCGAGCAGTCGCCCGTGCGCCTCCGCCACGGGCGCGACGACGAGAATGGACGCAGCCACAATCAGGGTCAGAACGAGGGTTCTCACCGGGGGGGACCTCCTGCGTTCGGTTGTCCGACGAGGGCGCACCCCGAGCGCGACGCAGGTCGCCGGTCAGCCGGCCCTCAGTTGACGCGCGCAGTGTGAGGGCGAACCCCCTGCCTGTCAACGAACCTTTACAGAGCCTTTAAGGGACGATCACGAGCTTCTTGCCCGCGCCCTCTCCCTGACGGCGCCAGGCGGCCGCGACGTCGGCCAACGGCACCTGTTCCACGTCGACCTGGACGTCGCCGGCGGCCGCATGCTCGAGGAGACGACGGTACTCGCGAGCGAGGACGTCCCGAGGCACTGCGTAGTTCGAGTAGCCGAGGATCTCGAGCTGCTTGCCGCGCACGTCCGCAGAGCGGATCGTCGTCTCCGGCCCGGCCGACTGGCCGACGTTGACCACGCGCCCGCCCGGCGCGGCGACCTCGAGCGCGGCCGCGACAGGATCACCCCAGAGCGGGTCGATCACGACCTCGGGACCGTTCTCGCCGCAGGCCTCGCGGAGGCGGCGGACGAGGTCACCGCCGTCGAGCCGGACCGTCGCGTGCGCGCCGGCTTCGGCTGCCCGCGCGAGCGCCTCAGGGCTTCGTCCGGCGGCGACGATCCGCCCCGCACCGAGGATGCGGGCCGCCTGCACGGCGACGAGGCCGACCGTGCCCGTCGCCCCGAGGACGAGCACCGTCTCGCCGCCGCGGAGG